>JANLOZ010000007.1:0-29363 GCA_031366845.1 Novosphingobium sp. | reverse complement strand
CCTGCGGTGATGCCGTCCCTGGCATAGACAATAGCGTTGGATTTCACATGCCGCGCCACGGTCCAGGCGAACAGGCAATCCTTGAGTTCCTGCGGTGTGGGCGCACGCTCGCTCACCACCTTCAGTTCAGCCTCGCTGATCGCGCCATTGTCGCGCGTCTGGACGAGGTAGCCCCCGGTGATCGGCTTGATGGTGAGGCCGGTGCGGCGCGGATCGGGGAGGTCGCTGGTAATCAGCAGGCGCAGGTTCTTCTTTTTGGCAAAGGCAGCGCGCGCGGCTTCATCGGCGGCGGGGGCGACGACGACTTCGGTGAAAATCTCGCAAATAGCCTCTGCCGTAGGGCCATCAAGCGGCACATTGACCGCGACGATGCCGCCAAAGGCCGAAACCGAATCGCATTGCAATGCACCCTGCCACGCTTCGAGTAGCGTGGCGCCCTGTGCCACGCCGCAGGGGTTGGCGTGCTTGACGATGACTGCCGCAGGGGCCTGCCCCTTGAACTCGGCCACGAGTTCCAGCGCGGCATCGGCATCGGCATAATTGTTATATGACAGCGCCTTGCCTTGAACCTGTTCGGCCTGCGCGATACCTTGGCGATGCGGGCCCTTTGGCAGGTAGAGCGCAGCCTTCTGGTGCGGGTTTTCGCCATAGCGCAGTTCCTCGCGGCGCAGCGCGGTGACCGCGAGCATTTCGGGGAAGAACTGCTGCTGATCGGCGAGGGCGAACCACTGGCTGATCATCGCATCATAGGCGGCGGTCCCGGCAAAAGCGCGCGCGGCCATCAGTTTGCGGAACGGCAACCGGGTTGCGCCATCGCCTTCTTCGAGTTCGGCAATCAACGCAGGGTAGTCAGCCGGATCAGTGACGATGGTGACAAAAGCGTGGTTTTTCGCCGCTGAACGCACCATCGAAGGCCCGCCGATGTCGATATTCTCGATCACCTCGTCACGCGCGGCACCCTTGGCGACGGTCGCCTCAAACGGATAGAGATTGACCACCACCAGATCGATCGCGCCAATATCGTGCTCGGCCATGGCGGCTGCGTGTTCGGGGTTATCGCGCACCGCGAGCAGCCCGCCGTGAACCTTGGGGTGGAGCGTCTTGACCCGGCCGTCCATCATTTCAGGAAAGCCGGTAAGGTCGGAAATATCGCGCACCGCAAGGCCCGCTTCGCGCAAAGCTTTTGCGGTGCCGCCGGTCGAAACCAGATCGACCCCGCGCGCGGCGAGAGCCTGCCCGAGTTGGGCGAGCCCGGCCTTGTCGGACACCGAAAGCAGCGCCCGGCGGATCTTCACATCGCTCACGTTGAAATCACCCCATTTTCTTTAGCAACCAGGCAAAGTTGCCGCCGCCGCGCGAAACCAGCCCCTGCATGACCAGTTGCTGGATGGCAATCGGCCGTCCGTGCTTGTCGGCCCACAGGCTGTCTTCAATGGAAACTTCGCCGCCGCTCGAAACGAACTGCCAATAGGAACCATCGGGCAGCGCCAGCCCGGCGCCTTGCCGGTTTTCGGTTATCTGCGCCTCAATCCCTGCACCGATGTGAAACCGCACGGCAAAGGAAACCTTGCCGCGCCCGCCACGGCTTTTGGCCGGGACCAGCAGGTCCTCACCGCGCAGTTCGCTGCCATCATCGCGCAGGATGAGGATGCGGCGGTGGATCAGCCCGAAGCGGCTGGCGTAACCATCGTGGCTCGCCTCAAGCCGGGTTGCCCCCGTTCCGCGATCACCGGGGACCGTGCGGCGCTCGATCTCGACCTCGGTAACCCCGGGGCCAAGTTTCCCGTTGATCAGCACGGCAGTGGAGTTTGAATCGTCGAGCACCAGCGTTGAATGGGCTGCAGTTGCGCGAAGGCCAGCATCGAGCCGCGGCGGGATCAGTCCGCCCGATGCCGCAGCTCCGCCGCAATTGACCACGATCCGCTGCCCGGCATGGCTCAATTCAAACGCCAGCGTTGAAGCACAGCCGGTGCGCGCATGGCGGGCCATCGGCGGCGGGGCGGCGTCAAATTGCAACACGGCTTTTTGTGCCACGACGCGCTGATATCCCCATTGCCGGGCATCGCGCAGCGGGCGGGTGCGCACGCCGCTCGCCTCGACCAGCGCTGCGACTTCCGATGCGCCGACCGCCCAGCCGCCCTGCCACGATCCGAGCGAGCCATCGCCGTGGGTCAGCGACAGCAGCGGCGGCACCAGCAGCGCCAGCATCGAATCGACCACTTCGGGCGCGTCGCGGTCCACCGCGCGGTAAGCGGCCGAAAGCCGGACCAGCAGCGCGATGGCCTCCATCTGCGCCAGCGGCGAGCGCGCCAGCACCCCGCCATCATCGCCGACCAGCTCGCCCAGCGTCCTGACCAGCCCGGCCTCACCAAACAGGCGGCGCGGTTTGCCGCCCGAGAGCAACAGCCCGGCCGCTGTGATCCCGCACCATCCGGCAAATTGCGCGAGCAGGTCTTCACCCCGGCTAACGTTCTTGTCGAGCCAGCGCGCATGATCAGCAGCCGAAGCCATGATCCGCCCGCGCATGGCCTTGTCGCCCGCGAGGATCAGCGGCGCGTGGGTGAGCCATGAGAGCAGCCGGGTTCCGGCGCTGGAAACCGACCAGACACCGACTTTGCCAGGTTTGCCCGGCATCTTGGCATTGGCCGCAAGCCAGGCACCAATGATCCGCTCGGCCACCGGCGCGCCTTGTTCGCGCGGGGCAGAAGCCTCAAGATCGGCGAGCCAGGTAAAGCCGTGAACATAGCGCTCCATCGGCCCAGACATCCGCGCGACGCCAGACAAATCGGCCTGGCTGATCGCCAGCTTCGCGCCGTTCAGGAGAAAATGTCCGGCGCGGATTGCGGTTCCGGCAACTTTGTCGCCTTCAAGCGGGTCTTTCGCTGCCGCCAGCAGGCGTTCTTTCTGCGCCTTGCGCAAGGGTGCGGTGAGCGCCGATCCCGGAATGCCAATCGAATAGGCAAAGCGTACCAGCCGCTCGCCGGCGCTGAGCGAAGGCGGGGCGAAATCAGCCAGCGCCAGCATCCGGCCAGGCTCGATCAGCTCCTCGTTCTGGTCTTGCGCCGCAACTGCCGATCCGCTCACCAGTTCCTCCCGCCCGACATTGCGCAGCGGGATCGCCATGGCCTGACCTGCAACAATAATATCGCCCGCAACAATAGCATCATGCTCGCCAATATGCGCTTCGTCACCCCAGCTGTCACGAAGCCTGTCGTGGGTCGGGGCATCGACCATCGCCTAGACCAGCCCTTTGAGCGCGGCGATATTGGACGCGTAGTGCTCGCGCCCGCCCTTGAACGTCGCAGTCCCGGCGACCAGCACATCAGCCCCGGCAGCAACACAGAGCCGTGCGGTTTCGACATCGACCCCGCCATCGACCTCAAGCCGGATATCGCGCCCCGATTTGTCGATCATCTTGCGCACCGCCTCGATCTTGCGAAGCTGGCTGTGGATGAAGCTCTGCCCGCCAAAGCCCGGATTGACGCTCATCACCAGAACCAGATCGATATCGTCGATCAGGTAATCGAGCATCTTCGCCGGAGTTCCCGGGTTGAGCGAGACACCTGCGAGCTTGCCGCAGTGCTTGATCGCCTGAACCGTGCGGTGGCTGTGCGGCCCGGCTTCGGGATGAAAGGTGATGATATCCGCCCCGGCATCGGCGAAAGCCTGAATGTAACTGTCAACCGGCGCGATCATCAGGTGGACATCGAGCGGCTTGGCGGTGTGCGGCCGCAGCGCTTTGACCACCATCGGGCCAATCGTGATGTTGGGGACAAAATGCCCATCCATCACGTCAACGTGGATCCAGTCAGCTCCCGCGGCATCAACGCTGCGCACCTCTTCACCCAGCCGCGCGAAATCGGCAGAGAGGATTGACGGGGAAATCAGGGGGGCTGCCATGATGGCATCTGGCCTTATCAGCCAATCCGGGCCCGACAAGGCAGCGCGCGCGCTTATCCACACTGCGCGGGCTAATTATGGTCCGGAAACGCTGCAAATTCGTCGAAATGTTCGATATCCCAGCCGGTAACGATCTGTTCGCCGGCGACCAGCCACGCATGCGCTTCAAAGCCCTTCGCGCGACTAGTGCGCGTGCCGATGCGGATCGACGAGGCGATCCCGCTTCGCGCCAGCCAGCGTTGCGCCGCGAGCGCCTGAATCAGGCAGTCGGATCGCCAGGGCATCCGCCGGGCGATGCGTGGTATCAGGTAGGTCACGCGGCCAATCAAGGCAGCATCCGGCGCCGCTGCGGGCCTGTCGGTTGGACCAGCCTGCTGAAGGTTTGCGCCAAGCAAATCGCGCGCTTCGGCCCTGCCATGCCGCACGCGCGCCAGCGCGAGCTCGCAGACCGCGCTTGCCATTGCGGGCCACAGCGCGGGACTGACTTTCAGAGCCTTGCCCAGATCATTTGGCGGACTAACCGGCACCTGCTGCCCCTTCATCCGGTTTGCCATCGCTCCGGCCCCATTTCCGAATAGGCCGAGCGCGAGCATCTGCGCAAGGCCCGCGCCTTGCGCATCCGCCGGTCCGCCTGTACCCGGCGAGCCAATCAGGCACGCGCCTGCGCAGGGCAACGGGATCAAGACTTGAGCGGAATTGCAGCCATTGTCCGCTTCGATGGCGGCCCCGTCGAGCCCGGGGCGATCGCGGCCATGACTTCGGCGATGGCCTTTCGCGGGCCTGACAGCGTGGCCCACTGGACGCGCGGTGCCGTCGCGCTTGGCCATTGTATGCTGCACACCACAGCCGAATCATTTGAAGCCGCGCAACCGCTTGCCAATGCCGATGAGAGCCTGATCGTGGTTCTCGACGGCTGGCTCAGCAACTGGGAGGAGCTTCGCAGCAACTTGCTGAGCCGGGGTGCAACCTTGCGCAATCGCTGCGATGCCGAACTGGTACTGCACGCCTATGAGATTTGGGGCGAGGATTGCCCCAGACACATCGACGGCGAATTCGCCTTCGTGGTGTGGGACGCAACGCGGCAGGAAGCGTTCTGCGCGCGCGATCACATCGGGCAGAAATCGCTGCATTATTACTACGATGGCAAGCGGTTGATCGTCGCCAGCGATGTCGCCGCGATCCTCGCGGTTCCTGGCGTTCCCCAAGTGGTCAATCGCGGGATGATGGCCGAAGTGGTCGCCAATCAGTGGATCTCGCGCGAAGAAACGCTGTGGCAGGATGTGCTGCGGTTGCAGGCGGCGCATTCGATGCGGGTTGGTGCGAACGGCCGCCACCATCAGCGTTACTGGCTCCCGCCATTCGATGTGCGGGTGCGCTATGCTCGCGAAGAGGACTATGTCGAACACTATCGCGCCGTGCTCAGCGACTGCGTTCGCCGCGCTTCGCGCAGCCATTTGCCGCTGGGCTGCGAGGTCAGCGGCGGGCTCGATTCCTCGGCCGTTTTTGCTGTGGCACATCGGCTGCTGGCGCAAGGCAAACTCGCGGCGCCAGAACTTAAAGGCTATACCTACAAATTCGCGCCGGGCAGCAATGCCTATGAGCTTGATTTCGCCCACGCCGTTGCCCGCCATGTCGGCCGGGACATCAGCGAAGTCGAACCGTTCCTGCCCGATCTGTCATGGTTTGCCGAGCGCGTGGCGGCGGACCGCACCATTCCGCCCTATCCCAATCCGACAATGGCCGTAAACATTGGCAAGGCCGTCGTCGCTGACGGAGGCCGGGTGGTGCTCAATGGCGAGGGCGGTGATGACTGGATGGCAGGGACACCGTTTTATTACGCCGAGCATATTGCCGAACGCGACTGGCGCGGGCTCGCCCGAACCCTTGCCGAAGATGCGGGCGACATCGGCTGGCGGACGACGGCTTTGCAAGTGGCACGGTACGGCCTGGTGCCCAATTTGCCCGGCCCGATCAAACGGCTGGGCCACAGGGGCCGTGAACAACTGCATCGGCGGCAAGACCCCGGTGCCTATTGGCTGCAACCTGATCTGCAAAACGTGCTTAATGATCGCCGCGCCGCAATCGACGGCACTGAATTCAGCGCAATCGCCAATCCTGCTCGCCGCGCGATGTATATGCGGATGATCGGCGCATTTGGCGACCAATACCGCATTGCCAATTCGCGGCAGTGCGCGCTGATCGGCTACGAGGTGCGTGCGCCGATGTATGCGCGTGAATTCATGGACTTTGCCTTTGCCATTCCGGAGCGCATGCGATGCCGGGGAAGCACATGGAAATACCTCCATTCGCGCGCAATGGCGGGGTTGCTGCCCGCCGAAGTCGCGACGCGCAAGTCAAAGGCGGAATTCAATATTTCGCTCGATCGCCATCTTTCGGTTATGGCGCAGCAGCTGTGCGAAACCATTCCGCTGCACTGCAACGAATTTCTTGACGCTGAAGGTATGACCCGGCTTTACAAATTTTATGAAGACGCTCATTATGCTGACAAGCCGCGCTGGGAATTATGGGGCAGCATAGTTTGCGATATGTTCGTTACGAACCGCGGGTGATATAGTTAACGCGTTAAGGAGCTAACAGGGTGACCATTTCGAAAACTCCAGTCTCGGGTGATTCCAGCGAAGCCGTGCGCGGTGCGCTACCCTATACCCAGCCGAAGTTGACCATCTATGGGTCGATCAAGGAATTGACCGGCGGCGTTTCGGGCACAGTCGGTGATGCCGGCGTTCCGACGATGCCAGCGTCCGATCCGGCGCTCAAGGAAAACGTCGTGCGCGTTGGCGAGCATCCTGCCGGCTTCGGCCTCTACCTGTTCGATTTCAAGCCAGAATTCGCTGAATTCGGCGCGGGCCGCCAGTTTGGCGTGATGGCGGATGAAGTGCAGGCCATTGTGCCCGACGCGGTTGTTCGCGGCACTCATGGTTATCTCACGGTCAATTACGATCTGCTCGGGATCACCCGCCACTAGGATCACCCGCCACTAGATTGCCCGCCACGAGATTGGTTGGCTGGTTTCGGTTTTGAGGGGGCATTCCGTTCCGTGAGTGCCACCTTTTCGGAGCATCTTGATTACCTGTCCGATGCGGTCAGGCTGCAACGGTTTCGCCAGGCCATTGCGCAAGCAGTGCGGCCTGGCGATGTCGTTGTGGACCTTGGCTGCGGCTTTGGCGTGCTGGGGCTGATGTGTCTGGAAGCAGGCGCGGCGCGGGTTTACGGGATTGAGCGCGGCGCGGCGATCGAGGTCGCGCGCGAGACTGTGGCGCGCGCCGGATATGCCGATCGCTATCACTGCATCCGCGAAAATTCGCTGCGCGTTGACCTGCCCGAACGCGCCGATGTGGTAATTTGCGATCATGTCGGCTGCTTCGGGTTTGACTATGGCATCATTGAAATTCTCGCTGATGCGCGCCGCCGCTTTCTAAAGCCCGGCGGAACGATCATTCCCGGCCGCATCGATCTCAGGATCGCCGGGATAACCTCGCAGGCCGGCCGCGACGTGGCGTTTGCCTGGGATAAGCCTCAAATTCCGGCGCAGTTCCATTGGCTGGTGCGCCACAGCATCAACGCCAAACACACGCTGGTTTATCAGGCGGGCGATGTGGTGACCGATGAAGTCACGCTCGGCTCGCTAGACCTTTTGCATGATATTCCGGACAGTTTCCGCTTCACGGCGGAGCTCACCGCGCAATCAGACGGCATGCTCGATGGACTGGGCGGCTGGTTTGACTGCGAAGTGGTGCCGGGGCTGCGCATGACCAATTCACCGCTGAGCCCAGACTGCATCAATCGCCGTCAGGTTTTCCTGGCATTCGAGCGCGCCATGCCGGTTACCGCCGAAGACAGGGTCCGCGTTACAATCGCCGTTCGCCACGATGCCTTCGTCATCGCCTGGAGCGCGGAAAACCTGAGGACCGGCGAGAAGCGAAAGCATTCGACTTGGCAGGGCCAGATCCTTGGCCAACCTGCTGCGATTGCCGGGTGATGCTCAGCTTTGCACAGCAGCCTGCCTGCGACCAACTGCCCCTGTCCGTAGCGCCCTATGATCGCTGGCTGACGCTTGATGGCGAGCCTTCGTTGCTGTTTCACCGGATCGGCGGCGCCTATGTTCTGCGGTTTATCGACATTGCCGATTTCAGCGTGAACCTGTCGACTCGGCATGTCACCTGCCAGCCGGTGCCCGGAATTGCCGATGAAACGCTGGCAGACCTGCATTTCAATCAAGTGCTGCCGCTGATCATGGGAACCGACGGCGATCTGGTGCTCCACGCCAGCGCGGTGGCGACACCCGCCGGTGCCGTGGCCTTTCTCGGCGCGACCGGGAGGGGGAAGTCAACGCTGGCGGCCGCATTTGCCCGGCAAGGCAGCCCGTTCATCACCGATGACGGGCTGATCCTCGATGCCAGCGAGCGCGGCTACCTTGTTCGCCCGCGCCGCCCGATCCTGCGCCTGCGCCCTGACAGCGAGATGGAAATTCTCGGGGCAGCGAAAACGCCCGACAAGGACGAAGCGACCAAAACCCGGGTAGCGGCACGGCCTGGAATTCCTTTTGCCGAAGCCGCGGTGCCGCTGGCGGCGATCTATTTGCTCACCGAGCCGGGCGCATACGAAGCCCCCGAAATCAGACGCCTCCCGCCGCCCGAGGCTTTGACCGCGCTGATGAGCCACTGCTTCATCCTCGATGTCGAGGACAAGCCGGTCGTCAGGGCACACTTTCACCAGCTGAGCGATCTTGCTGTGCAGATGGGGTGTTTCACTCTGGACTACCCGCGGCGCTACGGGGACTTGCCAAGTGTGATCGATGCGGTCATCGCTCATGCCAACAGCGGAGGCCCGAACACGTGAACATTGCTGACAGGCTTGAAGTATCGCCCGATGTGGTCGCGCGTGAAGTTGGCGGCGAGACGATGCTGCTCGATCTTGCCAGCGGCACCTATTTCGGCCTCGATGCGGTGGGCAGCCGGGTGTGGCAGGCGCTCGAGGATGGCGGATCGCTGACCGAGGCCTGCGACAAGGTGGCGGCCGAATACGACGTCGCCCGAGATCAGCTGGAAAGCGACGTGCTGGCGCTCGCCGGGCGGTTGCTCGAACAGGGTCTTGTCAGCGCTGGCTGACCCCCGCATGATCGGACCTGAACCCGGCGTTCTGATTTTCGATGATTTTGTCGCGCCTGATCTGCTTTGTGCGCTGCTCGCCCATGCGCTGGATCCCGAACGCGAATATGCCGCGACCAAGGTTGGCGCAAAAGAACTGGTCGTGCCGACCATCCGCAGCTCGCTTTATTGCCAGGCGGGTCTCGGGCCGCACGAGGCGGCGTTTACCGCAGCGGTTCATGCCCGGCTGGACGAAATTTACTCAGGCCTTGGCATACGGCCCTACCCGATAGCAGATACCGAACTCGAGCTGGTCGCGCATGGCGACGGCGGTTTTTATCAATCGCATGTCGACATCTATACCCAGGCCAGCCGGTTCGCCTACAAAAGCGACCGGATCATCTCGTCGGTGTTCTATTTCCACCGGCAGCCCAAGGCATTCACCGGTGGCGGGCTGGCGATATTCCCATTTGCCAGCGAAGTGCCCTCGCAGGTGATCGAGCCGCGATCCAACCGGCTGGTGGTTTTCCCATCGTTCGTGCCGCATGCGGTTCAGCCGATTGCTTGCCCCAGCGGCGCATTTGCCGATTCGCGTTTTGCGATCAATTGCTGGTTAAACCGCGCGAGAAAATAGTCACCGCGCTTTTTCGATCAGCGGAATATCGGCGAGTTCGGGAATGCCGAACAGCGCTGCCCAGTTGCTGGCGCGGATCAATTCGCCCGCGCCCTTCGGAATATAGTGAAAAAACAGCAGGTCACAAAAATGCTTGCCACCACCGCGCGGGTGCGCCTCGCGATAGTGCCACTGGCTGCTGCCCGAAAACAGCACGGCATCGCCCGGCGCCATCGCCACTGATTCGAAGCCGAGATCACCATTGCCGCATATTTCTGCGCGCCAGTCCTGTGCCATGTGCGGGCGATCTTCGGGCCAGGCGATGATCTTGCTGAAGTGGATCGGCCAGGGCTCGCTCTGATCGATGCAGATATCGAGCGTCCACTTGGCCGAGGGCGAATCGAGGTGCGGTTCGCAGATCCCCATCCGCGTATAGAGGCTGAGGAAATTGTAGCTCGGCTCGACCGCCTCCCCCGCCCAACCCGAAACCTGATCGGTCATGCGGTGCTGGAGCGCGGTGAATTCGGGCAGATCGTGGACCACGAAACGCCCGAAATTCTTGAGCTCATGCATTTCATATTTTTCACGCGGCACAGCGCGAACGGTCGCGCGAATTTCACCAAGCAGCGCAGGATCGATCACCTGTGGCAGCCGCACGGTGGAGAAATCCGGCCGCGTCCGCAAGATGTCGAAGCTGCGGATGAACGGTTCGAGCTTCTCCGGCGCTACCCGCGCGACGATGTCCTTCGCCGCGTAATAGACGCTGAGCCACACCGAATCGTACCACTTGGGGTCACCCTGCATGCCGATTGCCCTCTGCGCCCGCCGCCCGACGGCGCAAAAACCGGCGCACCGCGAGAAAGGGTCCGGCGACACCATAAAGCGGCGTCCAGCGCGCGCCAAGGCCGAGCACAGAGACATCACGCGGATCGCAAACCCCCCGCATCAGCCCATAGCCCTTGCCGCGCCAGTTCGAAGACAAGCGCATGACAAAGCGCATATTAGCCAGCTCGCGGGGAAGGCGGGCCAGATTGCGCTTCACCGGCGTATCGCTCGCCGCATCCATATCGGCGATGACATGCGTGGTGGCCGCGTTCCAGCGCGCAGGTGCTTCTGCACCCAGCGCACCGCCGGTAAGCGCATAAAGCGTGGAGTCCGCCAGCAGCGCCGGATTGCGTTCGAGCGGGCGCGCATCACGCAAAAGGCAGGCCGCAAGGCTGGTCTGGCCGGCCCGCCGCAAGGCCCGCGCGAGATCGCCAAACCATTTCAGCCGGTAATCGCCATGGCTCAGCGCATGCCAGCACAGGTATGACAGCATCGGATCCCCGGCTAACCCGCGAAAACTGCCGAACCGGGTTTCGATAAGTTCAGATTCGCCGAGCAGACTCGCGAATGGCACCGGCAGCCAATGCGGGTTGAGCGCGATGCGATAGTGCAGTTCGATCAGCTGGCGCGTGTCAGGGTGAACATAGTTGAACACATTGGCGAGCTGCATGAACATGTCGCGCCCGCGAAGCGGCGGTTCGTGCGCGGGCCAGCTACGGTGGAAACCATCGGCCAGCAATGCGCGGTTCGCCACGTCGAGATCGCCTGCTTCAATCAGTATGTCGATATCCGAAGATCGGCGCCATTCGGGATGATCGCGATAGAGCTGCTGCGCCAGCGCGGCACCTTTCAGCACCAGCGCCGGGACCCCCGCTTCGCCGAGCAGCGCGACCAGCCGGACCGACGTGGCAGTTTGCGAAAGGTGCATCACCGCGTCCTGTCGCACCGCATCGCGCAGCTGTTCGCTGACCGCAGCGGGAACCGAAGCGCCTGCCAATTGCAGGCGCTGGCCCGCCAGACCCTGGACATCATTGTATGCGGCGAGGCGGGCGAAGCGGCCCCAGTTGATCGGCGCATGCAACGCTTCCGCCACCGCCGTATCATCGCCGAGCACGCAGGCTCCAAGCAGGTTGAGATCGGCGGAACGGGCAATGGGCTTGGGCATTTCGGTTGCATTGCCCGCTTCACCAACCTTCGTCCATGCCGAATTGCTGCCAATACCCGGCAGCGGCGCAGTGCTTATGCCATCCCTGCAAGCTGGCGGGTGACATCGCTGTGCGGGCGCACTACGGCACTATGCGCAGGCTGGATTACCGATCCAGAACACGGGATATCGCATGGAACGCTCCGCCAAGGTCAGCCTGATGCAGCTGCTACGCCTGCTCGACCTGCGGTTTTCTGCGCGGCTGGTGGTGCTGATGGTTGCCTCGGCGCTTACCGAAGGCATTGGTCTGGTGCTATTGGTGCCGATGCTTGGCGAGCTTGGCGGCGGCGGCAAATCGGGGAAGATCGCAAGCTGGCTGGCCGCTATCGGCGTTCCCACCGCGCTCGGGCCGCTGCTGATCATTTTTGCCTGCCTGGTGCTGGGCCGCGCAATTATCAACCACGCGAGCGCGGTGGCGGGGCTGATCTTTCAAAGCAGGGTGGTCGATCAGCTACGGGGGCGGGCGTGGAATGCGCTTGTCCATTGTGACTGGCGGGTATTTTCAGCGATGCGGCAGGCTGATGCAACCAGCCTGCTGATCAGCAATATCGATCGGATAGGCGGGGCGGTGCAATATATGCTCGCGTTTTTGGCCTTTGCCATCACGCTGGCAGGCGTCGGGACAGCAGCACTGGCGATTTCACCGGTGATCGCGCTGGTCAGCGGGTGTGGCGGGGCAATTGTCCTGTTGGCCTATCGCTCGATGCGGCGGCGTGCGGGCTTGCTGGGTGAGCAGATGAACGCGGCCTATAACGATATCCACCAGCGGCTCGGCGAAGGCATGCGCGCGATGCGCGTGATCAAGAGCTTCGGGCTCGAAGGCGATATTGCCCAAAACGGCATTGCCTCGTTCGCCGGCCTGCGCCGCGCCCAGCTCGCCTATGCGCGCGACCTTGGTTATGGCCAGATCGCGCTGCAGGGCGGTGGCGGGGCCATTCTGGCGGTTGGTGTGTGGCTGGCCTTTACCCGCACCTCTGCGACCCTTGGTGAAATCCTCCCGTTGGTGGCGCTGTTCGCGCGCGGGCTGCCGCTGCTCGGCAAGGTTCAGGAATCGTGGCAGAACTGGGTGCATTGCAGCGCCGCGATTGACGATACCTTCGCCTTAATTGCACAGGCTGAGGCCGCGCGCGAGCCTGATCCGGGCGACGAGCCTGCGCCGCCGCTAGTGCGAGACTTGGTTTTTGATGCGGTGAGCGTGCAGTTTGCCGGTTCCCCGCGCCCCGCGCTCAGCAGTGTTTCGCTCAGGCTCAAGGCGGGCGCAACGCTTGCAGTGATCGGCGCTTCGGGTGCGGGCAAGAGCACGCTGGCCGATCTCGCGGGCGGGTTGCTGGCGGCTGATGCGGGTGCGGTGCGCGCCGATGGTATCGTGCTCGAAGGGGCACTGCGCCGGGCCTGGCGCAGCCGCGTCGCCTATGTCCAGCAGGACCCGGTGCTGTTCTTCGGATCGGTGCGCGATAACCTGCTCTGCGCCAATCCGGCTGTCGATGAGGCGCGCCTGCGCAGCGCGCTGGCCCAGGCTTCGGCCCAGTTTGTCGATGCTTTGCCGCAGGGGATCGATACGGTGATCGGCGAAGGCGGACGGCGGCTTTCGGGCGGCGAACAGCAGCGCATCGCGCTCGCCCGCGCGCTGCTGCGTGATCCGGCATTGCTTATCCTCGACGAGGCGACCAGCGCTCTTGATGCTGGCAATGAGCGGTTGGTATGCGAGGCAATAGCCCGGCTCAAAGGCAAGCTGACGATCATCATTATTGGCCACCGGGGCGAACTCGTCGCGCTGGCCGACCGGGTAATCGCGCTCGATGAAGGTGTGCTGGCAGAGCCGCGACGGTAAGTACGTTACGATTTCTTACACGCTTTCGCCCTATTGGCAGGAGATTGGAACTAGAGAGCATCCCGAATGCTTCCGATCTGAACTGGCTGGGGTTGCCTTTGATGCCTGTGTTGACTTTGATGCCTGTGTCGAAATGCTTTTCCACCGCGGCCATGGCAATCGCCTGCTGCGGCGTGCTGGCAACGGGCGCATCGGCGCAAGGCTCCGAATCGCCGCCGCCGGGATGCGCCGGCCCGCCAAGCAGCACCTGGCTATCCCTTACCGTTGAGGGCTTGCGCAGCAACAACGGCTATGTGGTAATGACCGTTTACGTTGACGATTCGCGCCGCTTCCTTGTCAAACACGGTTCGATTGAAGTCGGCAGGGTCAAGGTTGAGCCTGGCATTACCCATGGCTGCGTTTTCCTGCCGCACCCGGGCACCTTTGCCATCGCGCTTTATCACGATGAAAACAGCAATGAAAAATTCGACCGGTCAGGGCTGGGGCTGCCCAAGGAGGGCTGGGGCTTCACCAACAATCCGCACACTTTTTTTGGCCTGCCCTCGTTCAATTCGGTCAGAATGAACGTGCAAAAGACCGGCTTGGCCACCCGGATCCAGATGAAATACCCCTGAGGTTAGTGACAATTAGAGCGTCTTGCGCAAAATCTGAACAGCCTTCGTCATTCCGGCGGAGGCCGGAACCCAGCACAGAAGATAATGCCGTTGCGCAGCAACGTCGTTTGTCTGTGAGGTCTGGGTCCCGGCCTGCGCCGGGATGACGGGGGTGGTTTTTCGCACGCCGCTCTAGACCCGAAACCGGTCTATTCGGGAAAAACTCCAGCGTAAATCTCGGGCAGTCTGAACGCCACTTCAGCTTCGGCCACGGCATGGGCGCGCGGATCATCGACATCGAGCCACCAGGCATCGCCGACGTCCATCGTCGCTGCGCGCCCCGCATCGGCGAGCGTTTGCATGCCATCTGACAGGCTGCCCTTCGCACCTGCTGCTATCGCCTCGGCAATCGCCTGCGGTAGTTCCTGCGTCGCGAGGAACGCCCCGCAATCGACCGCATCGTAAGCGGTAATCGCCTTGCCGATGGCGCGAATCATACCTGCGTTGTCGGTTTCGACCCAGGTCGCATCGTCGGGATCGATCAGCGGGCTGGAAATGCGCCTGTCAATCGCCAGCGTTACCCCGCGATTTGCCGCACCCTGCTCTGCGAGCCTGGACAGTATCGGCGCGGAGAAGATGTGATCGGCCATCATCAGCAGAAAGTCACCTTCGATCACCGCCGCTCCCGCCATCACCGAATAACCGTTGGGCGTTGTCCAATCATCAATCCGCACAGGCTCGACGAGAATTCCGACCGTTCCCGCCATGGCGGCAAGTCCCGCCTCAAGCAGAGCCGCCTCATGCCCCGTAACCACGACAACCCGCGCCGCGCCCGCCGCTTTGGCCTGACGAATGCCAAGCTCGATCAGCGGCTTGCCCGCCACCAGCGTCAGCGGCTTTGAAGGCGAAACGTCGCGAAGGCGGCTGCCGAGACCGGCGGCGATTATCAGCGCGTCGATAGGTTTTGGCATTGGCATCAGGCTTGGCCCGTCCCTGAAACAGCAACGCCGACCGTCCCGTGGGATGATCGGCGCCGCAAAACCTTGAAACTAAGATCGATTATTCGGCCGCCAGAGCAGAATCAGTGATATATTCTTCAACCATATGCGCGGCAGTATCATCGTTGAACTGCTGCGGCGGATGCTTGCAGAAATAAGCCGAAGGCCCGATCAGCGCTCCGCCCTCACCGCGCTCCAGCGCGACCTTGCAGCAACGGATGGCATCCATCACGCAGGCTGCCGAATTTGGACTGTCTTCAACCGAAAGCCGAAGCTCAAGGTTCATCGGGACATTGCCCCACTGGTTGCCTTCAAGCCGCAGGAAGCACAGCTTGTTGTCTTTCTGCCAAGGAACATAGTCCGATGGGCCGACGTGGATGTTTTCATCCGCCAGCCGCTGGGCCAGCATCGCCTGCACCGCTTCGGTCTTCGATTCCTTCTTCGAGCCCAACCGCTGGCGATCGAGCATGTTCATGAAATCAGTATTGCCGCCGGTGTTGAGCTGATAGGTGCGGCCAATATCCACGCCGCGCGCGCCAAACAGGCTCGAGAGCACGCGGTGAACAATCGTCGCGCCGATCTGCGCCTTGATATCGTCACCGATGATCGGAATGCGCTTTTCAGCGAAGCGGCGTTCCCAGTGCGGACGGCTGGCGATGAACACCGGCATGCAGTTGACCACGGCAACGCCGGCTTCAAGCGCACACTCCATATAGAATTCGGTGGCCTCTTCAGAGCCCACAGGCAGGAAGTTGAGCAGCACTTCGGCACCCGATTCGCGCAAAGCCGCAACCATTGACTGGCGCGTGGCTTCTTCCGCGTCAGAAACGATAAAGCCGCGTTCACCCATCCCGGTCATATGCTCGGCAATGCCATCGAGTATTTGGCCCATGATGACCTTGGTCCCTGAGGCGGGAACTTCGGGCATGAATACCACGGTGTTGTTCGGCGCAGCGAAAATCGCCTCGGAAATGTCCAAACCGACTTTGCGGGCGTCAACATCCACGCCCAGAACGAACGAAACATCGCCTGCGCCATAACCCCCGATACGATCGTGGATCAGCCCCTGTGACGAATTGTTGGAGCGGTAGTATGCGACCCCCTGGACCAGTGAGCTGGCGCAGTTTCCCACACCGATCACGGCAACCTTGATTGGCTTCATCTAATTACTTCCTCCGGACAGCCGTTTTCCCGGCCCTGCCAAACCTGCCTCATTGTGAAATCGACCCGCAAATGCAAGCGAATTGCTCAATTTGACCAAGGAATCGACAATTCGCGACAATTGCTGTGGGACACTTGCTACACACAACGCATGAGGCACGCTGGTGTTGCACAGCGGCCGCGGCAGGCTATGGCAGGCGTGATCCCCGGTGATTATCATTCGGGAAAGGGGGAGTGAGATGTCCGCAAAGCCCAAGCGGCCGCAGCGTCCGCGTGAATTGCAGGACGCGCTCAACTTTTATCTCTACCATCCGCTGGCGTGGCGATTGGCGCGGCTGCTGGCGAAAACGCCGGTAACGCCGAATATGGTTTCGATGCTGGGCGCGCTCTGCGTTATCGCTGCGGCGTGGTCTTATGCGCAAGCCTGGTTTCCCGAATCGGCGCTGCTGGGGCTCGCGCTGCACATGACATGGCACGTGGTCGACGGCGCCGACGGTGATCTTGCGCGGCTGACCGGGCGGGCCAGCCCGACTGGCGAGATGATTGACGGACTGTGCGATTACCTCAGCCACGCGGTGCTTTATGTAACGCTCGGCTGGCTGCTCAGCTTCAGCATGGGCTGGACGGCGTGGATCTGGGCAGTGTTCGCCGGCGTTAGCCACGCGGTGCAATCCAACCATGTCGAGGTCCAGCGCCGCCAGTATCAGTACTGGGTCTATGGCACGCCGTGGATCCGCCAGAGCCATAAAGCGGGATCTGAAACTGCGAAGAGCAGGGCTTCCGCTCTCGTCACGCTCTATATCAATGCCGCCGCCAGCATGACCCCCCATGCGCTGAAAATCGACGATGCGGTGGCAGCAGCGCAGAGCGATAAACCGCGGCGGCAGACGATCCGCCATGCGGCAAAGGCAAAATTGTTGCCGCTGCTTGTGCTGTGCAAATGGCTTGGCCCCAACCCGCGCGCGATAGTGCTGGGCGGGGCAATGCTCGCGGGCGGGCCGGGGTGGCACGGTGCGCTGTACTATTTCCTCTATCAGACGGTGGCGCTCAATCTGTTGCTGGTGTGGTCGGTTCGCGCGCATAACCGGGCGGCCAAGCGGATCGCCGCGCGCATCGGCGCGTGATCTCGACTCTTTGACATTGCGCGGTATCATGGCGGCATGTTGAACGCGGACCTGCTAGAACAAGCGCGCGAGCTTGCCGGTGACATTGTCGCCCTGCGCCGCGCGATCCACGCCGAACCCGAGCTTGGCCTTCATACCCCCAAGACGCGCGACAAGGTGCGTGCAGCGCTGGCCGACCTGCCGCTTGAATGGCGCGAAGGGCCTTCGACAACCGGCATGGTCGCTGTGCTCAAAGGCGGCGCGGGTGCAGGAAAGCGCGTGCTGCTGCGCGGTGATATGGACGCACTGCCGATGCCCGAGGAAACCGGGCTCGATTTTGCCTCGACGATCTCCGGCACGATGCACGCCTGCGGCCACGATGCCCACACCGCTATGCTCGCAGGCGCAGCGCGGCTGCTTTGCGCGCGCGCCGGGAGCCTGCCGGGCGAAGTGCTGTTCATGTTTCAGCCGGGCGAGGAAGGCTGGCACGGCGCGCGATTTATGCTCGATGATGGCCTGCTGGGCGGGGGTGATTTCGGGCCACTGCCCGACGCGGCCTTTGCGCTGCACGTCATGCCCAATGCCCCGCACGGGGTAATCGCCGGGCGCGCCGGACCTCTCCTCGCGGCTGCGGACCAGATCGAGATTGTGGTTGAAGGCAGCGGTGGGCACGCATCGATGCCGCACGAAACGCGCGATCCGGTGCCTGTGGCCTGCGAGATCGTCCTGGCGATCCAGACGCTGGTCACGCGCCGCTTCAACGCGCACGATCCGGTGGTGGTGACCATCGCCGCGATCACTGCCGGAACCGCGCATAACGTGATTTCCGACCGGGTAGTGCTGAAGGGGACGATCCGCACCCTGTCTGCCGTCCATCGCGCCGCTGTCCGCGATGCGCTTGAACTGCTGATCGTCGGGATTGCCGGAGCGCACGGCCTCACCGCACAGGTCACTATCACCGAAGGCTTCCCGGTAACGATTTGCGATTCGCGCGCGGTCGACTTGGGTGAGCGAGTCTCGCAAACATTGTTTGGGGCTTCGGGGTTCCGGCGGCTCGCCGATCCGATCATGGGGGCTGAGGACTTCTCCTATGTCCTCGAAAAGGCCCCCGGCGCGATGTTCTTTATCGGTATGGCACCCAAGGGCGATACTTGGGCGCAGTGCTGCGGCATCCATTCGACCCGCATGATGCTCGATGAAAGCGTGATGCCGCAAGGTGCAGCGCTGCTTGCGGGGCTGGCTGTTGCGTTTCTCGATTCGGGTTTTGCCGAATGACCGAAGTCGAACGGCTGGCAGCCATTGAAGACATCCGCCGCGTCAAAGCCAATTACTTCCGCGGGGTTGATACCGAAGACGGCGATCTCGTCCGCTCGATCCTCGCCGAAGACTGCGCGCTTGATTATCGCGGCTGCTGCACCGATCCCAAGAGCGGCACGGACCTGATGCCCGCCATGAACGTTGTCCTGAATGGCAGGGAAAGCTGGCAGTCCGGAGCCTTCGCCAGGGCTGGTATCACCAGCATCCATCAGGGGCATCAGGCCGAAATCGAGATCACCGGCGAGACGAGCGCAAAAGCCACCTGGGCGATGACCGACCGGCTCTATATGCCGCCTGGCGCGCCCTATGGCGTGATGCGCGGTTTCGGTTATTATCATGAAACCTACGTGCATGCAGGTGATGGCTGGAAGATAGCGACACTGCGGATCGAACGGCTGCGGGTCGAAGTCACTGCGTACTAGGAAACCGGGTTGGAGAAGAGTATTGCTGGGACAAATGCAGGACTGGAGTCTGTGCGTCACGCGGATCGTCGATCATGCCGCGCGCGAACACGGCACCCGCGAACTGGTCACCCGCTGGGCCGATGGCAGCGAGACTCGCACCGACTGGGCGGGCGTGCGTCACGATGCCCTGCGGATGGCGCAGGCGCTGCGCAAACTGGGTGTCAACAAGGGCGACCGGGTGGCGACGCTGGCGATGAACCACGTCCGCCATCTGATATCCTGGTACGGCGCGGTGGGTGTCGGCGGGGTGCTGCACACGATCAACCCCCGGCTGTTCGACGATCAGCTCGACTACATCGTCAACCACGCCGAAGATCAGGTGCTGCTCTATGATGCCGTGTTCCAGCCGCTGATCGACCGGATGAAGTCGCGCTGGCCCAGCATTCGGCATTACATCTGCTACGACAGCGGCGAACATGCCCCGCTTTTCGAAGAATGGATCGGCGCCGAGGACGGGAATACCCAATGGACCGAGTGCGACGAGCGCGATCCCTGCATGCTTTGCTATACCAGCGGCACGACCGGCAATCCCAAGGGCGTTCTCTACGAACACCGGTCAACCATGCTGCACGCGATTGTTTCCCTGCAACCGGCGATTTTCGATTTCGATGCGCGCAGCGTGATGCTTCCGGTTGTGCCGATGTTCCACGCCGCCAGCTGGGGCCTGCCGTGGAGCGGCGCGGCGACGGGCGTCAAATTCGTGTTTTCCGCCGTTAACGATGCAGGCGTGCTGTGCGATCTTATCCATCAGGAAAGCGTGACGCATGCTGCTGGGGTGCCCACGGTCTGGCTGGGTGTTTTCCAGCATATTGACACGCACGGAAGCGATCTTGGCAAGCTGCGCCACATAATCTGCGGCGGCTCGGCGATGCCGCGCTTTATGATAGAGCGGTTTATGAAAACCGGGGTTGAAGTCGCCCACGCCTGGGGGATGACCGAGACCAGCCCTATAGGCACTACGGGGTGCAAGTCGTTCCACTGGGACGATCTGACGTTTGATCAACAGGTTGACGCCAAGGCCATGCAAGGGCGGGTGCCGATAGGGGTGGAACTGCGCTGCCTCGATCTTGATGATCCCACGAAAGTCCTCCCCCGCGACGGCAAGACATCGGGCGCGCTGCAAGTGCGCGGGCCGTGGGTGATCAAACGCTATTTCAAGGCCGAGGCCGATGCCACCGAAGACGACCAATGGTTCGATACCGGCGACGTCGCCATGCTCCATCCTGATGGCACGCTGCAACTCACCGACCGGACAAAGGATGTGATCAAGTCGGGCGGCGAATGGATCAGTTCGGTCGAGCTTGAAAACGCCGCCGTCGGGCATCCTGCGGTGGCAGAAGCGGCGGCGATCGGTATCACCCACCCCAAGTGGGACGAGCGCCCGATTCTGGTGGTGGTGAAAAAGCCCGGCGCGGCGGTTACAGCCGACGACGTGCTCGAATTCTTGCACGGCAAGGTCGCCAAATGGTGGCTGCCTGACGCCGTCGAATTCGTCGATGACCTGCCGCATACCGGCACCGGCAAGATCAGCAAGAAAGACCTGCGAGAGCGGTTTCGGGATTACCGGCTGGAGGGTTGAGTCTCAGCCCAGGAATCTGTTCCACTTACGTGGAATCGGTACCGGGCCGGTGCCGCGCCCGGCCACCCGACAGAATAGTTTGGAGCGGCGATCAAGAAATGTGAATAACCTCACCCCAACACCGTCTATCCTGAGCTTGTCGAAGGACTGCTTTTTCTTCAAGCGGTTGTGCGCAACGCACGAAGAAAAGAACAGTCCTTCGACAAGCTCAGGATAGGCGGGTTTGGTTCAGATTTTACGCAAGGCGCTCCAGGGATAGCCAGGTGCGGGAGCGGGCCGCTCCCCCGTCTGTTTCAGTGGTACTGAAACAGAATCTACGCCGTGCCCAGCGCCACCTTGGTTCGCGCGAACTGCATGGCAAAGTCCCTGATCACCGGGTAAATCCCTGATTGGAACTTCGACCCCGAAAACACGCCGTAGTGGCCGACGCCTTCCTGCACATAATGCTTGCGCAGCTTGGGCGGCAGGCCGCGAAATACGTCGTGCGCAGCCTCAGTCTGGCCGGGGGGGCACAAGTGATCATTGGCGCCTTCCACGGTGAGCAGCGGCATATCCTTGATCGCGGCGAAATTGACCTTCTCGCCGCGATAGAACATCCTGTCGGTGCCGATGTGGTGTTCCATGAACACCTTGCGCAGCGTTTCGATGTAGAAGCTCTCGGTCATGTCGAGCACGGCGAAATATTCATCGTAAAACTCGCGGAATTTCTCGAGCGGCGCTTCATCGCCCTTCAGCGAATTTTTCACGAAGGATTTGTACTGGCGCACGTGCGGCATCGGGTTGAGCGCAATGAAGCCCGAGAGCTGATAAAACCCCGGATAGACCCGCCGCCCGCTCCCCGGATAGCCGCGCGGGATGGTGTGGATATTGGCCTTTTCAAACAGTTTAAGCGGCAGCTTTTCCGAAAGCCGGTTGATCGCGCCGGGATTGACCCGGGTATCCACCGGGCCGCCCATCAGGGTGAGGCTGGCGGGCCTATTGGGCGATTTGCGGCTAGCGAGCAGCGCCGCCGCTACCATCGCAGGCGGGGCTGCCTGGCACGTTGCCACAAGATGGGTGCCCGGCCCGAGCTTTTCCATGAAGGCGACCAGATGATCGACATAGTCATCAAAGCCGAAATCGCCTTCGGACAGCGGCACTTGCCGCGCATCCTTCCAGTCGGTGATGTAGGTATCGAAATCGCGCGTAAAGCCGCGGACCGTATCGCTGAGCAGCGTGCCGTAATGGCCCGATAGTGCAGCCGCGATCAGCACCTTGGGTTTGGCCACTCCGTTATCGAGATCGAAGCGAAGCAGATCGGCGAAGGGCAACGCGTGCACCACCTGCTGATCGACTACGACATCGAGGTCGCCGAGCTGTTCCCAGACCTCGTAACGCGGCTTGGTATAGGTTTTGAGGCTGCGCGCAGGCACTTCCCACGCCGTCGCCAGCGCCCGCATTGCCAGACTGTTCCGCATGGGATTGCGCTTGTGCCGAGCCAGTTTTTGTCCGGTGTCGAGCATCCAGGCCATCGGACGGGTCGAGCGGCGCAAGGCTTCATAGGCGGAATAGATCAAACGGCGTTCCCTTGGTAATTACACGGGGCAGAATACAGATGCGGTGCAGCCTAGCAAGCAAGTGCTGCCTATTGCTTTACATAGGTGCCGGGGGCATCCGCAATTGCCGGAAATTTCTTTGATCCCAGTGTCTTGGGCGCTGCAACCAGCTTGCCCGAGCGCTCACCGCACCATTTTGTCCACGATTCCCACCAGGATCCGGTCCGCTTTTCCGCCGTTTCGAGCCATTCATCACCGCTCGCCGCCTTCGCTGGTGCGATATAGTGGTATGCCTTTGGATTGCCCGGCGGATTGACCAGCGCCGCGACATGCCCGCCATTGCTCAGGGCAAACATCGTGCTGCCGCCGATCTTCGATTGCGACTGATAGCAACCCTTCCAAGGGGTGAGATGATCCGTCACCGCCCCTACAACGAACTTGTCGCAGGTGACATCCGCCAGCGAAATCGGCTGGCCGAACACTTGGTAAGCGCCGGGCTCAATCAGACTGTTGGCATCGAACATGTCGAGGAAATCTTTATGTAACTGCGCAGACATATTCGAGCTGTCATTGTTCCACGCAAGGATATCGAACGGCGCCGGTTCCTCACCCATCAGGTAATTGTTGACCCAGTAGTTCCAGATCAGATCGTTCGGCCGCAGCCACGAGAATATCTTGCTTAGTTCGCTCCCTGGCAGCACCCCCTTCATCGATGATTGCGCCTTGGCGACAGTGAGCATGGTCGGCAAGCGGAACGCACCGAGCGAGGCGTCGGTCTTGAAATCGAGCATGGCGACGCAGAGCGTGAAGGTGTTCAACAGATCACGCTTCTGTGCGGCAAGATAGGCTGCGGCAATCGCCGAGGTAATCCCGCCGGCACAAAATCCGACGACGTTGACCTTGGGCTGGCCAGTGATCTCGCAGATCGTTTCGATCACTTCGATCACCGATTTGACATAGCCCTCCATGCCGAACGCGCGCTCATCGGGCGACGGATTGCGCCAGGATATGGCAAAATATTGCAGGCCCTGGGCGACTGTATATTCAGCAAAAGAGCGCCCTGGCACCAGATCGGTGAAGTAATAGCGACCGATTTGAGGCGGCACCAGCACCACCGGCAGCCCATGCACCTGATCGGTCGACGGATTGTACTGGATCAGTTCGAGCATTTCGGTGCGCAGCACGATTTTGCCCGGTGTGATTGCCATATTGACGCCGACTTCAAAGCCTGAGGCATCGACCTGTTTCGGTAAGCCGCCGTTGTTCTGCAGATCATCGAGGAAGGCTTTGAAGCCCGTCACCAGATTGCTGCCGCCGGTCTCAATCGTCTTGTTGATCGCTGCAGGATTGCCCATCAGCGTGTTGGTCGGCGCGAAGGTGCTGGTGACGATGGACGCCGCCAGTTGCGCGCGCGCCTTGTCTTCCCATGGCAGGTCTTCAGGGATCATCGCCTCAACCGCATCGCTCATCGCGAGGTAGGTCTGGCTCAGCCGCTTGTAATAGGGATTGCTGGTCCAGGCATCATCCTTGAACCGCCCGTCGCCCTTGCCTGGCGCCACAGTCGAAGTGCCAAGTGCGATTTCAAACATCGACTTGGTCAGGTCCATGCCCTGCTGCATCATGGCAATCGGATCAAAGGCCTTCATTGCTGTGGCAAAGGGGCCATCGGGGCCAAGCATCTTCGCCGCGCTTTCGTTGAGCTGTCCCAGTCCGGGCATTGTGAACGGTTGATCGTCTTTGGCCATGCTTCGTCTCCTCGATTCTTCCCGGAATCTGCCCAATGATTGGAGCAGCATAGCGATTAAGACAAGAACAGCCTGTCCAGTTGCGTAACAAAGCCAACTTCATCGTCAAGGCAGCGCAGATCGAGCAGCAGCGCCCCATCGGCAATCCGCCCGATCACCGGAATTGGCAGGCCGCGGAGACGTGCTGCCAGCGCGGTGAGCGCCTTGCCGGACCGCGCGAGCGGACGCAGCGACAGAGCGAGGCTGGGGATCGATGCATCAGCAAGCGAACCGCTGCCGGCCTGGGCAGCCACCGCGACCGGCGCGACACTCCAGTTTTCCCCAAGCGCCCGGGCGACCGGGTCTTGCAGGCGCGCGGCCACCGCCGAAAGTTCCGCAACGGTGCGGGTGAGCAGCCGCAGTGTTGGCAGGTCGCGGCTGAGCAGATTAGGTTTGCGATAGGCCAACAGCGTGGCTTCGAGCGCAGCCAGCGTCACCTTTGAAACCCGCAACGCCCGCTTCAGCGGATGCTTGGCGATCTTGGCGATCAGGTCTTTTCGGCCAACAATAAGCCCGCACTGCGGCCCGCCCATCAGCTTGTCGCCACTGAACATGACAATGTCCGCCCCGGCGGCGATGCAATCGCGCACCACCGGTTCACGAGGCAGGCCGAGCCTTGCCATATCGATCAGGCTGCCCGCGCCAAGGTCGGTGATGAACGGCAGACCATGCGCGTGGGCGATCCGGGCGAGCTCGGTCCCATCCACCTCGGCGGTGAAGCCGGTGATCGTGTAATTGCTGGCGTGGACCTTCATCAGCGCCGCCGTCCTGGGGCCAATCGCTTCTTCAAAATCGCGCGCGTGGGTACGGTTGGTAGTGCCAACCTCGATCAGTTTTGCATGCGCCGCGCGCATCACATCGGGGACGCGGAACGCGCCACCGATCTCGACCAGTTCGCCGCGCGAAACCAGCACCTCGCGCCGCGCCGCGAGCGCCGCCAGCGTGAGCAGCACGGCGGCGGCGTTGTTGTTCACGACAGTTGCTGCTTCGGCCCCGGTGAGCTCGCAGACCAGGCCCTCAATCAGATTGTCACGATCACCGCGCCCGCCGCTGGCCAGATCAAATTCAAGCGCACAGGGCTGGCGCATCGCCATGCTCGCCTGTTCGGCCGCTGCCTCAGACAGCAGCGCCCGGCCAAGGTTGGTATGGAGCACGGTGCCGGTAAGGTTGAACACCCGCCGCAGCCTTGGCCTCGCGCGATCATCAAGCAGCGCGGCAGCCTCGGCAAGCACGGCGGCTTCTTCGGGGCGCTCAGCCATGCCGTGTTCGCGGCGTTCGGTCAGGCCGCGTTCGCGGCTTCGCGCCAGAACGGAGCGCACGGCATCAGTCAGTGCCGCCCGACCGTGCAAACGCGACAAGTCACCAGCTTGCGGCAGGCGCAGCACGGCATCGACAGAAGGCAGCGGGCTCATACCTCCCCTTGATCACCATTCCCCCGCCCAGCGCAAGTGTAACGCCTGGCTGGCCGTCCGTCCTATGCGCCGCGCTTGCTCAGCTGGACAATGTGGCGCACCCCCAGCGCGTAGCCGTTTACCCCCAGTCCCGAAATCATTCCGGTGACGACTTGCGTGATGATAGACTTCGCCCGCCACTCTGCCTCACGCCGGTGGATGTTCGAAATGTGAACCTCCACCACCGGGCAATCGACCAGTTTGAGCGCATCGAGCACGGGATAGGCAGCATAGCTGAAAGCAGCGGGATTGATGACGATACCGGCCAGCCCCTTGCGGTGCTGCTGGATCCAGCCCACCATTTCACCTTCGTCATTGGTCTGGCGGAAATCGATGGTATAGCCGCCGCTTTCCGCCTCTGCACGGCACAGGGCTTCAACGTTGGCCAAGGTGTGGTGCCCATAAATCTCGGGCTCACGTTCGCCGAGGAGGTTCAGATTTGGTCCGTTGAGGATCAAAATTGTGCCGCTCAAAATCTGTCTCCCGATCACCTGCTGAAAGCGCCCAAATCACATCGTGTCAGCATTGGAAGCGTTTGGCGTGAAAGGCAACGCTATGCGGCCCGCAACCACCTCGCGCGGAAGGGCGCTGGTTGGTGCCATGACTGCCTGCGTTTGCGGGTGGCTTATTGCCGCCATTGCGGCTATGGAGCCGCGGCTGAGCCCGCTGACAGGGCATGCACCCCCGCCCTTCCTGACGCGTTTACCCCATCGAGGCCCATGCCCTTTTCCCATTTGCCCACGCCGCTCGCCGATGCGCTTACCGCGAAGGGCTATAGCGCGCCCACCCCTGTTCAGGCGGCGGTGATCGAACCCGATGCGCTGGGCCGCGATCTGATCGTTTCGGCGCGCACCGGTTCGGGCAAGACCGTGGCTTTCGGTCTTGCAATGGGGGTCGAACTGCTTGCCGGTGAAGACGGCGCCGAAATCGGCCTGCCACCAGCAGGATCGCCGCTGGCGCTAGTGATTGCGCCAACGCGCGAACTCGCACTGCAGGTCAGCCGCGAGCTTGAATGGCTGTTTGCCGGGTTGCACGCGCGGATCACCACCTGCGTTGGCGGCATGGATCCCTCGAAGGAGCGCCGCGCGCTCTATGCCGGGACGCATATCGTAGTCGGCACACCGGGGCGTCTGCGCGATCATCTTGAACGCGGCGCGCTCGATCTTTCCGGGCTTCGTTTCGCGGTGCTTGATGAGGCCGACGAGATGCTCGACATGGGCTTCCGTGATGATCTGGAGCAGATCCTCGATGCGACTCCGGGTGAACGCCGCACGCTGCTGTTTTCGGCGACGATCCCCAAGCCGATTGTTGCGCTGGCGAAGCGGTATCAGCGCGATGCCTTGCGCATTTCCACCGTCGGTGACGATCAGGGCCACGGCGATATTATCTATCAGGCGGTGACGGTTTCACCTTCAGACATCGAAAACGCGGTGATCAACCTGCTGCGCTTTCACGAAGCCGAAACCGCGATGCTGTTCTGCGCGACGCGCGACAATGTGCGCCATTTGCACGCCACTCTGGTTGATCGCGGGTTTGCTGCAGTGGCGCTTTCGGGCGAGCACAGCCAGAGCGAGCGCAATCAGGCTTTGCAGGCGCTGCGCGATAAGCGGGCGCGGGTTTGCGTCGCCACTGACGTTGCCGCGCGCGGGATCGATATTGCTTCGCTCAGCCTGGTGATCCACGTGGAAATTCCGCGCGATGCCGATGCGCTTCAGCACCGTTCGGGCCGTACGGGCCGGGCGGGCAAAAAGGGCACCGCCGTGCTGATCGTCCCCTATCAGCGCCGCCGTCGGGTCGAAATGATGCTGCGCGGCGCGCGGATTGATGCGCAATGGTCCGAAGTGCCGAGCGCCGAAGCGATCCGCGCGCAGGATCATGAACGGCTTATCGAGGTGCTGCTCGAACCCGTTGAGGGCAGCGATGACGAACGCGCGCTGGCTGTCCGCCTGCTCGAACAGAAAAGTGCCGAGGACATCGCGATTTCGCTGGTTCGCGCCCATGCCAGTCGCCTGCCGCAGCCTGAAGAGCTGATCGACATGTCGGCCCGCACGCGCGGCAGCACTGGCGATGGAGCTGGCGAACAGCGCCCGCCGCATCACCGCGAAGGTTTTGATGACACCGTCTGGTTCCGCATGGCGATAGGCCGCAACCACCGTGCCGATCCGCGCTGGCTGCTGCCGCTGCTGTGCCGCCGCGGGCATATTACCCGCAACGAAATCGGCGCGATCCGCATTGCCGCGAACGAAACCTTCTTCCAGGTTCCGCGCAGCATTGAAGCCAAATTCCGCTCGGCAGTCGCGCGCACATCGGTGCCGGGCAGCGAGGATGAGGCCGGGATCGTGATCGAGGTTTCGCCCGAAACGCCGCGCGAATCGGCGCGCGATAACCGGCGCGATAGCCATGATGGCGCCCCGCGCCGCGAACCTGCAAGACCGCATCGGGGGCAAGGGCCGGATGCCAGAGCGCGCGAGGATCGCCCCCAGCGCGAGGATCGCCCGCAGGCGGATCGTCCAGGCCGTGATGCGGCTCATGGTGACCGCCCAAGAGAGGAACGCCCAAGAGAGGAACGTGCACAGCCGCAAGCTGCGGCGCCTGTTCCAACTCGGCCTGCGGCTCCCCCGCGTGCTGAAACCTTCGGCCGACGGGCTGAAACCTTCGGCCCGCGCGCTACACTGGCAACGCGTCCGCCACGCGAAGGTGCCGATGGGGCAAGTCCGCACAAGGCCAAGCCGTTCAAAGGCGGCTCGTTCGGTGACCGTAACGCCAAAGACCGCGCGAGTTTTGCTGACAAGCCCGGATTCAAAGACAAGCCCGGATTCAAGGGCAAGCCGGGCTTCAAGGGCAAGCCCGGAGGCCGCCCTGGCGGCCCCGGTGGCGCAGGCAAGCCGTTCCGCAAAGGCCCGCGTCCATGAGGGTGGCGGGCCTTTGCATCCTCGTTGATGCCGATGCCTGTCCGGTCAAGGAAGAGATTTACAAGGTTGCCTTCCGCCACACCGTGCCGGTCGTGGTGGTGAGCAACAGCCGGATGCGGCTGCCCGAGCACCAGCTGATATCGCGGATGATCGTCAGCGACGGTTTCGATGCGGCGGATGACTGGATCGCTGACAACTGCACCACCAGCAGCGTGGTCATCACCGCCGATATCCTGCTCGCGGATCGCTGTCTCAAGGCAGGGGGCACCGTGCTCGGCAACAATGGCAAAGTGTTCACTCTCGCCTCAATCGGCAGCGCGGTAGCTACGCGTGCGATCATGGCAGACCTGCGCGCGGGCGGCGATGCTATCGGAGGCCCCCCACCGTTCTCCAAGGCCGACCGTTCACGCTTCCTCGGCGCGCTTGACGAAGCGCTTGTGCGGCTCGCACGCCGCGCTATCTGACGCGGCGATGTCCGACCCCGCTTTCCCTTTCTGCGTCGCCGCACTCTATCGCTTCGCCCGGTTCGAAGGACCTGAAGAGTTGCGCGAACCGCTGGCCGCACTGTGCGATCAGCTGCAAATCAAGGGAACGCTGCTGCTCGCGCGCGAGGGCATAAACGGCACGATTGCCGGGAGCGATCTGGCGATTGCTGAAGCGCTCGCCCATATCGGCAGGCTACCGGGTTGCGCGGGGCTCGAGGTCAAATTCTCGCGCGCCGCCGCCATGCCGTTTCGCCGCATGAAAGTGCGCATCAAGCGCGAGATCGTCACCATGGGGGAGCCCGATATCGACCCGCTGACCGGGGCGGGAAGCTATGTTGCGCCCGAAGACTGGAATGCCCTGATCAGCGATCCGGCCACGTTGGTGATCGATACCCGCAACGACTATGAGGTTGCAGTTGGCACTTTTGTGGGGGCAATTGACCCCAAAACGCAAACGTTCCGCGAATTTCCCGAATGGTTTCGTGGCGAGCGCGCGAGGC
>JANLOZ010000308.1:0-6139 GCA_031366845.1 Novosphingobium sp. | reverse complement strand
ACGAGGTCGCCAGATCGTTGAGCGCGATGATCGGCATCAGGATCGCCATCACCATCAGCAGCACCAGTCCGCCCATCGCCAGCAGGACCGCAGGTTCAACCAGCGAGACGATCACCGCGACGAGGCCTTCCGCCTCGCGGTCAAGCTCGCTTGCCGCGCGGCCGAGCGCCGGGCCGAGTTTGCCGCCGGTTTCTCCGCTTGCCACAATTGCCACCAGCATCTGCGGAAATGCGCCGGTATCAGCCATGGCCCGGTGCATGGAATCGCCTTCGCGCACCCGGCTAGCGACCAGTTCTGCCTGCTGGCGGATGTAGCGATTGGGAATCACCGCCGCCGACGCGGTCAGCGCATCGAGCAGCGGCACCGAACTCTGAACCAGCGTCGCCAGCGTCGCGGCAAAGCGCGCGGCGTTCGTCTGCCGCGAAAAGCGCGAAAAGGGCCGCCTGGTGGCCAGAAACTTGTCAAATGCCAGCCGCCGCTCTGGCCGGGCGAGTTCGCGGCGAATGAGCACGGCCGCGACGAGCAATGCCAGCAGCATATACAAGCCGTAATGCGTCAAAGCGTTGGTGATCGCGATCAGCACGCGGGTGAGAAGCGGCAGATCAGCACCGTGCGAGACGAAAACCTTGATAATATCGGGGACCACATAGACCATCATCGCGGTCATCATCAGGATCGAAACCAGAGCCAGCAGCGCCGGATAGAGCAGCGCCAGAACCAGTTTCTGGTTCGCACGCTGGCGCGATTCAACAAAGTCAGCAAGGTAGGCGAGCACGTCCGAAAGCCGCCCCGATTGCTCGCCCGCCTGAATTGAGGCGCGATAATAGGCCGGGATCGCCCGCGGATGCTCGCCGAGCGCGCGGGCCAGGCCGGAACCTTCAAGCACCTTGCTGCGCACATCGAGCAGCAGCGGGGTGATCCGCGCGTCCCCCTGATTGGCGACCAGCCGCAGCGCTTCTTCGATCCGCACCTCGCTGCCGATCAGCGTCGCGAGCTGGCGGGTGGCATTGGCGAGGCTGCGGCTGGAAACCTTGCCGCTGCGCAGGCGGTCACGCAGCGAATCCACCACACCAAGCGCGGGAAGATCACGCGCTGTCGCACCGCTGCGATTGCTCAGAACCACCGATAGCGGCAGCAGCGCCTGATCGCGCAAGGCCCGCCGTGCCGCCGCAGCATTGCCCGCCTCAATCACCCCGCGCTGGCGTTTGCCCGCGTTGTCGATCGCCTGATAGGAGAAGGCCGGCACTTCAGCTGTCTTCGCGCACGACGCGGGCGACTTCGCTGACGCTGGTGAGCCCGGCGCGCATCTTGGCAACGCCATCTTCGAGCAGTGAGGGACTGAGTTTGCGGGCCGCCGCGATAAGCACCGCTTCCGCCGCGCCGTCATGGATCAGCGCCTCCAGGCTGCGATCGATCGGCACGACTTCGTAGATGGCGATGCGGCCGCGATAGCCTTCGCCGTGGCAGACATCGCAGCCGGCTGCGCGCCAGATGGTTTCGCCCACCTGCAACGCGCCCTCGAGCATTTCAGCATCGGCGGCGGTGGCTTTAGCAGAAACCCGGCATTCAGCGCAGAGTTCGCGCACCAGTCGCTGCGCGACAAGTCCGATCACCATGGGCGCTAGCAGAAAGCGTTCGACACCGATGTCGATAAGCCGGGTGATGCTGCCAATCGCCGAATTGGTGTGCAACGTCGATAGCACGAGATGGCCGGTCATACTCGCCCGTACGGCGGCTTCAGCCGTTTCACGGTCGCGGATTTCTCCAACCATTATGACATCGGGATCCTGCCGCAGAATTGCCCGCAGCCCGCGCGCAAAGGTCATTTCGGTGCGCGAATCGACCTGCGTCTGGGCGATGCCCTCAATCTCGTATTCGATCGGATCTTCGACCGTCATGATGTTGCGCCGGCGGTCATTCAACCGCATCAGCGCGGCATAGAGCGTCGTCGTCTTGCCCGATCCCGTCGGCCCGCTGACCACCAGCATGCCGTTGGGCCGTTCGAGCAGCCGTTCAAGCAGCGCGGAATCGCGGGCATTCATCCCCAGACTGGCGAGATCGAGCCGCATTGATCCGCGATCGAGCAGCCGCATCACCACCCGCTCACCGTGTTGGGTGGGGATGGTCGAAACGCGCACGTCAATTTCGTGTCCGCCGATCCGCAAGGTGACGCGGCCATCCTGTGGCACCCGCTTTTCTGCGATGTCCAGCCGCGCCATCACCTTGATCCGGCTCACCAGCATCGGCGCAAGCGCCCGCTTGGGCTCGATCATCTCGCGCAAAACCCCATCGACGCGAAGGCGCACAACCAGACGCCGCTCCTGCGTTTCGATATGGATGTCCGAAGCGCCTTCCTTGATCGCCTGCAGCAGCAGGGCATTGATCAGCCGGATCACTGGCGAATCGTCGCGGTTGTCTAGCAGATCGTCGACCTCGGCGGCGCTGTCAGCGAGCGAGGCGAGATCAACCTCGTCTGCCGCAGCAGCATCGGCAGCGACGCTGGCGCTCTGCCGGTACAGGCGCTGCAAAGTCGCTTCAAAGGCTTCGTCGCTCACCGCTTGCCAGCCAATCGCGCCGAACAGCCGCTGGACTTCAAGCAAGGCATCAAGACTCGCGCCTTTGCGGTGGATGCACACCGAACTCTCGCCATCATGCTGCACCAGCGCGCCGTTCTCCCGCGCGAAGGCATAGGTCAATTCGGCAGCGGGCCGGGGCGCTGCAGATGGCGGCAAGGCCGCTGCGGGCGGCGGCAGTGCGGCGGTCAGATCGAGCACCGTTCCCTCAGCCAAAGGCGCATCATCGCTCATCCTGCGACCACCAGCGATGTGCTGACCACGCCCGGCGCACCCTTGCGTTCGATCTCGGCGTTGATCACCCGCAAGCGGCTGTTCTGCTCAAGCGCAGCGATCCATTGCAGCACCTGCTCGAACGGCGCATCGCTCAGCACTACGCGCAGATTGCCGCCTTCAGGTTCGATCCGCTGCACAGTAAGCCGCGCGGCAGAGACCGAGTCGGTGACGATCGCCGATGCCGTGCCACGACGAAACTTGCCGCCTTGGGCCAGATCCGGGCCTCCGCCGCGAATCCTTGCTTCGAGCAGGTCAGCATTGCGGATATCGGCCAAGGCATCGGCGCGCACCGCGCGTAAGGGCGCGATCACGGCCATGAGCAACAGTGCGACAATCGCCGTGGCTGCTAGCGCGCCGAGCAGAACCTGTTCGCGCAGCGAACGTTCGATCCACAAATTGCGCGAGCGCCACCACCAGCCTTGCAACCTGCCAAGATCGAAGCGCGGGGCGATCATGGCAGCCGCACCGCAAAGCTGCCCTTGGCGCGGCCCTGATCGACAGATGCAGCACCCGGCTGCGCGGTTAACCCGGCACGGGTGAACGCCTGGGCCACCGCCTGCAAACTGGCAATGTCTTCGGCCTCGACGCCGAGCGTGAGCGTTCCCGCACCGCGATCAAAGGTCACCGAATGCCAGTTCACCGGGCGCGGCAGCCCGGCCATCGCCCCGCCGCTGCGAGACAGCAGGTCAAGGAACTGGCTTGGGCCAGCAGCGGCATCTTCGGGGGTGAGATCGGCGAGTGTCGCTGACAGGTCTTCGCCCATCACCATCGAAGGCTGCGCTGATCCTGCCAGTGCCCGAACATCAGCTTCGCGCTGCGCGGCGATGTGGTGAAGCGCCAAGGTATCCGCCGCGGCGATTGCCCCGTGCGCCAGCGCGCCGATAGCGGTTATCATGGCAATCCGGCGCCACAGCGGATCAATCTGTCGGCGCGGCGGCGCATAGCGGCCCTGCCGCAGATCAAGCGCGGGGGCGAGCAGGCGCTGGGCCAGCGGCTCGGGCTCAAGTTCGGTCTGGGCGGCGTGCAATTCGGGCGGCAGCGCATCGCCATAGGCGACGCAGGCGGGTTCGCCCGCCGCACGCCATGCGGCTTCGAGCATTGCCAGCGGCAGAGCAAAGCCGGTGCCGTCTGCCGTGCGGATCATGGCGCGCTCGCCGGCGAGATCGACCGACCAGCAGCCTTGGCCTGGAACCGGCAGCGACAATGCGTCGGGAACCAGCGAGGCGCGTTCGAGCCCGGCTTCGCTGAGCCGCGCCACCCACTGCCGCATCAGATCATGCCGGACAACGCCGGCAAGCCAGGTCTTTTCCGCCACCTCGCTGCCGAGCGCGACATGGACCTGATCGAGCGGATCGGCGATCTGGTCTTCGATGGCAAAGGGCAAGGCTTCTCGGCGGCGAACCGTCGAGGAGAGCGGCGGCAATGGTGTTGCCAGCGTGAGCACATGTTCGCTGCGCACCAGCACCACTGCGGGGCCATGGTCAAACTGTTCGATCGAAACCAGCTGGTCGCCATCGAGCGACCAGATACCACTCGCGGTGCGCTGCCCGATTGCAGCGTGTGGCACAGAATCGGCTGAAGGAGGCGTTGGATTTTCCATTCGGTCGGACTATATAAGACGCTATGCAGCGAAGTCTAAAGCCAAATTCCGCGCCGTCAGCCGTTGTTCCTGTCCCCAATCAGGAGTCCGGATTGACGCTGATCGAAATGATCGTCGTGCTGGCAATCATTGCGCTGATCGCTGCGCTGATCGTTCCCAACGTCATCGGTCGCCCCGATCAGGCGCGCGCCACGATTGCCAAGACCGATCTGCGCACGATTTCTGCCGCGCTCAAGATGTACCGGCTGGACAATGGCGGTTACCCGACGAGCGAACAGGGCCTTGCGGCACTGTCGACGCGCCCTACTGCGGGGCCAGCGCCAGCCAACTGGTCGCCCAGCGGTTACCTTGAGCAGGTTCCGGTCGACCCGTGGGGCAAAACCTATGCCTATCATTCACCTGCGGCATCAGGCGGTGGATTCGACATCGTATCGCTCGGCAAGGATGGCAAGCCCGGCGGTGATGGCGTTGACGCGGATATCAGCGTTTCCGGCCAATGACACTGCGGTGCGGCAGGAAGCGCCTTCGTTCGGCAGACCCTGCCCAATCGGGCATGACCCTGATCGAAATGCTGGTGGTTCTGGCGATTATCGGGGTTACCGCGTCGCTCGCGCTGCTCTCAATCGGCGCCGGAGGCGGGACATCGGGCCAGACCGAAGCCAAGCGACTCGAATCGCGATTGCAGCTCGCCGCCGATCAATCGATGATGCGCGACGAAGTGATGGCCGTCAGTCTGACCCCGCATTCCTATGGCTTTGTGCGGTGGGATGAAGCCGCGCGCAAATGGGCGCCGAGTGCTCTTGCCTCGTTGGGTGAAATCCATGAATTGCCAAGCGGAATGGCGCTGGCGAGCAGCGACGGCCAGAAAATTGTTCCGCTCGGTCTGGATTCGACCGTGGCGCCTGTTGAATTCAGCCTCGACGCCGGGCGCAGCCATTGGACGATAGACTTCGACGGGCTTACCGCTAAGACTCGAACTTCATTGGCGAAAAGGCCCTGATTCGGATGACCGGAGCCCGTTCAGAAAATGGCTTTACCTTGATTGAAGCGATGGTTGCGATGGTCATACTCGCCATCGCTGCCGCCGGGATTATTCGCGCCTCCGAAGCCCATGTCGATACGATTCATGCGCTTGAGCAGCGCACTGCGGCGCGCTGGGTGGCTGAAAACGCCTTGGCCGAGGCCAGTCTCGGGATCGCCGGGCCGGATCAGCAAGCAATGCTCAACTGGAACTGGACTGCGCGCACCGCATTTTCGCCCAGCGACGATCCCGATATGCGTCAGGTTTCCGTGGCAGTGCGCGAGGCCGGTTCTGCCAGTCCCCTGGTGTCGCTGCGCGGGTTCGCCGATGCCCGGACTACCAGCAAGTGACCCCCCAATGACCCCCAAACAAGCCCGTATCGGCGTCGATACCTATACTGGCGCGGTCATCGTATCGGTCGCGGTGGCGCTCGCCGGTCTGACCTGGCGGTTGCTGGGCGATGCTGGCGGCAGTCCTGCGGCCGCGCCGGTGATGGCGCACCGGGCCGCGAGCGACATCACCCGGCTGGTGACACTGGCACCGTTCGGCACTTTCATGGCCCAGCCGGTTGCGGGCGGCGATGGCACGATCAAACTCAAGGCAATTTTCATGTCGGTGCCGCCCGGATCGTCCGTCGTGCTGATCGCCGGAAGCGATGGCAAGGTGGTG
>JANLOZ010000091.1:0-2974 GCA_031366845.1 Novosphingobium sp. | reverse complement strand
GCCGGCTTCGGCGGGTCCATGCGCCGCACGGTGATGATTTTCACCGGGGCTTCGATCATCTGCCCGCGCATCACGCCCTGCCCCTTGGTTTCGCTCAAGGGCACGTCATAGATCTTGCGCACCACGTCCATGCCTGATGTGACATGGCCGAAGACAGCAAAACCCGCCTGCGCTTCAGGATCGGTGGCTTTGGGATTGGCATCGAGCCCTTCGAGCTCGGACAGCAGGATCGAGAAATCGGCCATGGCGGTGCCTGGCGCATTCCTTGCCATCGATATTGCGCCGGGTTTGTGGAGCAGCCTGGTGAGGCTGGTTGGCTCATGCGCCACCGGCTTGAGCACCTTGGCGGGGTTGCTTTGCAGCCCGGCCTGGATCAGCCCATTGGGCGGCGTCCCCCATTTCAGCCGCATCACCCGGTAGAACGTTGCGCCATCAAACCTCTGCAAATCGACATAGCGCACGAAATTCTCGGTCGTCAGCGGTGCGTGTTTGTGATCGAGCTCAAGCTCGATAGTGCCGAGCGAGGTGACCATCGCCACGTTCACCGTATCGCCCAGCGGCGGCGGAGGCGGAGGTGCGGCAACGCGTCTGGCAGGACCGGCGGCGGTCAGCGCGACGAAGAGCGGCAAGGCGAAAAGAACGAATCGGCGGTTCATGCGCGCATCATGGCGCTGCGCCACATTACTGCAAGATGGATCAGTCGATCATCTCGCGCGTCCAGCCGCGCATTTCGCTTTCGTGCGGCCCGGTACATTCGGTGCCGCCGCGACCCAGCTCGGACCGGTCCCGCCACAAAAGATCGGCATAGGCGATCGCTCGCCCATCATGCGCGCGCATCTCTATCGGGCCAATCGGCAGGCCGTCGCGGCTATCGACGAGTACCGGGTTTGACGGAATGCCGAGGCCGTATTTCTCGCCCCACTGGCGCAGCGCCAGCATTGCCGGGAGCAGATCGACGCCTTTCGCGGTGAGGCCATACATCACTTTGCGCCGGTCATCCGCCATTGGCTGGCGCGCCATGATACCGTGTTCGACCAGCTTTCCGAGCCGATTGGAAAGTATGTTCCGCGCTATGCCGATGGCGGCGAGGAAATCCTCAAAATGGTGAACGCCGTTGAATGCGGCGCGCAGGATCATGAACGACCAGCGCTCGCCCATAACTTCAAGCGCGAGCGGCAGGCCGCAGTCCATATCTTCCAAAGGCTCGCGAAGCTTTCCCATCGCTGGCGATGGTAGCGCATTCAGAACGCCGGGCGAAATTTTTTCGATTATAGGTTGCATAGTGCAACTGAACCATATAGGTAGTGATTCGCAACTGAAATCGTTCCCGCTTCCCCAGGTTGCATCAACACAGGAGTCCAGCCATGCGAATCACGCTTTCGCCGACCATGCCGCGCGCCCTTATGGGTGCTGCCATCGCGCTTTCGGGTGCCCTGCTTTCGCTGGTGCCGGTGGCCGCCAATGCCGCCGCGCCCGCCCGCTATTCCGCTTCGCTGATGACTGCTCTCGATCAGCCGAAGCAGGCAATCATCGCCGAATCGCTGTGGAAGTGCGCCGGCGACAGTTGCTCTGCACCCGATGTTGGCAGCCGCCCCATTCTTGTCTGCCAGCAGGTTGCCCGCAAATTCGGCCCGGTTGCGACTTTCACTTCGGTGAGCGGTCCATTCAGTCCCGATGAGCTGACGAAGTGCAACAAGCGCTGAGGATTTAACCCAACAAGCCGCGCTGGCTTAGGTCAACCTCAAGAGCTGCGGCATCGATAAAGTGGTGGACCTGCCACCCCAAACGCGCCGCCGACGCAATGTTGGCGGCGTTGTCGTCGATAAACAGCATAGCTTCGGCGGTGTGCCCGAACCGCGCCCTCGCGCGGTGAAAGATCGCCGGATCGGGCTTGGCGAGCATCTCATCGCCCGAGACGACGATATCGCGAAAGCGGTCAAACACCGGCGCGGTGGCGCGGAATGGCGGCCAGAAATCTGCGCCGAAATTGGTGATCGCGAACAGCGGCACCCCGCGCGCATCGAGCGCCTCGACCAGTTCGATGGAGCCGGGAACGGGGCCGGGAATGGTTTCGTTGAACCGCGCAGCATAGGCATCGATCAGGTGCGCGTATGCAGGAAACTCGGCTTTGCGCGCAGGCACCAGTTCGGCGAGCGGCTCCCCGGCATCGTGCTGAAAATGCCATTCAGGGGTGACAACGTTGGTGCAGAACCATTCAAGCTCAGCCGGGTCAGCGATCAGCTTGGCGAACAGATAGCGCAGATCCCAGAGGTAAAGCACCCGGCCAACATCGAAAACGACAGCTTCGACGGGTTCAAATGCACCGGGCACCACAGCCATTTCACCAATCCCGGACAGCACAGCGGCCCGCGTCCTTTTTGAGGAGACGGGCCGTTGAAGAACCAGCCAGACCTTGCGGCCCGGCCCACTAGCAGCAATCAGCCCTGGCGCGCCTTGAAGCGGCGGTTGGTCTTGTTGATCACATAAGTGCGCCCACGGCGGCGAATCACGCGGTTATCGCGATGACGGTCCTTGAGCGACTTCAGGCTGTTGCGAATTTTCATGATACCCTCGCGCGGCAGCACGCCGCAGAAATTTGAAGCCGGGCCGTTAAGGGCAAGTCGGTCAGGAGTCAACCGCCAAGCGGCGCTCGACAGGGTTGTGACTATCTTGGCCCACGACCGCAGCCTCCGGAATGAAAATTCAGGATTAACGCAAAACGCTCCGAGAGAAATTCGCGATGAGATGAAGACAATAGGCTGGCACTTCCTCCCCGCCCGTTGAGCTACGCTCGCCTGCGGCTCAGGGGATCGAGGGGTGGGGGCTGTCCTGCGGTCGCGATGCTGCGTCCAGCGGATTGACCCCACCCCAACCCCTCCCCTAGAGCGGCGATTGGGAAATGTGAATCACCTCCCCCCAACCCCGTCTTTCCTGTGCTTGTCGGACTCGAAGAGGGCGCGATGCGCCAACGACT
>JANLOZ010000256.1:0-1774 GCA_031366845.1 Novosphingobium sp. | reverse complement strand
CCGACCACGGCAGGCCAAGAAAGTCACACAGCGCGCGGGTGGTCGCATCGAATTCCCGCACCAGCGCATCATAGCGCACAACGTGGGTGTTGAGCGGCAGGCGTTCGAGGCTCAGCTCGGTCAGCCGCATCATCGCGTCATAATGCCGCGCGGTGCGCTCAAGGCTGGTGAATTCATAACTGGTTGAAGTCAGAGCGAAATTGGTGTGGAAGCAGCTCCAGACAATATCACGCGGATCGCGCCGCATGATGAGAACCTGCGCTTGCGGGAACAGCCGTGAAATGAGCGGCAGGCGAAGCCCCTTGAGCGGATCCATATCGACAAAGGTGCCGCCCGCGACATCAAGCCCGGCCGCCGCCACCTTCGCCCAATAGGCCGCGCGAAAGGGATCGGCCTCGGCGGGGCTCAGCCCCGCGAGCCTGGCGAACCCGGCATCATCGCCAAGAAACGCCTCGTCGGCCTCGCGCAGCGTCGGCCGCTCCTCAAGCGCCGAAACCCCGGGAAGCGAGGCGAGGATATTCTCGACCAGCGTCGTTCCCGATCGCGGATAGCCGAGCAGGAACACATGGCTGTCGGCGGCTCCCGGAACAGGACCCGCTTGCGCCAGCGCCCAGCCCCGGGCATCCGCCCCATCCAGCGATCTGCCGATGCGGTCGATAAACCCGCGATGATCTTCGCGTTCGGGCGGAAATTGCGGTGCATGAACCGCCGCGAATTCGGACTTTGCCGCAGTATAGGTCGCGAAAGCCTCGTCGGTGCGCCCCAACCTGTCGTAAGCATCGCCAAGCACGTTGAGCGCGTTGGCGCGCTCGGACGATGGCGGTGCCTTGGCCGCCAGCAACGGGCTGAGCCGCGCGACAACCGGGGCATATTCGCCCGCTTCGATCTCGACCGTGGCGAGCGCGGCGCTGGCGATCAGATTGTCCGGATCGATCGCCAGTGCCTTGGCCGCAGGCATCCGCACGGCTTCGGCATCGCCGTTGCGCCCGGCAATCATCGCAATACCTGCCCAGGCCGCAGCATTGCCGGGATCGAGCCGCGCAGCCTCGCTATAAGACTCGACTGCCAGCGCAAACGAGCCGCCGGATGACAGGACAAAGCCGCGCTCAAGCCAGGCCACGGCATAGGTCGGGCAAGCGCGGATCGCCGCGTCGCAATGCAGCACCGCATCGCGCAGCCGACGGTCCTCGCGGTAAAGCGAAGCGATTGTCGTCAGCGCTACCGGGTCATCGGGGGCGATAGTCAGCGCTTGCTGCAACAGCTGATAGGCGGCGTCGCGTTCACCCGCCTGCGCCCTGTACCAGGCCAGCACGACGTAGTGGAATGGATCGCGGTCACCGCGCGCAATCGCGGTTGAAGCTTCGGCAAAGGCGTCGGTCATGGCCTCGCCTTTTCACCGGCCCGGCGCGCAGGTCAAGCCGCTATCAAAGCGCAGACCATCGATCCTGGCTGAGCGGCAATTCCGCAGCCTCAGCCACAGCCTTTGCCCAGGCGACAACCATATCAATCTCCGCTCCATGCGCGGCGCGCACCTGCGCATAGTCTGCGGCGCGTGTGTCCGCAGAATAGGCCGCACCCGATTTCGAATGGCGCGAAAACGCTGGCCCTTGCGCGATCTGCGCGGCTGTTTGCCCGTCAATTTTCAGGCCATAATGGCCGCCCACCACCGCGATCGTTCCGGCTGGATCCGTAAACATCGCATCGCCATCAAGGCTCATCAGCCGCTGCGGCCCGACCCGCGCAAGCAATTGCTGGAACAGCTGCTGCTGGGCCA
>JANLOZ010000159.1:0-7042 GCA_031366845.1 Novosphingobium sp. | reverse complement strand
AGCTGAAGGAGTAGGAACCCCATCAACCGCACCGTCCATTGTCCGTTCAAACAGAATTGCGCCCAGAACCTTGTCACCCGTGAAAGCGGCAGATCGGATAATCCGGCTGCGCATGTCATGGATCAGGCCATACATCTGCGCGTCGTTGCTGAACGCATCGGCGCCAATACCGTATCCTGCCAATGCCTTAGGTGTAGATCCACCCGATTGATCGAGCGCGGCGATAAAGCCGTTTCCGGCGGCCAGTTTGGCGGTCATTTCGGAAGATTGCACGCGGGTGCCCCTTTGCATACGTATGTGATTCGAGCCGCCATTAGCCGCGCCCAGAGCGGCGAGCAATGGCGCTAAGCAGTTTCACGATGAAAGCGCGGCGACCCCGGGTAGTTCCTTACCTTCCATCCATTCGAGGAAGGCGCCGCCTGCGGTGGATATGTAGCTGAAATCCTTGGCAACCCCGGCGTGATTCAGAGCTGCGACGGTGTCGCCACCGCCTGCGACCGAGACGAGCGAGCCTTCAACAGTCAGGGCTGCGGCGATGCGGGCCAGGGCCACCGTGGCGCTGTCGAACGGTGGGGTTTCGAAGGCTCCCAGCGGTCCATTCCACACCAGCGTGCGGCAGGTCTTGAGAACATCTCCCAGTGATTCAACAGCCTGCGGGCCTATATCAAGGATCATTTCGTCCCCGCCGACTTCGTGGACGTTGCACCTGCGCAAACTTGCCGGGTTAGCGGCAAATTCCTTCGCCACTACAACGTCATAAGGCAGATGCACGGTGCAGCCCGCCTTGTCCGCCGCTGCCAATATCTCGCGCACGGTGCCCGCAAGATCATGCTCGCACAGCGATTTTCCGACCGAGACGCCATTTGCTGCGAGGAATGTATTGGCCATTCCGCCGCCGATAATCAGGTGATCGACCTGGCCCACCAGGTGCTTCAAAACATCCAGTTTAGACGACACTTTAGCCCCGCCCACAACAGCAGCAACAGGATGCACAGCAGAACCTAGAGCCTGTTCAAGCGCGTCTAACTCGGCTTCCATTGCCCTTCCAGCATAGGCAGGAAGCAGGTGCGCAAGTCCCTCGGTGCTGGCATGGGCACGGTGCGCTGCGGAAAAGGCATCGTTGACATATATATCGCCGTTGGCAGCGATGGATTTTGCCAGCTCGGGATCGTTTGCTTCCTCGCCTTTATAGAAGCGGGTGTTCTCCAGCATGGCAATGTCACCGGCGCGCAAGATGCCAACCGACTGCGCGACAACCGGCCCGGCAATCTCGGGCACGAACATTACTTCACGCCCGAGCACCGCCTGCACTGCGTCGATTGTCATCGATACCGACAGTGTCGAAACCTTTTCACCCTTGGGCCGCCCGAAGTGCGCGAGCAGGAGAACTTTTGCGCCCTTGTCTGCCAGTTCGAGGATCGTCGGAGCAGACGCCCGCACGCGGGTATTGTCGGTGACCACGCCATCGCGCATCGGCAAGTTCAAATCGACGCGGACCAGCGCAACCTTGCCGGTCAGGTCGCCAAGATCATCGAGCGTCCGGAACCTGCTCATGCCAGCGCGCTCAAATCAACCCGCCCATCACGCCAGCAGTATCAACCATGCGGTTCGAGAAGCCCCACTCGTTGTCGTACCAGCTCAGCACCCGCACCAGCTTGCCGTCGAGCACCGTCGTTTCCAGGCTGTCGATGGTTGAACTGTGGCCGTCGTGGTTGAAATCGATCGAAACCAGAGGTTCGTCGGTATATCCAAGCACGCCCTTCAGCGCCCCTTCTGATGCAGCCTTGAGCAGCGCATTGACTTCTTCCCTGGTGGTATCGCGCTTTGGCGTGAAGGTCAGGTCAACCACCGACACGTTCGGAGTCGGCACGCGGATTGCCGAACCATCGAGCCTGCCTTTGAGTTCAGGCAACACCTCGCCCACTGCGCGGGCAGCGCCGGTGGTGGTCGGGATCATGCTCATCCCGGCGGCGCGGGCGCGGCGCGGATCTTCGTGAATCTGATCGAGGATCTTCTGATCGTTGGTATAGGCGTGGATCGTCGTCATCAGCCCGCGCTCGATACCGATGGCATCGTTGAGCACCTTGGCAAATGGCGCAAGGCAATTGGTGGTGCAGCTGGCGTTGGAGACGATCTTGTGATCGGCGGTCAGCTTGTCATGGTTGACGCCGAACACCACGGTCAGATCAACATTCTTGCCGGGGGCGGATATCAGCACGCGCTTGGCACCGGCAGTCAGATGCTTTCCTGCGGCATCAGCGCTGGTGAAAAACCCGGTACATTCAAGCGCGATGTCGATGCCGTTGGCGGCGTGCGGCAGGTTTGCGGGATCACGCTCGGCGGTCACGTGAATGCGCTTGCCATTGATTATCAGATCATTGCCATCGACTTCAACCTTGCCGCTGAACGGGCCGTGCACCGAATCGCGCTGGAACAGCCGGGCGTTCGATTGCGCATCGGCGAGATCATTGATCGAAACCAGTTCGAGCCCGCAATCAGGCCGCTCGATAATCGCGCGCGCAACATTGCGCCCGATGCGGCCGAAACCGTTGATTGCAACCTTGGTCGCCATGATAAATTCTCCCTGTCAAACGCCCAATCGGGCTTCAATTTTTGGAACAATCGCCTCGACTGAAAAGCCGAAGTGCGGAAACAGCTCTTCGGCCTTGCCCGAAGCGCCAAAGCTATCGATACCGATGGTCAGACCGTCGCCGACATATTTCTGCCAGCCCCAGGTGACCCCGGCTTCGATCGATACGAGCAGCGCATCCCTGGGCAGCAGATCGGCGCGATAGTCTAAGGACTGCGCGTCGAACAGCTCCATGCACGGCATCGAGATTACATCAGCGCCAATGCCCTTAGCTTCGAGCGCGGCAGCAACATCGGCGGCGAGCGCGACTTCTGAACCCGTCGCCACCAGCATGACCTTGCGCGGCGCGGTTGCGGCGGTGAGGCGGTAGCCACCCTTGGCGCTGAGCATTTCACCCGAGCCGCGCAACTGCGGCAGGTTCTGGCGGGTCAATGCCAGCACCGAAGGTGTCCCGCGAGTCTGTAGCGCCAGGTTCCAGCACTCCGCCGTCTCAATTATGTCTGCCGGGCGAAAGACATTGAGATTGGGGATCAGACGCAGCGACATGATATGCTCAACCGGCTGATGAGTCGGGCCGTCCTCGCCGAGGCCTATTGAATCGTGGGTCAGCACATAGGTTACATGCGCATTTTGCAGCGCCGAGAGCCGGATCGCGTTGCGGCAGTAATCCGAGAACACCAGGAAGGTGCCGCCATAGGGGATGATACCCCCGTGCAACGCCATGCCGTTCATCGCCGCCGCCATGCCGAATTCGCGGATGCCGTAATAGATATAGCGTCCGGCATAGTCCTGCGGGCTGAACCGTGTGGTCGCCTTGGTCTTGGTGTTGTTCGATCCGGTAAGATCGGCCGAACCGCCAACCATCTCGGGCACCAAGGGGGTGAGCACTTCGAGCACCATTTCCGATGCCTTGCGCGTCGCCACGGTTTGCGGTTTGCCAAGCCAATCGGTGAAGACTTTGCCAGCTTCGTCACCACTCGGCAGTTCGCCAGCCATCCGGCGGGAGAGTTCCTTGCCTTGCGCATCGGCGGCAAGCCGGGCTTCCCATTCAGCCCGCGCATCAGCGCCCCTGCTGGCCAGACCGCGCCAATCCGACAGGATTTCGCCGGGAATTTCGAAAGCTGGAGATTTCCAGCCGAGGAATTCGCGCGCCGCGGCGACCTCATCAGGTCCGAGCGCCGAACCATGAACATGGCTGGTGCCCTGCTTGTTCGGCGCGCCCTTGCCGATGATCGTGCGGCAGGCGATCAGCGAAGGGCGGCTATCGGCCATCGCTGCTTCGATAGCGCGCGAAACCTCGCCCATGTGGTGGCCATCGCAGGTTTCGGTGTGCCAGCCCGCCGCCTGATAGCGGGCGATGATGTCCTCGCTGGTCGAAAGGTCGGTGTCGCCATCAATGGTGATGTGGTTATCATCCCACAGCACGGTGAGATGGCCGAGATGGTGCCTCCCCGCCAGGCCAATCGCCTCGTGGTTGATGCCTTCCATCAGGCAGCCGTCACCCGCCACCACCCAGGTGCGGTGATTGACCAGCGCGTCGCCAAAAGTCGCGTTGAGGTGGCGTTCGGCGATTGCCATGCCAACAGCCATAGCGAGGCCCTGTCCCAGCGGACCGGTGGTGCATTCTGCGCCTTCGATCTCGAAGTTTTCCGGATGGCCGGCGCAAGGGCTGCCGAGCTGACGGAAGTTGCGGATGTCGTCGAGCGTCGGCTGCGCATAACCGGTGAGGTAAAGCAGCGAATAGAGCAGCATCGATCCATGCCCAGCCGAAAGCACGAACCGGTCGCGATCAGGCCATTTCGGCGCGGCAGGATCAAATTTGAGGTATTGCGAGAACAGCACCGTCGCGACATCGGCCATGCCCATCGGCATGCCGGGATGGCCGGAGTTTGCCGCCTGCACCGCATCCATCGATAGCGCACGGATTGCATTGGCCATTTGGGCGAGGCGCGGGGTATCGAGGGTCATGCGCGAGGGCCTCCGGAAGGGCGGGCTGGCAGGGGGCGATTCGGGATGCGGCCTCTTTGCGGCTAGGCCGCGCCCCGTCAAGTTTGGCTGACCCGATAAATAACAAATGCGCGCCTGCGCATCTTTACTTTTCCCTGCGCGTTTTTTGGGTTAGCGTCATGAAATGACAGGGGACAGGGTCACACAAGCAATGGCGCGTATCGACGCCGCTGCAGCGCGCATCAATGCGGCTGCGGCGCGTGAAAGCGGCGCAGATGGTGCGCTTGCAGCCAAGAATCAGGCTTTGCGTGATGTTGTTTCTCAATCGCTTATCGAGCTCGACTCGCTGATCGCGGGGGCTTCGCAATGAGCAATGTTGATGTCTCCATCGGCGGCCGCGAGTTCAAGGTGGCCTGTGCTGCGGGCGAAGAGGACCACATCCGCGATCTTGGCAAGATGATCGATGACAAGGTTTCGGGGCTTGGCATGGGCGGCCAAAGCGAAGGCCGGATGTTGCTGTTCGCCTCGCTGCTGCTGGCGGATGAAGTGCATGAGGCGAAATATCGCGGCGGATCGGTCGGCGACGCGATCGCTTCTGCGCCGACCAGCGAAGACCCGTTGCTTGCTGAACAGCTTGAAGCCATCGCCGCAACACTGGAAAAATGCGCCGCGCGCCTTGAGGGTTGAGGGCAAAGTCCCTACATTGGGGCTGACGGGTACTGCCCGGTGCGAACCGACAGATTTCCCTGAGGCTATAAGTAATCCAAATGGGGGCTGTCCCTGCCCGGATCACGGTGTTCGCACTTGGGCCCGAAGCATATGGTTCCCACCTGACGTAAAACGCGTCAGAGGATTTCAACGGCAACGGCCCATGGTGGTCCCGTCACCTGATACCCAAGCGGGGCTGATCTTACGTGAACGAGAAACAGCACCTGCGCGCGGCGATGCGAAAAGCGCGGTATGATTTTGTAGAAACGCTCCCCGACGAAACGCGCGCGCTGATCCTGCGGCGGCCACCCGCGCCGGTTGCCGCCATGATCCCCAAAGATGCCGTGATCGGGCTGTATCATGCCACACCGTCTGAAGCCCCGGCTGGCGGCTATGCCCGCTGGTTTGCCGAACAGGGCCAGACCATAGCCCTGCCCGCCTTCACATCACGGCGCGCGCCGATGCATTTTCGTGAATGGCGCGATGCGTTTGGTGAGGGCGGCCTGATTGACGGTCCGTTCGGCATGCAACCGGGTGATGATGCGGATGTGTTGACCCCGGACGTTGTTTTTGTGCCCTTGCTGGCATTTACCGCCGAATGCGCGCGGTTGGGCCAGGGCGGCGGGCACTATGACCGCTGGCTGGCGGGCAACCCTGTGGCCAAGCCGATCGGGCTTGCGTGGGATATGCAAAAGGTTGATCTGCTGCCGCTGGAGCCGCACGACCGGACCTTATCGGCGGTGGTCACCCCCACGCGAATGTATTGGAACGAGGACTGATGCGCAGCGAACCGACCTGGCGGATACCGATTGGCATTCTCGGCTTGCTGGCTGCGCTTGGGCTTTATGGTGTGGCCATAGCCAATGTGCTGCCGCAAGTAATCGGATCATGGCCGACGCTGGCGCAGGCACCGATCTATCTTGTGCTCGGGCTGATCTGGCTCTTGCCGCTGAAGCGGTTCCTCGTCTGGATGGAAACCGGTAGCTGGAAATTTTAACCCCAAGTGGCGCGAGTGACGGGACTTGAACCCGCGACCTCCGGCGTGACAGGCCGGCGCTCTAACCAACTGAGCTACACCCGCGCATTTGGGCATGCACCCCTTGGGGAGCAGCGCCACTAAGGCAGGGGCCGATGGGTGTCAACAGTGCTTCCGGGCTGTTTGATTGCTGGGCGGAGAATCGGCAATTTCGTGCGGCGGTTGATGCCTCGCTCCCAGTTTGCCTAACCGCCGTTAACCATTCCTTTGCCCGGATTTGGGAAAAGACCCTTGCTTGGCCATTCGTGGCCGATGTGGGGGACTTGCTAGGTGACATTCCGCGGATTCGCTGCTCGCGCCGCAAGCGTGCTGTGCCTGGCGGGCTTAACGGCCGCTCCGGCCTTGGGCAAAGCCGAGGTAAGGCTCGGCAGCGCTGTCTTCATTGAACGAAACGCTGAAAGCGCCCGCGTTCTCGAACCGGCATCGCGGCTCAGCCGGGGCGACCGGGTAGTGACCATCCTGAGCTGGCAGCGTTCAGGCGCAGGCGGGCGGTTCACCTTGACCAACCCCCTGCCCCGCAGCGTTTATTACCAGGGCAGCGCCAACGATGACGAGGAAGTCTCGGTCGATGGCGGGCGCACCTGGGGCAAATTGGGCGGACTGAAGGCCGATGGCCGCGTGGCGACGCCTGAAGACGTCACCCACCTGCGCTGGCGCATCAGCTCGCCGGGCAAGGCTGGACACATCGCCTACAGCGCGGTCGTGCGCTGATCAGCAGTTTTCGTACTTCCAGTTGCGCTTCTTGCCCTCGGAAAGCTGGG
>JANLOZ010000135.1:0-1918 GCA_031366845.1 Novosphingobium sp. | reverse complement strand
CGGGTGGGGGAGCGGGCTGGCACCGCTATTGATTCAGCTATACTGAATCACAACGTCTCAACCAACGCGACGCCTTCGGGCGGCAGGTCGATCACCAGCTTTCCATCATGCCCCAGCCGCCGGATTTCGGGCGCGGGGATTTGCGCCGCGCGGCGCAACGTTTCAAACTGCGCCAAAGTCGGCAGCTTGGGCTCGCCCATCGCCGCCCATGCCGGACGCGGCGATCCGCGCGCCTGATCGACATAGCGAATGCGCAGCGCCTGCCCCGGCTTGATCCCCGGCAGATCGAGCACGATCCGCCTGGCGCCGCCAACCACCTTGCGCTCTGCCTTGCTATCGGGAAGTCCGGCGGGCTGCGCGGTTTCCGCCAGGTTCCACACCAGCGCCGCGATGCCTCCGCCCGCCTTGCGCGAAGCCAGCACCGGGCCTTCCGCCAGCAGCCGCTCCTCGCCCAGCGCGTGCATCAGGCGATAGGTGTTATAGGCGGGCAGCGGCACGCGCTTCATCATCATCGGCCATGACATATTGCCTTTGGAGAACCAGAAATCGGTCGGCCCGATCTCCTCATAGGTGCCCGAAAGCACCCAGTGTGACATCATCTCGGTCTCGCCCAGAACGTGGGCGAGAACATGCGCGATCAACGCCGGGGAATCAGCGGACCACTCGTTCATGTATAGCGGCAGCTTGGCAAAGGCGCTCGCCCGCACCCGCGCCCGCGCCTGTTTGACGGCGGCGGGGACAACATCGTTGATCCCCAGTTTGGGCGCATCACCGAAGATCGGCTTTTGCTGGTCGCCGGGGTAGATATGGGTCGAAACGAAATCGAGCGGGGCATTTTCACTGGCGCAGAAGGAGAGGAACTCGGGCACCCACTGCGTTGCCGATGTTGCCGGGCCGCCTACCTGCAAACCCGCATCAACCGATTTCAGCGCCACGGCGGTTGCCTTGTAGAGCTGGAAATAATCCGCCTGGGTGCCGGTGAAAAAGGGGATCAGGTTCGGTTCGTTCCACACCTCGAACGGCCACTGGCGAACCGTGTTCAGGCCATAGCGACCAATCAGAAATGTCGCGAAGTCCTTGATGAATGTCGCCCAGTCATCGAGCGATTTGGGCGGAGTGACATTGCCCTTGTAAAAACCAAAGGTCCGCTCCCCCGATGCCAGCATGCCCGGCATGAAGCTGAGCTCGACAAACGGCGAAAGCCCGCGCGAAACCAGCCCGTCATAAACTTCGGCAACGTTGCGGAAATTGGTGGTGCCGCGATAGTTCATCCAGGTTTTGGCTTTGACCGCCAGCTCGTCATTCAAAATGCCATGGCAGCGCACCCGCTTGATCCCGAGTTCGGCGCGCGCGAGCTCGATGTCCTGCCGCCACGTTTCACGCAGCGTAATCGCCGCGCGATCAGACCCGACGCATTCCTCCCAGATATGCGGCAGCGCGGCGGTAACCTCGCGGGCGTGAACCCGCGCGGCGATCATTTCGGGCGCGGCCCATGCTGCGCAAGGTAGCGCAGAAGCGGCGGCCGTCGCGGCCGATGTGACAAGAAAATCGCGCCGGTCCATCGGGCTCTCCTTTGCGTGCAAAATTCGGCAATTGTAATTGTATGACAAAAGCTTTCTAATGCAATCCCACCCGGTGTAGTAGAGGGAATCGGAGCGTGCTGAGAAACATCGTTCGGGCATTGGGAGCGCTTGCACTCGCGGCCTCTGCCACCCCGCTTATCGCCAACCCGCGTCAAATCACTCCGGCAACCGATTGTCCGCTGCGCGATGCGCCATTTTCAGCAAGCGCGCCGCTGATCGATGTGATGCTCAGCCCGCAAGCGAAAGCGGTGCTGGACAAGAGCTTCCCCGGCAAATTCAGCAAATTGCCGCCATTCTTCTCCGCCACCACCCCGCCCACCTTCGCCGCGATCCTG
>JANLOZ010000116.1:0-10577 GCA_031366845.1 Novosphingobium sp. | reverse complement strand
AGATATGCTGTCGGGTGGCCGGGCGGGGGAGCGGGCCGGTGCCGAACCTGTTTCAGTACAACTGAAACAGAATCTAACTCGCCAGTGCCGTATCGAGCATCTTCGCCAGCCGCAGCCCGGCCTGGGTAATGCGTGCCTGTGCATCGGGGATCGATTGCTCGATCACCGCGTTACTCCACACCACCGATTTGGGCGACGGCGCGCCGTTGCACGGATCATGGCCGAAAGCGCGGGTGTAAACCTTGTGCGCCAGTTCCCAGCTTTCCTTGCCCCAATCCGCCGTTGTGCCGCCTGAAAATTCAGCGCGTTCGGCCGGACTGTATCTGCGGACCAGCGGCGGCACGGCTGAGCTGATCGAGCGTTCGGCCTGCACCCCGTCCCACAGCCAGTGCAGGTTGCTCACTGGTGCAATGCCGTAAGTGGCGGCCACGCTGTTGCCGCCCGCGTCAAAATTGTCGCCCGAATGCAGCGGCATGTGAATATCGCCGACGAAATGAACGAGGAAGGCCAGCGCCTCAAGCCGCTGTGCTGCGGGCAGGCGCTTGTCCGCCAGAACCCGGCGGTTGCGCTCGATCTGCGCGGAAACGCAAGTGCCGTTGGCGCAGTTTGATTTGGCGTCATAGGGCTTGCACACCGGCTCGGTCTGGTAATGCCACGCGAAGGTATAGGCAAAACGCCATGCCTCGCCGCGCAGGCAATCGGGCCAATAGCTCGCATCCCCGATATTCCGCATGCGGCATCCAGGGGTGCCGAGGCCCTTCTCGGCCTTGAGCAACCGGGCAATTTGCGCCCGCGTTTCGGGCCGCATATTGGCATTGGCAATCGCTGCGATGGTGCGGTGACCATATTCGCCCCAGGCCCGTGCTGGCATCGACCACACCGCAGCCAGCAGCGCCAGCAAACCAACAAGTCTTCGCATCACTTAATGGGCACCTCGTACTGCTCGATCACCCAGTCTTCGGCCTCGGCGGCTTCGACCCAGGCGTGGAGCCATTCATGCTCCCAAACCGCCTGCATATAGTTCACCGCAAAGCCCGGCACGCCGATGCCATAGGTCATGAAGCGGCTGATGATCGGCGCATAGATAATATCGGCCGCGCAAAATGAACCGAACAGGAACGGGCCGCCACGCCCGAACCGCGCGCGCGCCTCTGCCCACAGCGTCAGGATGCGGACGATATCGGCCTTGGCGGCATCGTCGACCTTGGCGTTTTCGACCCGGCGGCGCACGTTCATCGGGCATTGGGCGCGGAAGGCAAAATAGCCCGAATGCATTTCCGCGACCATCGAGCGGGCCATCGCGCGGGCGGCGTCATCCTTGGGCCAGAACCGGTCACGCCCGACCTTGTCTGACAGATATTCGATGATCGCCAGGCTATCCCACACAACCGCCTCGCCATCCCACAGCACGGGTACCTTGCCCTGGCTCGGCTGAATCTCGCCCATCGCCTTCTTCTGGTCGGACCAGTCATCGGTATGAATGGGGACGATGATTTCTTCAAAGGCCAGCCCCGATTGCTTGACCGCCAGCCAGCCGCGTAGCGACCAGCTCGAATAGTTCTTGTTGCCGATGATGAGTTTCATGGGATAGCGTGCTGGTGCTTTCTGGGTAAATGTTTTGGGCCAGTGTTTTCCGATGATCATCGGCGCAAGCCCGACCGATGGTCATCGCAAAAAACCCTAACCATTCAGCTTGCGCGTGTCGAGTCTGAACGATCGGGAGACCTGTTGATGAGCCTGCGCCCCTTCCACCTCGCCTTTCCGGTGCGCGATCTGGCTGAGGCGCGCGCATTTTGGGGCAGCGTTATGGGCTGCCCGGAAGGGCGGAGTTCGGATGACTGGGTCGATTTCGATTTCTTCGGGCATCAGATTGTCGCGCACTGTGTTGGTGATCGCGCGAGCGCCGATGCTGGCGCCAATCCGGTTGATGGCCACGGGGTGCCGGTGCCGCATTTCGGCATAGTCCTCGCGCTGGCCGATTGGCAGGCGCTGGCCGACAGGCTTGCTGCGGCGGGGACAAAATTCGAGATCGCGCCGCAGATCCGTTTCAAGGGCGAGGCGGGTGAGCAAGCGACGATGTTCTTCCGCGATCCATCAGGCAATGCGATTGAAATGAAGGCTTTTGCTGACCTCAATCAGCTGTTTGCCCGCTAGTGACCCGAATCTGAAGTTCGTTACATAAAGCTCATCGTCATCCCGGCGAAGGCCGGGACCCAGCCCAACCAAATAAAGTCGCTAAGCGGCTTAATTTTCTGTGGTTCTGGGTCCCGGCCTTCGCCGGGATGACGGCGTAATTTGATGCAAGGAACCATGAATCCATCACACAAGAGCCAGATGACATTAGATTGACTAACAGCGAAAGTGCCGGTCCGTGCGGTTCCGCCTGCCAATGGCCCGGTTGCTGATTTTTTCCACTCGCCGTTATTGGCGCTGTCGTGACTACCGGATCAACCCAGCGCATCTTCAAGAACCGCCGCGCGCAGTTCATCAATTCCCATGCCTTTTTCTGACGAGGTGACGTGGACCACCGGGAAAGCCGCCGAATGTTTGCGCGCTTCGGTCTGGGTGGCGGCGAGAACTGTGGCGAGCTCTTCGGCCTTGATCTTGTCGGCCTTGGTCAGCACCAGCCGGTAGCCGACCGCAGCCTCATCGAGCATCTGCATCATTTCGCCGTCAACCGGTTTTACCCCGTGGCGCGCATCGATCAGCAGCAGCGTGCGTTTCAGCACCACCCGCCCGCGCAGAAAATCACGCACCAGCCGCCGCCAGTTTTCGACCACCTTGATCGGTGCCTTGGCAAAACCATAGCCGGGCATATCGACCAGCCGGAACGCGGTGGGATCGCCGACCTCGAAGAAGTTCAGTTCTTGCGTGCGCCCCGGCGTCACCGAAGCACGGGCAATCGATTTGCGCCCGGTGATGGCATTGAGCAGCGACGATTTGCCGACGTTCGATCGCCCGCCAAAGGCGATTTCCGGCACATCGGGATCCGGCAGAAATTGCAGCTGGGGGGCGGATTTGAGGAACGCAACCCGGCCCGAGAACAGCTTGCGGCCTTCCAGTTCCCAGTCGCGGCCCTCCTCGGAGCTCACTTGTTCTTCGCAGCCGCGGCGACGTCGGCGCGTTCCTTGTCAACGTTCGCCTTCAACTGCGGGTGCCGCATATACAGATACTTCTGCTGCGCGATGGTGAGCAGGTTCGAGGTGATCCAGTAGATCAGCAGGCCCGCCGCGAACGGCGCCATGATGAACATCATCATCCACGGCATGATCGCGAACATCTGCTGCTGCACCGGATCGGGCGCCGAGGGATTGAGCCTGAACTGCGCCCACATGGTGATCCCGAGCAGGAGCGCCAGCACCCCTATTGCAAGGTAGCTTGGCGGGGTGAAGTCGAGAGCGCCGAACAGATTGAGGAAATGCATCGGATCGGGCGCGGAAAGATCATGGATCCAGCCGTAAAACGGCCGGTGGCGCATCTCGACCGAAAGCGTCAGCACCTTGTACAGCGCGAAGAACACCGGGATCTGCAGGAAGATAGGCAGGCATCCGGCGAGCGGATTGACGCCTTCATCCTTGTAAAGCTTCATGGTTTCTTCCTGAAGCTTCTGCTTGTCATCCTTGTAGCGTTCCTGCAGCGTCTTCATTTTCGGCTGGATTGAGCGCATCGCTGCCATCGAGGCGAACTGGCGCTGGGCAATCGGGAACATCAGCCCGCGCACGATCATGGTCAGCATGATAATCGCCAGGCCAAAGTTGCCAGACAGCGCGAACAGGTTCTTGAGCAACCAGAAAATCGGCTTTTCGAACCAGAAGAACCAGCCCCAATCGATGGCATGGCCAAAGTTCTTTATCCCCGCCGCTTCATAGGCATCGAGCACGGTGCCTTCCTTGGCCCCGGCAAACACGCGCGTGGTTTGCGCGGCTTGCTGCCCGGGGGCAACAACCACCGGTTTGTAAAGCAGATCAGCGCGGAACAGCCCGCCGCCCTGCGAACGGAAATCCGATGACACGGCATCGTTGCCGGGGACCAGCACGCTCATCCAATAGATGTCGGTGAAGCCCAGCCAATCAGGCTTGCCGGTGTTGGCAATGACGCTGTCTTTGACCACATCCTTGTAATCGTGCTTGAAGCTGACCGAGCCATCAAAGGCGCCGAACGGCCCCGAATGCAGGTTCCACGTACTGGTGCTCGCGGTCCGGTCGGTGCGGTTGAGCAGGGCAAACGGCTGAACGCTGACCGGGGCAGTGCCTCCATTGGCAACCGCCGTATCAAGCGTGATCATGTAGTCCTTGTCAATCTTGTAGGTGATCGCAAAGGTCTGCGCGGTGGCATTGGTCCAGCGCAGCGTCACGGGCGTTTCGGGCGTCAGCTTCGCCCCGGCGGGGGCGGTCCAGACGGTAGATGGGTTGGGCAGATCAAGACCCTGCCCGGTCCAGCCGGCCTGCGCATAGTGCTGCGCCGGGGTGCCTGCGGGCGAGAATATCCGCGCCGGACCATCCTTGGCTTCAAGGCTGGCGGTGTGGCGGTTGGTGGTCAGATCATCGAGCAGCGCGCCGGTGAGGTTGATCGATCCGGTGAGCCCCGGCGCGGCGATCGCCACGCGGCCTGCGGGATTGAGCGCGGCCGCGAGATCGCGCACCTCAACCGCCTTGTCGGCAGCGCTGGTGAGCCCGCCATCGCGCGTCGGGGTTCCGCTGGCCGTCGGGACGGGCGCCGGCGTGGTGCTCTGCTGCGCCACTGCCAAAACCTTGTGCGGATAGAGGTAATTTACCCCCCAATCCCAGCCGAGAAAAATCACCACAGAAAGAGCGACCGCAAGGATCAGATTACGCTGGTTATCCACGAAGGCGTCCTACTGTTTCAAGTCTTGGGCATCTGGCGATGCGATCGGCGCCTTTCAAGGCACCGGATCATAGCCATGGCCCCCCCAGGGGTGGCAGCGCATTAGACGCTTCGCCGCCAACCAGCCACCCCTAATCGCGCCATGTTTTTCGAGCGCCTCAATAGCATATTGCGAGCACGACGGGGCATATCGGCAGGTGGGTGGCAGCACGCGCGAAGGGCCAAGCTGCCAGCCGCGTGCGATGAGGATCAGCAGGCGTTTCAACGCTTTGGTCCGGGGCCTCTTGCCCGGTTCGTTCGCGGCGGATCGCCCCTGCCCTGGCCCGCGCGGGCAAGAGCGACGGAGAATTCAATCCGCAGCTGGGCAAAATCGCGCTCAACCCCGCCTTCGCGGCCGATCAGCACATGATCATGGCCAGGCAAACCATTTGCGGCGAGAAATTCGCGCACCAATTCGCGAAAACGCCGCTTCATGCGATTACGCACCACGGCGTTGCCGATTTTCTTGGTGACGGTGATGCCGAATCGCATGGATTCGCTGTCGTTGGGGCGGGCAAGCAAAACAAAACCGGGACGCGCTATGCGCAGGCCCCGGTTGGCAGCAAGAAAATCGGCTCGACGTTTGAGTTTTTCCGGCGGCATGGTGACATGTTACCTAGCCTGAAATCTGCTCCGCCGCCTAAAATCTGCTCCGCTGAGCTCAGGCCGGATGGCCCGAGCGCACCGAATCAAAATTACGCAGAAAGCTTCTTGCGTCCGCGAGCCCGGCGCGCGCGCAGAATGTTGCGGCCACCGACGGTTGCGGTGCGGGTGCGGAACCCGTGACGGCGCGCACGCACGAGATTGCTGGGCTGAAATGTGCGCTTCATGTCAAAAACCTCGAACTCGAAAACTGAGTTGACCCGCTGCGGGCCGAAACTTTGGAAGGCGCGCCGTTAGCGAAGCGGCCTTGCAGAGTCAAGCGCGGCGACCTTGACTGCCTGCCCGTCACCCAGCCGCACCCATTGCCCCATCTGCGCCGCATTGAGCCAGCGCGCATCATCGTTGGCTACCGCATTGGTCATGTCATAAAACGCCTGCGCCTCGATCGCGGTCATACCCATATCGCGGTAATAATCGAGGTAGGTGCGGTTTACGGGGGCGTCCCTGGCATAGTCGGATGGCTGTTTGCCATCATCATCGAGCCACGAATGCACGGCGAATTCTGCGCGCGGTGCGGCGCTGCGCCGGGTTCCGGCGAGGAACAGTTCCACTGCGCCTGACCGCACCGAGCCGCCATCGGGCACATGCGTTACCAGCGCCCGCGCGTGGATCATCCGGCCGAGCCGCAGGTTGGCGACATCGTCCATCGTGCCTGGGCATTCGATCATGTCGAGCTCGGCGATCGCGGGATAGGCAGCGAGCATTGCGGCGAAAGCGTCGGGGCTACGCGCGTCGGTCACGTCGACAAGCGCCGCGTGGCCTGCATCGAGCACGCGGAACGGGCCGAACCGGGCGATGCCATGCGGAACCACGGCGTTCGCCACATCAACGATGCGGTCAGCGCCATGATCGCTCGGGGTACTTTCCTCCTCAACCACCTCATAAGTCACAACCTGCGCCGCCAGTGGGCTGGCAAAGGTGGCCACGAGGGCAAGGACGAGAAGGGCGATGCGTCGCATGATGGCGCGACCATGCCCGCATAGACCCTGCTGGATTGCTGACGGAATCGGTTAAGAAAGCATTTCACGTTCCTGCGGCGCAGATGCCACCAAAACGGCGCAACACCCCCTCGACTCTCCCCGCGCCCTCCTGCATCAAACGCTTAGGTGTTTTTACGGGGGGGTGCTGGCCTTGGTTGCTCTGGTTTCGACGGTTGCCTATCTGGGGCTGGAGGCGCGCGGGGTTGAGGTGCAGTGCCAGATCGCCCCCGGCATACCGCGTTTCAACGTTGTCGGGCTGCCAGACAAGGCGGTGAATGAAAGCAAGGAGCGCGTTCACGCCGCGCTCTCGGCAATGGGGCTCTCGCTCCCGCCCAAGCGCATCACCATCAACCTGTCGCCCGCCGATCTGCCCAAGGAAGGTTCGCACTACGATCTGCCGATTGCGCTGGCGCTGCTCGCGGCGATGGGCGTGACCGACGCCGAGCAACTCACCGAATATGTCGCGGTGGGCGAACTGGCCCTCGATGGCCGCATTATCGCCACTCCGGGCGTGCTGCTGGCGGCGATCCATGCTTCGAGCGTCGAAAAAGGCCTGATTTGCCCGGCCGCGCAAGGGTCTGAGGCACGCTGGGCAAGCGGTATTCCTATCGCCGCCGCGCCCGATCTGATCTCGCTGCTCAATCACCTCAAGGGCACGCAGGTGCTCCCGACCCCCGCGCCGGGCGAAGCTGAACCGCCCAAACGCGGGCCGGACCTTAAGCAGGTCAAGGGGCAGGAAGTCGCCAAGCGCGCGCTGGAAATCGCCGCCGCCGGTGGCCACAATCTGCTGATGATCGGGCCGCCCGGTGCGGGCAAATCGCTGCTCGCCGCCTGTCTGCCGGGCATCCTGCCGCCGCTCACCCCGGCAGAGGCGCTTGAAGTTTCGATGGTGGCCTCCGTCGCCGGAACCCTGATCGAAGGCCGCATCAGCCGCATGCGCCCCTTCCGCTCGCCGCACCATTCCGCCTCGATGGCGGCGCTCACCGGTGGCGGGCTGAAGGTCAGGCCGGGCGAAGTCAGCCTCGCGCATCTTGGCGTGCTGTTCCTTGATGAACTGCCCGAATTCCAGCGTCCGGTGCTCGATTCGCTGCGTCAGCCACTTGAAACCGGCGAGGTCACTGTCGCCCGCGCCAATGCCCACGTCACCTTCCCCGCGCGCGTCCAGCTGATTGCAGCGATGAACCCCTGCCGCTGCGGCCATCTGGGCGATCCGGCGCTGGGGTGCAGCCGCGCGCCAAGATGCGCGGCGGATTACCAGAACAAGATCTCCGGGCCGATGCTGGACCGGATCGATCTGCATGTCGAGGTCGATCCGGTAAGCGCCGCCGATTTAACTCTGCCCCCGCCCGCCGAAGGGTCAGACCAGGTTGCCGCGCGCGTAGCCCGAGCCCGCGCGATCCAGACCGAACGGTTCGAGCAAACCGGCGCGCGGACCAATGCCGAGCTGGACGGCGACGGACTGGAACAATTCGCCACCCCCGATGAGCCGGGCCGCAAGCTGCTGATGCAAGCGGCGGAGGCCATGCGGCTATCGGCGCGGGGGTACACCCGGATGCTGCGCGTGGCGCGCACGGTCGCGGATCTGGCGGGGGTGGAGCATGTCGGGCGAATTCATGTGGCGGAGGCGCTGAGCTACCGGCGGATGGGGGTTAGGCGGTGAAGGCGACTATTAGCTAGCATATTTTGCTAGCAATTTACCCTGTGCCATGTTACACGCTGTGGTATGAACAACCGCCAGGCCAAAGCCCTGAAGGCCGTCTTTGCCGATCCGATTCCCGCCGGAATGGGTTGGGCTGATCTCGAAGGCCTGCTGGTCGCTGTTGGTTGCAAGGTGATCGAGGGCAGCGGCTCGCGGGTTCGGTTCGAGAAAGATGGCATGATCGCCAGCTTTCATCGCCCGCATCCCGCCAAGGAGACCAAGCGGTACCAGCTGCGTGATGCCCGCGATTTCCTTGTCAGGATTGGAGTAACGCCATGAACACGCTCACCTATCGCGGCTATCTCGCAACTGTCGCATTCGACAGCGACGACATGATCCTCACCGGCCGCATCGCCGGGATCAACGACGTCGTCGGCTTCCACGGCGAGAGCCCCGCCGAATTGCTCGCCGCCTTCCACGAGGCGGTGGACGACTATCTCGAAATCTGCGCCAGGCTGGGCAAGCAACCGGAGAAGGCCTATTCCGGCAAAGTCATGTTCCGCGTCCCCCCGGAACTGCACGCCAGGGTCGCGCTGGCGGCAAAGCTTTCGGGCAAGAGCCTGAACCAGTGGGGCGAGGCTGTGCTGGAGCGGGCTGCGGGGTGATGATTGGGGGGTGAGTAAACTGCACCGTAATTGGCACCGTAATTAAGCGCATCGACGTTGCTCTCAATCTCGCCGCCGGACGGGGACACGCAAAAGCATGTCCCCGAATTTCAACTACCCCAGCTCCCTTCTCAACGCCGCGTTGATCCGCGATTGCCAGCCCGGCCCGGTCTCGCGGAAGTGGGCGATCACGTCCTTGTCCAGCCGCAGCGACACTTGGCTCTTGGCGTCGAGCTTGACCGAGCCTTTGGGGCGTCCGCGTTTAGGATTGAGCAGAACCATCAATTCCGGAAATTCCGAAATCGGGCGGGCGCGGGCGAAATCTTCCTCGGTCCATTCGGGGTTATCGTCGTCGAACACGACGGGGCGTTCCTTAGGCATGCCGATCATACTCCTTGCTATGCGCCCGGCGAAAGCTGATCGCCCTGACAATCCCGCCCCGCAACACGGCGGCAAGGCAATGCGGCCTGCCATCCAGCGTCCCGTAAATCCGGTAGCGTTGCTCGCCTGCGAAACGATAATCCTTCACAATCGTCACAATCTCAAGTTCGCAGGCGCGAGCCAGCGACAGACCATGCTTGGCAATGTTCGCGGCGTCTTTGTCCGGATCGAACTCGATTTCGAGCATTTTATGTATCTACCTTTAATTCAGAAGTCAAGAATTGTTTGTAGATGCATTTTAAGCAAGCCCCCCTCACCAATCCTCCCCCGCCACCCGAAACCGCCCGCCAAATCCCAGCGCCAGCACGCCTCCACTCCCCATCAGCACCCCGCCCGCGATCAGCACCCAGTGTGCCGCCCCTCCCGCCAACCTTGGGGCCAGCGACGCCAAACCAAGCGTCATCACCACTTGCGGGGCGACGGTGGAGAAGGCGAACAGGCGCATCAGGTGGGCGCCGCGTCCCGGAGGTGCCACGGCGCTGACTACGGCATAGGGAATGTTCGACATCGCGCACCATGCCACGCCCAGAGCCACGAAGGCGGGGATCAGCCAGAGCGGCTGCGCTATCGCTCCCAGCGAGCCAATCCCCGCCGCGCCGGTCAGCAAGGCGAGGCCGTAGGTCCAGCGCAGGCCAAAGCGCGCCAGCGCCCTCGGCAGCAGGAACGCCAGGCTTGCGCCAAGGATAGCGTAGAGCGCAAAGCAGCCACCGACCACAGCCAGCGCCGAGGTATCACCGCCCAGCACTCCACCCGCAATCACCGGGACGGCATAAATCCACAGGCAGAAAATCCCGCTCCAGCTGAGGAACTGGACGGCGTAGAGCGGGGCCAAAGTATAAGGGAGCGAGTGGCCGCCTCGGCTCTCGTTCACTTCACGAGAGCCAGTGCAGCAGATGCCGCCACGACCCGCCGCGCCGAAATAGACTTCACAGGCACATCGATCATCTGCCCCTTCATCACGCCCTGCCCTTTGGTCTCGCTGAGCAGCACGTCATAGATCTTGCGCACCACGCCCATGCCCTGCATGACATAACCAAATGCGGCAAACCCTGCCAGCAATTAAGGCCGGAAATTAAGGCCAGAAATTAAGAATTGTCCGATTTGGGATCGGCATAGAGACCATCGCCCCCGCGCCCCGCCCCACCCCATTGCAAAAATCACCCTTTGCCTTATAGGCCGCCTCACGACGTCGATTCAGGACGGACTGTGGCGCTTCCCCGGTGGCATATCGGTGGTGGAAGGCTTGGCGGAAAGACAGTGCGCTTTTTGCCGATCATGGCTCGATCAAGCGGCAATTGGGCAAAA
>JANLOZ010000104.1:0-8744 GCA_031366845.1 Novosphingobium sp. | reverse complement strand
CCGTCCCCGAAGTCCGCTTCATCGCCGCGCACGGTCAGATGTCGGCCAGCGAAGTCGAAGAGCGGATGAGCGCGTTCTACGAGAAAAAATATGAGGTGCTGCTCAGCACCACGATCATCGAGTCCGGCCTCGATATTCCGAGCGCCAACACCATCATCATCCACAGGGCGGACAAGTTTGGACTGGCGCAGCTTTATCAGCTGCGCGGCCGCGTCGGCCGATCAAAACTCCGCGCCTATGCCTATCTGACCACGCCTATCGATACCGCGCTGTCTGAAGTGGCGCAAAAGCGGCTGAAGGTGCTGGGTGATCTGGATAGCCTTGGCGCAGGTTTCCAGCTTGCCAGCCACGATCTCGATATTCGCGGTGCCGGCAACCTGCTGGGCGACGAGCAATCGGGCCATATCCGCGAGGTTGGCTTTGAACTCTACCAGTCAATGCTCGAAGATGCGATCCTTGAGGCAAAGGCCGGGGCGCACGGGCTGGAGCGGCAGACATCAGGCCTCAGCCCGCAGATTACTGTCGATGCGCCGATCATGATTCCTGAGGAATATGTGCCTGATCTCGCCGTAAGAATGGCGCTATATCGCCGCCTGAACGATGCCGCCGATCAGGCCGAGGTTGAATCACTGTCAGCCGAAATGATTGACCGCTTCGGGCCGCTGCCCCTGCCCACCGCTAATCTGGTCAAGCTGATCACAATCAAGCGGCAAGCGATCGAGGCGAATATCGCCAAGATTGATGTCGGCGCGAAAGGATCGCTGGTTGCCTTCCACAACGATAGCTTCCCCGATCCGCTCGGGCTCGTTGCCTATGCGCAAAGGCTGGAAGGGACGATCAGGCTGCGCCCTGACAACAAGATCGCCGTTACCCGCGTGTGGGGCGATCCACAGGCGCGGCTTAACGGGCTGATCCAGCTCACCAAAGGGCTCAGCGCAATCGCCCGCAAGGCGCGCGCAGCCGGTTAGCTTTTCGTTTGGACAAGCGTGCTAGGGTGCCCTGAGCTGGCAGATATGCTGCAATTCAGGGGACCGGACAGGAATGGCAAGCGCCCTTCCGCTCAATTTTGTCGCCGCAAGGCCGCTCGGTGCGTCGCTGCCGGTGGCAGAGCCGTGCCTGTCCGCGCGGGCGTGGGGGGGCGTTTGTGACCCCGCCTCGATCCGCAAATGGGATCGGCTGGCGCGACGGGCTGCTGAACCAAATCCTTTCTTTGAATCCTGGTTTCTGCTGCCGTCATTGCGAGCGTTCGATCCGGCCAGCAAGGTGCGTCTGCTGATCCTCGAAGCTGATGGCGAGTGGCTCGGGCTGATGCCACTGCGGCTCGAAACCAGATATTATGGCCGCCCCCTGCCTCATCTCAGCGCATGGCAGCACAGCAATTGCTTTCTTGGTCTGCCGCTGATTGCGGCAGGACAGGAAACGGCGTTTTGGCGGGCCTTGCTTGCATGGGCAGATGGCAATGCCGGGGCTGGTCTGTTCCTGCACCTGCGACAATTGCCGATCGAATCGCAGGCGCATAAAGCGCTTGAAACCGTCTTGCTTGAGCAAGGTCGCACTTCCGGGATGGTGCACCGCGAGGATCGGGCAATGCTTGCCTCCGCTCTATCGCCCGAAGCCTATTTCGAAGCGTCACTCAGCGGCAAGAAGCGCAAGGAGTTACGGCGGCAGTTCAACCGGCTTTCGGACTTGGGATCGGTCGACATTGTCAGGCAATCGGGTGATGACGATCTTTCCGATTGGACCAATGCCTTCCTTCGCCTTGAAGCGCGCGGCTGGAAGGGCAAGGCCGGTTCCGCCCTGGCCAGCAGCCCCGCTACGGCATCGCTGTTCGGTGAGGCCCTCCAGGGTGCAGCACAACGCGGCAAGCTGGAACGGTTGACGATTACCCTCGATGGCGCGCCAATCGCCATGCTCGCAAGCTTTCTCAGCTCTCCCGGTGCCTTCTCGTTCAAGACGGCCTATGACGAAGACTACGCCCGTTTCTCGCCCGGCGTGCTGCTTCAGCGTGAAAATATGGCCATTCTGCAATGCCCCGGCATCCAGTGGTGCGATAGCTGCGCCGCCGCCGACCATCCGATGATCGACCACATCTGGCGCGAACGCCGTACGGTGGGGCATCTGTCTGTCGCGATTGGCGGCAAGCTGCGCCGCGCGCTGTTTGGCCAAATCCTGCGCCGCGAAATGCGTGCCAATCCAGCCACCAAACGACCAATGCCAAGGACCGAACCGATGAGCTTGCTCACCCCCGAATCGCGCGATCTGTTCGCCGCGTCCTATCCAGAAGTGCCGCACAAGCTACTGCATTCGCTCCACCAGCACCCGCTGCTCGAATTCGAGCGGCTGGCCCAACTGGCAGAGGCGCTGCCGGAGGATTCGGTCGAATATAACCTCGCCAACCTTCCCATCGCAGTCAACGGCAAGCCTGATCGCGGCGAACTTTCAATCGGCGACATGATCCGCCAGGTCGGCACGGCTGGCAGTTGGGCCGTGCTACAAAACATCGAACAAGATCCGGACTATGCCGCGCTGCTCAACGAGTTGCTCGACAAGATCGTGCCCGAAGTCGAATCAAAAACCGGCAAGATGATGCACCGCGTCGGGTTCATTTTCGTGACCTCGCCGGGCGGGGTAACGCCGTGTCATTTCGACCCCGAACACAACATTCTGCTGCAAATTCGCGGGTCAAAGGTAATGACCCAGTTTCCGGCGGGGGATACGTCTTACGCCAGCGACCAGAACCACGAAGACTACCACACCGGCGGCCCGCGCGAGGTGCCGTGGAATGAGCGGCTTGAAACCGATGGCACACGGTTTGCGCTGGCGCCGGGTGAAGGGTTGTTTGTCCCGGTAATGTCGCCACACTTCGTTAAAAATGGCCAGGAACCATCGATTTCCCTGTCGATAACCTGGCGCTCGGAATGGTCTTACGAAGAGGCTGACGCGCGCGCTTTCAACAAGAAACTGCGCCTGTTGGGCCTGCGCCCGCGAGCGCCCGGCCGCTGGCCCCAGCGTAACCGCGCAAAGGCGTTTGGCTGGCGGGTCTTGCGCAAATTCGCCCGGGAATCCTGACGGATCGACGCGAACGCGTGTTGACGGGTTCACCGCGCGATCCTCGTCTATCCCTGCGGATGATAAAAATCATAGATCGCCTGCGCAACAGCCGTGCTCACGCCCGGTGCGCGTTTCAGATCTTCCAGACTGGCGGCGCGGACCCGGCTGGCGGTGCCGAAGTTGAGCAGAAGCGCGCGTTTGCGTGCCGGACCGATGCCCGGAATTTCGTCGAGCGGTGAAGCGCTGATCGCGCGGCTCCGCTTGTCGCGGTGCGCGCCGATGGCGAAGCGGTGGACCTCGTCGCGCAAGCGCTGAAGGTGGAACAGCAGCGGCGCATTTTCGGGCAACATCTTTTCGCGGCCATCGGCGAAGTGGAATACCTCGCGGCCTTCGCGCCCATGGTGCGGGCCCTTGGCGATGGCGATCAGCGGCAGGTCGCCAATTCCCAGTTCCTCGAGCGCCTCTTTCACCGCTGACATATGCCCTTTGCCGCCATCAATCAGCACCAGATCCGGCCAGGTGCCGCCATCACGATCAGGATCATCGGACTGCGCCCGGGCAAACCGGCGAGTCATAACCTCGCGCATCATGGCGAAATCGTCGTTGGTTTGTGCGGTCTTGATGTTCCACTTGCGGTACTGGTTCTTGATGAAACCCTCTGGCCCGGCAACCACCATTGCTCCGAGCGCATTGGTGCCCTGAATGTGGCTGTTATCATAGACTTCTATGCGTTGCGGAACCTCGGAGAGTTCGAAGAATTCCGCGAGTTCACGCATATTCCTTGCCTTGGTGCCGCTTTCGGCCATGCGACGATCGAGCGCTTCGCTGGCATTGCGACTCGCCTGTTCGATCAGGCGCCGCCGGTCGCCGCGCTGCGGGACAGAGATGTCCACCCCGCCCCCGGCGCTTTTGCGCAAGGCCTCGCAAAGCAAAGCACTTTCGGGCAGATCGCGGTCCACCAGAATAAGCCGCGGACAGGGAACCTCTTCATAGAATTGGGCCATGAAACTTTGCAGAACTTCGGTCTCCTCGAAGCCTTCGGTGTGGCTGGGGAAGAAGGCGCGGTGTCCCCAGTTCTGGCCACCACGAATGAAGAAGGCCTGGATCGCCATCTGGCCGTTCTTGTTGGCGAGTGCGAAGATATCTGCGTCACCGAGCCCCTCGGCGTTGACCGCCTGGCTGCCCTGAATGAACGTCGCAGCGCGCAGACGATCGCGCAGCATGGCGGCACGTTCAAAATCGAGCGCCTGCGCAGCCTCGGCCATCTGGCTTTCCATTTTCCGCTGCACCGCGTTCGATTTTCCGCCGAGAAAATCGCGCGCCTCACCGATAAGTTCGGCGTAATCCGCCTTGTCAATCCGGCCCACGCATGGCGCCGAACAGCGCTTGATCTGATAGAGCAAACAGGGGCGATCACGGTGAGCAAAAAAGCTGTCAGTGCAGCTTCTTAGAAGAAATAGCTTCTGTAATGCATTAATCGTTACATTGACACTTCCCGCGCTGGCGAAAGGCCCATAATAATTACCCTTGGCCTTGCGCGCGCCGCGATGTTTGACGATGCGCGGAAAATCATGATCTGCGCGCAGCAAAATGAACGGGAAGCTCTTATCGTCACGCAGCAGAACGTTGTATGGCGGGCGAAAGCGCTTGATCAATTGCGCCTCGAGCAGCAGCGCATCGGCTTCGGAACTGGTCGTCACCACGGTCATTGACCGGGTCTGTGAAATCATCCGCTGAATGCGCAGCGGCAGGCGATCAGGCTGGGTGTAATTCGCCACCCGGTTCTTCAGAGCGCGGGCCTTGCCGACATAGAGCACATCACCGCGCCCATCCTGCATCCGGTAAACCCCGGGCCTGGGCGGCAGCGTCTTCGCAACCTCACGGATCGCCGCGATGCCCGCATCGAGATCGGGCCGGCTGCCGGTCAGCGAATAGGTCGCGCGCTCCTCGTTGAAGCGATCGGACGATTGCCGGTCAGGCGGAACAGCGTTCTTGCGGGGCACCGCCGCAGTTTGGCGAATCAGAACTGTTTGCGCAACTCGAAGCCGATGAAACGGCCCACAGGGTCGAGAATGTCAGGCTGATAAGAGATCGGCACAACGCCGTTCTGGTCAGTCACTTTCTGCCGCGAATCAAACAGGTTATCAACCTTGAGCTGGAACCGCGCATTCTTGAGCAACGGGCTTTTTTTCGCCAGCCACTTTTGCTGTCCGAGATCCATGAAAAACCGCAGGTTGATCCTGGTAACACTGCCGAAGCGCAGGTTTGATGTGGTGCCGGTGATCCGCGTCGGCGAGGCCCAGGTGCCGTTCAAACGCAGCCCCACGCCCTTGTAAAATGCGCCGCCTTCCATCTCGAGCGAATGCCGGGCCACGCCGCCACCCGTCAGGGCATCGCCATTGAGCAGATCAAGCACGGGGCCGCCTGACGCTATTTGCACGCGGTTGTTGAACTGCACCGTGTCATAAAGCGCGAGCGACCAGCGCCCCGCACCGCCCGGAGGTCCGCCAAAGCCGCCCATGGGAGGGCCACCACCACCGCCGCCGCCGCCGCGTCCACCCCCTCCGCGTCCCATCTGGCTTTGCATCGCCTGCTGCATGGCACTTTGCTTGCCCAGATTGCCGCCGAGATTGACGCCCCAGCGCAGCCGCGAAGACTTTTCGCTGGCGAATGTGACCGGACGGCGATCAAGGGCAATCAGCCTGCCGCTGCCATCGCGGGTGACCCGGCCCGCAAATGCCGCCTCAATATCGGGGGTGAGGACGGGGAACGACGCGGTAACATTGGTTGAATTATTGCGGAAATATTCAACTATCAGGCTGGAATTCTTCATTATCGGCAGATCCCAATTGAGCCCCAGCTTGAGATCGCGGTCGCGTTGCTTGAGCAGCGCGGGATTTCCGCCTGAAGTGACTGTCACCAGCGCGGTTTCATTGCGCGTGAAATCATAAATCGGCACGTTGAAACTGACCGCCTGCGGATTGCCCAGACTACCGAGATCAGGTGCCTGTTCGTTAACCAGCCAGCTTGCCGAAAGGCTCAGCTTTTCGGTGACCCGCCAGTTCAGTCCGGCACTCCAATCGATCACAGATCCGAAATCGGACAGATGATCGATTCCAGCGCTGAGATTGAGCGAAATTGTGCCGATCGCCCCCAGCACGTTGTCGCGCGCGCTGGTGATCGGCAGGCCAAGATTGATCCCGGCGGAAAGGTCATTGCGGCGCAAGGCAGTGTGTCCGGCCACGCTGCGCGTGTCGTCGCTCGCAATCCCGGTATAGGCGTAGCCTGCGCGCAACGTCATCGCTGCATCGCCAGCGGGCAAGCGGAACGGGCGGCCAACCAGCGTTAGCAAGGTGGCGGCAGAATCATTGACCGAATAGGCGCGGTCAGAACCGGTTGCAGCGATTCTCGGCAACAGGCCATTCAGTGCCAGCGTTCCCGCAGCTGCCGCTGCCGTGATTGCCGTCAGCGAATTGGGGTCCGCGCGGCGATCAATCCGGGTGTCGCTGGTGATGTGACTGGCATCGAGCGTGGCGGTAAAGCGCCAGTTGCCGAACTGCTTGTTGAGCGTTGCTCCGCCTTGCACGGTCACGGTGCTGTTATCGCGGCGCAGCGGATCGCCGAAAGTGCGGATCGCGCTGGCGCTGCCGCTGGGATTGGTCAAAACCACGGTGTTAAGGCCCGACAGCGAGTGACTGTCTGCGCGCGACACGGTGCCGTTCAGCGTCAGCGCGCCATCAAGGCCTTTGGGGCCAAACCCGGTGGACCAGGTGGCATTGAGCGTGGCGTTGGTGCTTTCCGGGATCAGCGTTCGCGCCGCCGCCGGATCGGGATCGGTCGAAACTGCGCGCAGGCTGGAAAGGGCCTGCTTGACGCCGCGTTCAGCTTCGGTGAGCGCAGTGGTGCGATTGCGCTCGCCATTCAGATTGAGCCGTTTCTGGCCATTTACCGAAAATAGCGTCGCCTGAACCTGGCTCGTGGACGAACCACCGCGGTCGGGGGCGCCATATTCCACTTCAAGGGTTCTGGCGGAAAAATGCGACTTGAGAATCAGGTTCACCACGCGCTGGTTGGCGGCATAGCCATATCGCAGCGCGACTTCCTCGGGCAGAATTTCCACCTTCTTGATCGCTTCGGGCGGGATATTGCGCATTTCGCGGAAGCTGGAAATGCGTTGGCCGTTGAGCAGCATCACCGGCATGCCGCCGCCCCTGCCCCGTCCGGATCCGGTTTGCGGGGCAATCGCGGCAAGAAGATCGGCGATCGAGGTCGCACCCAGCGCGGCAATTTCAGCTTCGCCCAGGGTCTGGATTGGTTTTTCCGGGGCATCAACCTGCCCCTGAATGCGGTCAGCCACGACGACGATCTGGCCAGCTTGTCGCGCGGCATCTTCCTGCGCCTGCTCGTCCTCACCGGCCAACGGGGGCGATTGGTTGGCCTTCTGATCTGCCGAAGCCGCAGGTGCTGGCGCTGCCACAGCTTCAGCGGCACTGGCGGCACCGGAAAAACTGGCGGAACCCGAAAAGACGATCGGAAACAGCGAGATTGCCGTGAGGTAGGGGAGCTTTTTCATATCCGGCGTCCCCTGCTCGACTGCCGCATGCGCGGCAAGTCGCAGTGCGTAACAATTTGTCGCTCCTGCGGATTGCGGACTTCCCTTATCAAGGCTTCCCTTTTCAACAGGGCGCGGCTATGGGCGCGCAATCTTAGGGCAATCAGGACGGATGCAAATCGCCTATGGCGAAGGAAGAACTACTCGAAATGCGCGGCACAGTCGTTGAACTGTTGCCTAATGCCATGTTCCGGGTCCGCCTTGAAAACGATCATGAGATCCTTGGCCACACCGCTGGCAAGATGCGCAAGAACCGCATCCGGGTTCTGGTGGGCGATGAAGTTCTGGTTGAACTGACGCCATATGATCTGACCAAAGGCCGCATCACTTACCGCTTCATGCCCGGACGCGGCGGCCCCGGCCAGTTCTGACCGGCCGGGTGGTTTCGCCCAGCCTTATCCTTGCCTCGGCATCTCCCCGGCGAAGCGAATTGCTCGCGCGGTTGGGGATTGCGCCGGCGGCGGTTGTTTCGACCGATATCGATGAAACGCCAACGCAGGCAGAAGTGCCGCGCGCCTATGCCCAGCGCATGGCGCGGGAAAAGGCACTGGCGGTCGGCGTTGCTGACAGCTTCGTACTTTCAGGCGACACGGTCGTAGCGCTCGGTCGCCGTATCCTGCCCAAGGCTGAGGATGAAGCCACGGCACGAAAATGCCTGACGCTGCTATCCGGGCGGCGGCACGTGGTGCTTTCAGCCATAGCTCTGCGCGCGCCTGACGGTTCGATGCGCGAGCGGTTAAGCGAAACGATCGTCCGCTTCAAAAGGCTCAACTCGGCCGAGATTGACGCCTACCTCGCCGGAGGGGAGTGGCATGGCAAGGCTGGCGCCTATGCCATCCAGGGCAGCGCCGAAGGACTGATCGCGTGGATTTCGGGCAGCCATTCGGGCGTAATGGGCCTGCCGCTGTTTGAAACTCGTGCCTTACTTTTGGCGGCGGGCTTTGCCCTTGGCTGACTGGCTGATCGAGGAGGGCATAGCCGAGCACCGCGCCTTGCTGGTTGAGGGCGGCGAGGTTTTGGCCGCGCGGATCGACTGGCCGGGAAGTTTGTCGGCTGGTCTGGTGGCCGACGCGGTCCTGGT
>JANLOZ010000092.1:0-1711 GCA_031366845.1 Novosphingobium sp. | reverse complement strand
GAGCAATCTCGATGTTGTTGCGGTCGAAATCCCTGGCAGGGCTGAGGGCATGTAAAGCAAGTCTCCCTCATTCATCTGCGGCATGAACTCGCCGCCTGTCTGGCTGATCGGCCAAAGGCTGGAGGCGAACACCAGCCCAGCGATAAGCAGCGCGGCCTTGGGCTTGGCCAGCACCCAATCGAGCGCGGGGCGGTAGATGCGCGTCAGGAAACGGTTGATCGGGTTGCTATCCTCACGCGGGATACGTCCCCGGATCAGCCAGCCCATTAGCACCGGGATCAGCGTAATCGAGAGCAGCGCAGCGCCCGCCATCGCATAGGTCTTGGTGAAGGCCAGCGGCGCGAACAGCCGCCCTTCCTGGCCTTGCAGCGAGAAGATCGGAATGAACGAAAATGTGATGATGAGTAGGCTGAGGAACAGCGCCGGGCCAACCTCTGCCGCTGCATTGGTGACGACACCCCATCGTTCCGCGCCTTCCAGTTCTTTGCCGGGGTTATCATGCGACCAGCGTTCGAGGTGCTTGTGGGCGTTCTCGATCATCACGACCGCCGCATCGACCATAGCGCCGATGGCAATGGCGATGCCGCCAAGCGAGAGGATATTGGCGTTCAGCCCCTGAACCCGCATGACGATGAAAGCGAGCAGGATGCCCAAGGGAAGGGTCAGGATCGCCACCAGCGCGGATCGCGCGTGCCAGAGGAACAGGCCGCAGACGAGCGCGACCATCAGGAATTCCTCGAACAGCTTGCCAGTGAGATTCTCGACCGCGCGGTCAATCAGGCCAGAGCGATCATAGGTGGTGACGATTTCGACACCGGCAGGAAGACTGGCCTTGAGGTCCGCGAGTTTGGTGCGGACGCCCTCAATCACTTCACGAGCATTTTTGCCCTGGCGCATGACGATCACGCCACCGGCAACTTCGCCTTCGCCGTTGAGTTCGGCAATGCCGCGCCGCATATCCGGGCCGACCTGCACTGTGGCGACATCGCCCAGCAAGACGGGGATTCCGCCCGCTGCCGTGCGGATCGGTACGGCGCGGAAGTCGTCCAGCGATTTCAGATAGCCGGTGGCGCGGACAATATATTCGGCCTCGGCCATTTCCACGACACCGCCGCCGGTTTCCTGATTGGCGCGCTTGAGGGCGTCGGAAACGTCCCCCGCCGTCACGCCGTATGAGGCGAGCTTCTGCGGATCGACCACGACCTGATATTGTTTGACCATGCCGCCGATGCTGGCGACTTCGGCGACGCCGGGAACCGCCTTCAGCTCATAGCGCAGGAACCAGTCCTGAATGCTGCGGAGCTGGGCCAGATCGTGCTGCCCTGTCTTGTCGACCAGCGCATATTCGTAAATCCAGCCCACGCCGGTGGCATCGGGACCGAGCGAGGCGGTTGCACCCGCTGGCAGCTTACCTTGCACCTGACCGAGATATTCCAGCACGCGGCTGCGCGCCCAATAGAGATCGGTGCCATCCTCGAACAGCACATAGACAAAGCTGTCACCGACGAAGGAATAGCCGCGCACAACGCGCGCGCCGGGAACTGAGAGCATCGTTGTAGTCAGCGGGTAAGTGACCTGATTCTCGACAATCTGCGGCGCTTGGCCGGGATAGGTGGTGCGGATGATGACCTGCACATCGGACAGGTCGGGCAGCGCATCGACCGGCGTGGTTCGAACCGCGCCAATGCCAATGACCGTCAGCACCAGCGCA
>JANLOZ010000082.1:0-5027 GCA_031366845.1 Novosphingobium sp. | reverse complement strand
AGGCGGCCTTCCTGACCGGTGCGCTCGCTGCGATCTGGCAGGAATACGGCACGGATTGCGCCGGCATTGTGCTGATCGGACATTCCATAGGCGCCGCGATCGTGGCGACCATCGCCAGTGCGCCGGGCAACCTGCCATTGCATGGCGTGGCTCTATCCGGCCTGGGTCTGACAACCACGCCGGGCGATTTCGAACGTTGGCAAGCGCTGCCCGACATCCCGCTTGTCGCCGTGCCGCCCGAGATCAAGGACCAGGTCATGTTCGGGCCAGAGGGGGGCTATGACGCCGACATGCCGAAAGCCGGCCACATCGCCGATGCCCCGGCACCAAAGGCGGAATTGCTGGCGATAACCGGGGCGTGGAGCCTGGTTGCAGGCGAAGTGCTCGGCGCCATTACGGTGCCGGTGCACTACCGGCAGGGTGAGTTTGACCGGCTGTGGATTGTCAGTCAGGATGAAGTCAGCGGGTTTGGAGCGGCGCTGGGTGCATCCCCCATGGTTGACGCACGGCTGGTGCCCGGCACTGGCCATTGCATTGATCACCACCGGTTTGGCCCGGCGCTCCACCTTCAGCAGCTTGGCTTCGCACTGGCTTGCAGTGTGGGTGCTTACGTAGCTTAAGAATGATGCGTTTTCTGTATCGCTCAGGCCATTGCACCATCGGCCCCTACGCCCAAAATCGAGCTAACGCGTGATTCAGAAATTTGCCGCGACGCGTTGCATTTAACGCGAAAATGCGTGCCTTAAGTGGGGGAATACAATCATCATGCGCAGCACCACATTCCTTGCCTCAACCGCCCTGGTGTTGAGCTTCCCGGCCATAGCCTCTGCCCAGCGCGCCGATGTTCTTGTCAAGCCGGATGGCGCCAGTCAGGACGGCCTGGGCGAGATTATCGTCACTGCTCAGCGCCGGTCTGAAAGTTCGCAGAAGGCCGCAGTGCCGCTGGCAGTGATCAGCGGCGCTTCGCTCGCCGCGGCCAATGTCACGCAGGCCGGGGCGCTTAATGAACTGGTGCCGTCGTTGCAGATCGAACCGAACAGCACCGGCAACATCATCTTCATGCGCGGGGTCGGCAACTTCACCGTCGTTGCGGCCAGCGATCCGGCGATCGCGTTCAACTATGACGGCGTCTATATCGGCCGCCCAAGTTCGACCACCGGGGTATTCTACGATCTTGACCGGATCGAGGTGCTGAAGGGGCCGCAGGGCATCCTCTATGGCCGCAACGCTACCGGCGGCGCGATAAACATCCTGCCAGCCCAGCCCAAGCTGGGTGAGCTGTCGGGCTTTGTCAACGCGACTTACGGCAACTATAGCACGATCAACGCCGAAGGCGCGATTAACGCTCCGATGGGCGAAAACGGCGCGCTGCGGGTATCGGCGACGACTTCCAATCACGATGGTTATCTGGCTGACGGCACCACCGACGAAAAGACTTACGCCTTGCGCGTTCAGATGAAGGCCGAACTCACTCCTAACCTGACCCTTCGCGTTGCGGGCGATTATGCCCACAATGGCGGTGCGGGCTACAGCGTCAACTATTTTGGCAAATACGTGCGCAACAACGCCATTCCCGTCGGCGCCGGGCCGGTGGCCGGTACCAGTTACTACAACTTCATCCCAACAACACTGGCGGAGAGCCAGGGCGTTTCATCTGCCGTTGCGCAAGCTTACCGGCAGTCAGTGGTGTTCGGAGCTTTCGGGCAGCTGCTTGGACCGCTGGTTCCCTATCCCTCTCAGAAGCACGATTTCTATGGAGCCAATGCCGAGCTTACTTGGAAAACCGGCGCGGGTACGCTCACCGTCATTCCGGCTTGGCGGACGTCCAGGATTGATGATGTCGCCACCGCCGGCGCATTCATGTACAAAAACTACGAAACTGACGAACAGTTTAGCCTTGAAGCCCGGTTTGCCGGCAACCGGATTGGCGTTTTCGATTACACACTGGGTGCCTATTATTACAATGAAGAGATTCACTCGAATACCGCACTGACCATCACCAATACGGCCAACTGGCTCAAACCGAACTACTTCACAAAGTCATATGCCGGGTTCGGTCGGCTGGTCGCCAACTTGTCTGAACAGATGAGACTGGTAGGCGGCGTCCGCTATACCAAGGACGACAAGGTCTTTACTTATTCCGCCGTTGGTGCCGTGATCAGTTGCTTGGCAACGAACGCGTTTGGGGCACCTAACTGCCCGACCGCGCCGCAAATCCCGCTGGTCAGCGATCCTTCGCTGCTTTCGTTCCCGTTCCCCGCCGCTGGCGGCGCGCCGATCCCGGTGTTCACTTCGCCCGGACCGCCGAACTACTTGATCATCCGCTCGGATTCGGTGTTCAACCGGACCAAGTCGAGCAGCAAGGTCACCTGGCGCGGGGCGGTGGAGTTCGATGTCGCGCCGCAGTCGATGCTCTATGCCAGCGTCGAAACCGGCTATCGTTCCGGTGGGTTCTCAGCCGCAGCAGGGCATGAGGATTTCGACCCGGAAACGATCACCGCTTATACTCTTGGCATGAAGAACCGGTTCCTCAATAACCGGGTCCAGCTCAACCTTGAAGCTTTCATCTGGGATTACAAGAACCAGCAGGTCAACCACGTCGGGCTCGACATTAACGGCCGTCCGGCCAATTACACCGAGAACGTCGGCGCTTCGAAAATCAAGGGCGTCGAAGTGGATGGGCGCTTCCTGATCACGCCGAACACGATGGTCAGCGCCGACGTCCAGTATCTTGACGCTGTACAGAAGAGCTTCGTGTACAAGGCCGGGCCGGGCCTTCCGCCGCTGACCGGCTGCGCCGTATCGTTCAACGCGGCAAGTACCTCGCCTTATACGATCGATTGTTCGGGCTTTGCTTCGTACAATTCGCCGAAATGGACGGTCAACCTCGCAGCCCAGCAAACCATTCCGATGGGTGATTTCGAGCTTGTGATTGGCGCCGAAACGCAGTTCAAGGGCATTCGCAACATCGGCTTTGCCTACCTGCCCGAACAGACGCTCCCCGGGGTTTGGTCAAGCTCTGCGCATATCCAGTTCGGGCCAACAGACCAACGGTGGTTCATCAGCGCCTATGTTCGCAATATCGAAGACAAACGCACTCCGATCTATTCCTCGACCCACCCCACTGCCAGTATCCTGATTGCCGGCACGACCACGCCGCGCACCTATGGCGTCCGGGCCGGGATCAAATTCTAGGTTGGGGGATCGTGATCCGGATCGCCGGGAAAGCTTGTCGATGAAGGCGCTGCTTCCCGCGCGGTTCGAAGGGTTGGTCTTCGCCGCGCTGCTGTCGGGCTTGATGTCGGGTATCGTCACTGCGGTCGCGACATTCCGGGCTGTCGGATTGACGGCCGCAGCCGGTTTGAAGTTTTCTGTTTCATGGCCGGTTTCATGGATCATCGCCTTTCCGGTGGTCTTCATTATTGCGCCGCCGGTCAGGCGCCTGGCCAGGGCGATTACCGGCACTTCCGGTGATTGAGGTTTGCAGCGATGTCGTTTGTCTTCAACGCATGGTATGTCGCCGCCTTGCCGCAAGAGCTTGGCGAAGCTCCACTCGGCCGGACCATTCTGGGTGCCCCGGTGGTATTGTTCCGTCAGCCGGATGGCTCGGCGAGTGCGTTGCTGGATATCTGCCCGCACCGCTTCGCCGCACTCAGCCATGGCAAACTGGTCGGCGGGCACATCCACTGCCCATATCACGGCCTCGAATTCGATGGCGCGGGACGCTGCGTTCACAATCCGCATGGTAACGGCGCGCGGCCCGCTGCGCTTGATGTCCGCAGTTTCCCGGTGGTCGAACGCGATGACCTGATCTGGATCTGGCCTGGCGATCCGGCGCTGGCCGATTCGCAAGCAATCCCCGACTTCAGCTGTCGGACCGATCCGGCCCGGCGCACCATTGGCGGAGTGGGCCACGTGCAATGCAGTTACAAGCTGCTGGTCGATAATCTGATGGACCTGGGTCACGCGCAATACGTCCACGCCAGCAATGCCGCGTCCGATGCATTCGACCGCCAGGTGCGCGAGGTGATCGTGCGTGAAAACGAGATTGAGGCGCTGATGCTCATTCCTGGCGGCACACCCAGCGTGCTCATGGGCAAGTTTCTGCAAGGCGTGAACGGACCGGTCGACCTGTGGAACGACATCCGCTGGAACATGGTCAGCGCAATGCTCAATTTTATCGCCGTGGCTCCCACCGGCTCTGCGCGAGAAGACAGCTTGAATTCGCGCGGCACCCATATCCTGACGCCCGAGACAGCGACGAGCTGCTTCTATTTCTATGGTTCTTCACGCAATTTCGCCATTGCCGACCCGGCGATCGACGAGGTGCTGCAGGCCTGGCAACAACAGGCGCTGAACCGCGAAGACAAGTTAATCGTCGAGGGCATCGAAGCGCGGGCGCAGTATGTGAAGGGGCACGATTTGCACCCTGCCATGCTCTCCTGCGACGAGGCCGCGGTCCGCGTCAGCCGTGAGATCGAACGACTGGAGCGACTCGAAAGACCATGATTGTGCGGCAGGGTGATGCCCGCAGTAGTTCACAGTGTGCTAATGTCCATCTACCGCGCCCGGGTGTGACTGCTAGTTCCAGGCATTCGAAGAGGGAGATTTCTGGTGGCAATCCATCTAAAGCGGGGTGCGACCGCAGAAGCGAAGGCCGAAAGCAATCGTCAGGTGCGCGATACTGTTGAAGGCATTCTGGCTGATATCGAATTGCGCGGCGATGATGCAGTGCGCGAACTGAGCATCCGCTTCGACAATTGGGACCGTGACAGCTACCGTCTGACCGATGCAGAGATTGCCGTGTGCATCGACACGCTTAGCCCGCAAGACGTCCGCGATATTGAATTCGCGCAGACGCAGGTCCGCAATTTCGCCCAGATCCAGCGGGATTCGATGCAGGATGTAGAAGTTGAAACGCTGCCCGGCGTGGTGCTGGGGCATAAAAACCTGCCGCTCAATGCCGCAGGTTGCTATGTGCCCGGAGGCAAGTACCCGCTGCTCGCCTCCGCGCATATGTCGGTGAT
>JANLOZ010000056.1:0-11400 GCA_031366845.1 Novosphingobium sp. | reverse complement strand
GGCGACGCCTGAAGACGTCACCCACCTGCGCTGGCGCATCAGCTCGCCGGGCAAGGCTGGACACATCGCCTACAGCGCGGTCGTGCGCTGATCAGCAGTTTTCGTACTTCCAGTTGCGCTTCTTGCCCTCGGAAAGCTGGGTGATCGCGGTGGCAATCCGTTTTTCACGCGTTTCCACGCGTTTTGCGCCGACGATCCATTCAAGATATTCGCGGCGATGCGAGGGGGCGAAATTATCAAGCGTGGCCTTGGCCGCCGGGTTGGCGATAAGCGCTGAGGCGAGATCATCAGGCACCGCGATTTCCGCTTTCGCTACTTTGGCTGCGCCAGACCGCGTTTTGACTGCGGTTCCGCCTTCGGCAATGCGCGCCGCGGCCGCTTGCAGACGCGCCGCTATCACGGACTCGTCGCTCAGATCCGATATCTGCGTGATCTTGCCGAACTGGCCCATGGCACTGTTCCCGGCGATACCCTGACGGCCTTCGCCGTGAATGGTCAGCGCGCAATGCGCCTTGAACGCCGCCATCCCGGCCAGGTTTTTACCGCCGAGCACAAAATGCGGCATCGACCATTTGATGGTTTCCTCAAGCCCTGGCACCGCCGAATGGACCAGAGCCCGCATGTGGCGCAGGATCGGCTGAGCGAAAGGCGCGGCCTTGGCGATGTAATCATCAATGCGGCTGTCTGTCTGCACCGCCCTTCCCCTCAGCTCGCCAGGAGCAGCACCGGCGTTTCGATCAGCTTCTTCACTGCTTGAACAAAGCTCGCCGCGTCCCAGCCGTCAACCACGCGGTGATCGCAGCTGATCGAAATATTCATCAACTTGCGCTTTTCGATCCGCTCGCCGCCCAGTCCATCGGGAACGAACATCGGGCGCTCGACGATGCGGTTAGGTCCGATGATTGCCACCTCGGGGCGGTTTATGACCGGCGTTGTCGCCACGCCCCCAAGCGCGCCCAGCGAGGTCACCGTAAGCGTCGATCCAGACAACTCCTCGGATGTTGCGGTGCCGCCGCGTGCGGCCTCAGCCAGCCGGGCTATTTCCAGTGCCAACTGCCACAGGTTGCGATCCTGCGCATTGCGGATCACCGGAACCATCAGCCCCGATGGCGTTTGCGCGGCGATGCCAAGGTGCACAGCGGCATAGCGCGTGACGACCCCCGCCTCGTCATCATAGCGGGCGTTGATCATTGGAAAGAGGGGCAGCGCCTTGCAAAGTGCGGTGATCAGCAGCGGCAACATGGTGAGCTTTGGCTTATCGCCCCGGTGCTCATTAAGCTGCGCGCGCATCGCCTCCAACGCGGTGACATCGCATTCTTCAACATAGGAAAAGTGCGGGATATTGCGCTTTGACGCCGCCATGTTCTCGGCGATTCGCCGACGCAGGCCAATCACGCGAACCTGCTGGTCCTCGCCCTTGAGGCCGGGTGCGCGATATCCGCCGGGGCCGCTGTAGGAGAGGAAAGCGTCGAGATCGGCATGGCGTACGCGGGCGCCCTCGGCGGGGCGGACATCGGACAGATCGATGCCGAGTTCCATCGCGCGGGCGCGGACTGCGGGGCTGGCTATCGCTTTGGCATTTGCGGACGCAGCGACTTGGGGCCTGGCGCGCGCGCTTGCTTCGACAGGTTCAGCGTGAGCGGGTTTTTGGATTTTGGGTGGTGATGGAGGAGTAGGTGGAGCTGGAGTTGGAAGTGGTACGGGAGCAGGTTCCGCCAGCGCTTCTTCCAAAGGCTCAGGCAAAACGTCCGCCCGTCCCGAGCCTGTCGAAGGACCCGCGCTGCCCTCACCCTCGCCCAAACCATCAACTTCGATAACCACCAGCGGGGAGCCAATCGCTATAACATCGCCAACGTCACCCGCAACCTCGACCACAGTGCCCGAAACCGGGCTCTCCATCTCGACCGTTGCCTTGTCGGTCATCATATCGGCAACGCGGCCGTCTTCCTCGATGCGGTCGCCAAGCTTCACGTGCCAGGCGACGATTTCAGCCTCGGCGATGCCTTCGCCAATATCGGGAAGTCTGAATGTAAAGCGGCCCATCACTTGGCTCCCAAAAGCCGGTCTATCGCCTCACCAATCCGCACCGGCCCGGGGAAATAAGCCCATTCGAGGCTGTGCGGATAGGGGGTATCGAAGCCGGTAACGCGCTCGATTGGCGCTTCGAGGTGATAGAAGCAGCGTTCCTGCACCAGTGCCGATAGCTCCGCACCGAACCCGCAAGTGCGCGTCGCCTCATGGACGATCATACATCTGCCGGTCTTTTCCACAGACTTTTGAACAGTCTCGATGTCGATCGGCACAAGTGTTCTGAGGTCGATGATTTCGGCATCGACGTCTTTTTCAGTGCAGACCGCTGCGGCTACGTGGACCATGGTGCCGTAAGCCAGCACCGTCATCGCCCCGCCCTCACGCAGCACCCGCGCCTTGCCGAGCGGTATCGAATAATAGCCTTCGGGAACAACACTATCGGCAAATTTGTTCCACGGTGAAACCGGCTTGTCATAAAAGCCATCGAACGGGCCGTTGTAGATGCGTTTGGGCTCGAAGAAGATCACCGGGTCATTGTCTTCAATCGCCGCGATCAGCAGCCCTTTAGCGTCATGAGGGGTGCTGGGGATCACGGTTTTCAGCCCAGCGACATGGGTAAACAGCGCCTCGGGGCTCTGGCTGTGCGTCTGCCCGCCAAAAATCCCGCCGCCAAAGGGCGAACGCACCGTGATCGGCGCGATGAATTCGCCTGCCGAACGATAGCGCAGCCGTGCAGCTTCAGACACCAGCTGATCGAGCCCCGGATATATGTAATCGGCAAACTGGATTTCGGGCACGGGGCGCAAGCCATAGGCAGCCATGCCAACAGCGGCACCGATAATACCGCATTCGTTGATCGGCGTATCGAAAACCCGTGATTTGCCGTGCTTTTTCTGCAGGCCCGCAGTGGCGCGGAACACCCCACCGAAATAGCCGACATCCTCCCCCATGATCACCACATCGGGATCGCGTGTCATCATGATGTCGAGCGCATCGTTGATGGCCTCGATCATGTTCATCCGCTTCGAAGGCGCGTTGGCGAGCGACAGTGGCGCTTCCTCAAGCGTCATTGTTCATACTCCTTCCAGTTCGGCCATTTGATCCTTCGCTCGCGGATTGCCTGCTCGGCCTGTTCCTCGAGGTGCCATGGCAGTTCCTCGTAAACATCTTCGAACATGGTGTGGAACGGGTGGTGCAGCCCGTGGCCGAGCACGCCGTTTTTTTCGGCCTCTTTGGTCGCCGCCTTGACCTCGTCAGCGAGTGAAATATCCATCGCAACATGCTGTTCTTCTGACCATTCACCCAGAACAATCAGATGCTTTTTGAGCCGGGTAACCGGATCGCCAAGCGGCCACGATTCGGCCTCACGCGATGAGCGATACTGGTTGGGATCGTCGGAGGTTGAATGGCCTTCGGCGCGGTAGGTGAAGTGTTCGATAAGCGTCGGGCCCTGGTTTGACCGTGCACGATTGGCCGCCCATTGCGTTGCGGCGTAAACCGCCAGCGCGTCGTTGCCATCAACGCGCAGGCCGGCAATGCCATAGCCTATAGCGCGAGCAGCGAAGGTGGTGCGTTCAGCCCCGGCAAAGCCCGAAAAGCTCGAGATTGCCCACTGGTTGTTGACCACGTTTAGCACCACCGGCGCGTTGTAAACCGCAGCAAAGGTCAGCGCGGCGTGGAAATCGCCCTCGGCGCTCGATCCTTCACCGATCCAGCTGGCAGCGATTCGGCTGTCACCTTTGCTGGCGCTGGCGAGCGCCCAGCCGACGGCTTGCGGGAACTGCGTGGCGAGATTGCCTGAAATGGTGAAGAACGAATAGTCGCGCGCCGAATACATGATCGGCAACTGGCGACCTTTGAGCTTGTCGGCGCGGTTGGAATAGATCTGGTTGATCATCTCGGTCATCGGATAACCGCGCGCGAGCAGGATGCCCTGTTGGCGATAGCTTGGAAACACCATGTCATCGCCGGCCAGCGCAAACGCGGCGGCCACGCTGGTCGCTTCCTCACCGGTGCACTTCATATAGAAGCTGGTCTTGCCCTGCCTTTGCCCGCGATACATGCGGTCGTCAAATGCCCGGGTGAGCGCCATGACGCGCAGCATTTCCCGCAAGGTGCCGGGATCGAGCCGGGGGTCCCAGGGGCCGACGGCGCGGTGATCTTCACCCAGAACGCGGACCAGATCATAGCACAGCGCACTGGTATCTATCGCGGCGCAGGCTTCGTCTGGTCTGGGCTGCGCGCCAGCAGGCGGCACGGTGACGTGGACAAAATCGACGGCATCGCCGGGCCGGAACTTCGGCTCGGGAACATAGAATTCCAGCGGCGGCCGGTTGCCGCCCTTGTTCAGCGAATTGCGGCCATTGGGTGGCTTTACGCTCATCGATCCTGCTCTCCCGCCTTGCCGCAACACTGTTGCAAAGTTTTACGTTAGAGACATATTATTTCAAAGTGGTTTCATCGTCAACCAAATGACTATGGCTCAACCATCGCGCCTCGTCCACCAACAACTAAACCGCAACGGGTGCCTTGATAGACGCCTGCGGAGCATAGCCTTCAACTGCAAAGTCCTCGATTCGATAGTCGAAAATACTTGTAACGCCCGGCGTAATGGCAAGTTGCGCATGGCCCGCTGGCCGCCTTGAAAGCTGCTCCACAACCAGGTCGGCATGGTTCAGATAAAGATGCACATCGGCCCCCATCCACACCGCCTCGCCTGGCTGGAGCCCGGTCTGCGCCGCCAGCATCCGCGTCAGCAGCGCGAGCGACCACATATTGAAGGCGAAGCCAAGCCCCAGATCGCAACTGCGCTGGTAGAGCAAGCCCGACAGGCGATTTCCCGAGACATGAAACTGATAGGTTTTGTGACACGGCGGCAGCGCCATCAGGCTCAGCTCAGCGACATTCCAGCCTTCGACAATATGGCGGCGGCTGCCGGGGTTGATCTTGAGGCTTTCGACCACCTGGGCGATCTGATTGATTCCCCTTCCCTTGCGATACAGCCCCTCACCCGCAGGCTCATATGTAGGCCAATCGACCCACTGTTTGCCATAGACCGGCCCGAGATCGCCCCATTGCAACGCGAATTTTTCGTCTTCGACGATACGCTTGGAAAAATCTTCCCTGGTGATCTCCACCCCGCTCTCGCTTCGATAACGATCGAGCGGCCAGTCGGTCCAGATTTCCACCCCATGCGCGCAGAGCGATCGAATATTGGTGTCGCCGGAAAGGAACCACAGTAATTCGCGGCTTGCGGTTTTCCAATAGACGCGCTTGGTGGTCAGCAGCGGCATCAGCCCGCCTGATAGATCAAAACGTATTTCAGCACCGAAAAGCGAGCGTGTGCCTATGCCGGTGCGATCAATCCGTTCGTCGCCCTGCTCCCAGATGCGGCGCATCAGGCCCAGATATTGCCACTCCCAGTGCTCGGGCTGCGGAGAATCGTTTTGCAATGCAGGGCTCGCCATAACGCAGTGGTAGCCGCGTCGGGAAACAAGCGAAAGCCCGCTTGCCACCCCGTGATTGCCCCATTATACGCCCGTTCCTGCCTCGCCCGGGTTCGCTCGGGCAAGATCGGTCGGGGAATAGCTCAGCCCGGTAGAGCGCTGCCTTCGGGAGGCAGAGGCCGGAGGTTCGAATCCTCTTTCCCCGACCATTATATCGGTGACTTATAAACCTCTGATATAATTTGTAAGAATATACCATTTCTGACCTGTGCAGGAACTGTGTAGAACTTTTGCGGTTTGCCTCGAATGTCGGCTACATTAGGCCGCCGCTTTCTCATTATTTTGATCGACTGCGGAAGGCAACTCGCGCCAGCGCCCGAGCAGGACCGTAGAGCTGACTGCTGCTGGTCTGCTGCCGACGCCAAATCGGTCGTTCCGAGCTTTAGGGACCCGACCTGAAATCAGACATTAGCTACCGGTTCACCGAGCGGTAGCCGAATCGACACGCGATGCAACCCGGTCGCACAGTGGCAACCACTTGCCATCGCGCAGCCATTCCCACGTAATAGACTGGATGTTGCCGTCCGCGCTGAACACAGTTTGGGCTCGCTCAGTTTCGCCATCCAGCAGCCAGGTCCTACCTTCGAATGAGAGGCTATAGTGCCGATAGAAACCGTGGTTCTCGAAGGTCCGGGCGAAATAGCAATCGTCGCCGGGTTCCACGCCCATGACGCTGAGGGTGTCGAAAGGCGCACCCCCGATCTGCGCGCGTTCGTCCTGGACCAGAAAGAAATCGCCGGTGTGCCAGCGCGCGGTGTGGGTGCTGATCCACGGGACGCCATTGGCCTTGGGGTCGGCCCCGGATTGGTCGGTGCCGCCGAACGATATGCCTTCGGCGCGCCAGTCACCCAGAAAGGCTGAAAGCGCATCATGTGCGCTGCCGCGAACAGGCGTCGCTTCGCTGACCTTGGTCGCCATCATTCAGTGCTTCCCTCAGTCACCTCACCCTTGTGGGCGGCGAATGCGGCGAGAACTTCTTTGGTCTCCGCATCCGGCACCTTGAATACGGCGAGCGTTCGCCCGAGCTCAACGGCAACTTCATCGAACTGCGCGGGGGTGATTCTGAGGTCATGATGGGCGACTTCCAGTCCAGCGGGGGTGCTGCCAGGTTTCGTGGCGGTATATTCGAACGGGCCGCCTGAAACTTTGCACACCCACAATGTGCGCATGAATTTGAGACCCGGAAGCCTGCCCAGATTGTTGGTATGCCACTCCCGGAGCGCCGGATTCTCGGACTGCTGTCCAACGATTGGATTCTTTACCACCGCGTCGCTGAAGTGGTCGATTACTGCTGCGATGGCAAATGCGCCTCCGAGACGTTCGTATAGTGTGGCTTCAGTCATGGTGATGCTCCTTGAAAATCGAAATAAAGGCATGCCGCATCGTTGTATCGCCCGCGCGCGTTCTCGATCGGCGCGCGGAGGTCCAGCCTTGGACTATTTTGCCACGTTGAGCCGAACCTTCATTCCTGGATGGAACTTGCACGAAACTGTAATTGGTCCGGCTTTGCGCAACATGATTTTTCCGCTCTTGCCCGCCGCCAGGTCAATATCGAAGCTGTGGTCGGCGGCGGTAGCCGTGTGGTGAAAGAAATCGCGGTTGACCCATAGGATGCTGTCTCCGGCCCGGAGTCCAGACGGCACCGCGCCGAACTTCACCTTGTCAATCACGACCGTATAGGTCTTGTGTGGCGGCGATCCGGCGATTGCCGAAGAAAAGCTGCCCGCAGCCAGTAAAATGGCCGGGGCAATCATCGCCGCAATGCCGCCGCGTTGGAACATCAGCGCATACCTGCAGCGAGATGCTCGGCATGCTTCTGGTGCTCGGTAAAGAGCGTCAGTCCCGTTTGCAGGAGGGACTTCAACTCGCCGTTTTGTGCATTCGGGATCAGGGTGCCGCTGAGCGCGCCGTTAACCGTCCTGTGATAGGCGACCTCGTTGCGGACATAGGCGCGATCGAAGGCAGCACCGCGCAAGCGTGAAAGCGTTTTGAGCTCGGCCGTTGCACCCTTCGACAGCGCGGCGCTGGTGTCATTGGCTTGCGGTGTGACGTGAAGTTTCTTGACGAGTGCGAGCGCCTGCACGTTAACTGCCGCATGGTCGCGCACCATCTCCTGCGCAAAGGCGCGAACCGCCTTGTTCCTCGACTTGGCGAGCGCCTGCTTGCCGGCGGCAATGTCGATCTGACCGGCGGTGTAGGCGATGTGCGCGATCTGCGCGTCGTTTACGCCGGCCGCCTGCGCCGCAGGCGCGGCCCAAAGCGCGAGCAGTGTTGCTGCCCCGGCGAGTGAAATCGACTTGATCATGTGACATCTCCTGTTTCCCGCGCCGATTCCGCGCGTGCGACGATTGCCGCCACATTAATTGAACGCCGCGCGCCCCGCGAAGTTCCCGTTATTTCGGATTTTTACAGAAGTAGCCTGAGAGCCTCTCGGGGCGCGCCGAAACGGACTATTGAACACTGCAACATCATGCTTCACGCGAAACCGGATGTCGGCATCCTGATCGAACGCGCGGTCTCGGACCGACTCCCGATCCGCTGTATGGAGTGAAATCGTCTTGTAGCGATCTTCTTTTGGAAGCTTTATGCGGCAACAGAAATTGCGGTGTTCCACATCGCCCCGCCTGAAAATGATCAGGCCGGTCTTCAGCGCTTCCTTGTCGATGATGAATGCCATGGCCACGCTCCACTGTGCAGAAACCGTGCAGGTTTGGAGCGCGTGCGCTAAATTCCATAGCTGTGCAAGTGCTGTGTAGGGGATTATGCCTTATTTTATAATTGATATTCAACGGTTTGCTGGAATCCTGTCATCCAAACCATTGCATCCAATCTACCTTGGAATTGTTCCCGCGTGCCGAGCGGAAGCGGCTTTGGGCTGCCATTGCCTAGGTGCGCTGGACCAGATCCAGCGCGATCATCCGCCCCGTAAGAGCTGCACGCCCCAATCGCGCTCGAACAGATACAACAGCAACCGCGCCGCTTCGCCGCGGTCCCCGGTCAACCCGCCGTCGCGCTCGATCAGCAGGCGGGCATCATCGTGCGCCATCGGCAGCAATCGGGCGATCTGTTCAAAATCGGCTACCCGGAACGGCGTATCGCCCGATTGCCGCGTGCCGAGCAATTCGCCACCGCCGCGCAGGCGCAAGTCTTCCTCGGCGAGCCGGAAGCCGTCCTGCGTCTCGCGCATAAGTGCCAGACGATCGCGTGCGGTTTCGGATAGCGCCGCGCCGCGCAGCAGCAGGCAGGTGGATTTCTCTGACCCGCGCCCCACCCTTCCGCGCAGCTGATGTAACTGGGCAAGCCCGAAACGCTCGGCCTGCTCGATTACCATCAGGCTAGAACTCGGGACATCGACGCCGACTTCGATCACCGTGGTCGCGACCAGCAGCTTGGCATCGCCCCGCACGAAGCGCTCCATTGCTGCGTCCTTGACCTCAGGGCGCAATTGCCCGTGAACCAGGGCCACTGCATCGCCAAAGCGCAGTTTCAGTTCGGCATAGCGCGCCTCGGCCGCCGCAATGTCTTCGTTCTCAAGTTCGCGTACCATCGGGCAGACCCAATAGGCTTGCTGGCCGCCATCCAGATGCCTGCCGACCGCGTCGACGACATCGGCCATCCGCTCGGTTGCCACCACGCGGGTATCGATCGGCTGCCTGCCCGGCGGCATCTCATCGAGCCGGCTGACATCCATCTCGCCATATTGTGCCAGCGTGAGTGTGCGCGGGATCGGTGTGGCGGTCATCGCCAGACAATGCGGCGTTCGTTTGCCCTTTTGCGTCAGCATCAGCCGCTGACCGACGCCGAAGCGGTGCTGCTCGTCAATCACCACCAGCGCAAGATTGCGATAGGCGACCGATTCTTGAAAGATCGCGTGCGTGCCGATGCAGATCTGAATCGAGCCGTCGAGCAGCCCTATCAGGATCGATTCGCGCGGGCGGCCCTTGTCGCGCCCGGTCAGCAGGGCAATGTTCACGCCTGAGCCTGCGAGCATCCGGCTGAGTGTTTCATAGTGCTGACGGGCAAGGATTTCGGTCGGGGCGAGCAAGGCTGCCTGCGCGCCTGCCTCGACAGCGATCAGCATCGCCTCAAGCGCGACCACCGTCTTGCCCGAACCAACGTCGCCTTGAAGCAACCGCAGCATCGGTGCGGCCTGCGCCAGATCGCCTTCGATCTCGGCAATGGTGCGCCGCTGGGCTCCGGTTAACGCAAAGGGCAGGCTGAGCTTTGCCCGAAGCGAGCCATCGCCATGCAGTGGCAGTCCAATCCTGGCCCGATTGGCTCTGCGCACGAGCATCAGTGCAAGGCTGTTCGCCAGCAGTTCGTCATAGGCCAGCCGGTCACGCGCCGAGGCATGTTCGCACTTGTGAGCCAAGATCATCGCGTCGCGCCAATGTGGCCAGAGCATCTTGTCAAACAGGCGCGGTTCAATCCACTCGGGCAATTCAGCCAGGAAGCCCAGCGCCTGCTGGACCAGCGCAGCCAGGCGCCCCTGCGTCATGCCATCGGACAGCGCATAAACCGGCTCACACAGCGCGCCGAGCAATTCGCTCCCCGTGTCGCTCACGTGATCGGGGTGAACGATCTGCAACATCTGCCCGTATTGATCGAGCCGCCCGGCGATCCACTTCTTCTCGCCCAGCGGCAACTGTTTCTTCGCCCAGCCGGTGTTGCGCCCGAAATAGGTGATCGCGCAGATGTTTCCGGGGCCATCAGACGCCAGCACCCGGAACGGCCCGCGCCCCGATGTGCCACGATATTCGATTGGCGTCAGCGCGATGACCACGTTTTCGCCAAGGCTCGCCTCGTCAAGATCAGCCACCGCGCGGCGCTGCACAAAGCGGTCGGGCAGGTGATAGGCGAGGTCCTTGACCCGGGTCAGCGAAAGGCGTTCGAGCGGGCGGGCAAGATTTGGCCCAACGCCCTTGAGGCTTTGCGTTTCAACGAACAGAGGATTGAGACGATCGGGGCGCATGGAGAGGCTATAGCGCGCTCGGCCACAGCTACAAACATCGTCATCCTGAACTTGATTCAGGACCCATTGTGCCGCTAACTCAGTTTGATGGGTGGTGGGCTAACTTTTGCGGTGCGGCTCTTCAGGGCCGCGGCGTGAGGCTTACACCAAAGAGGTGAGCTCCGCGTGTGCGGAAAAATGGGTCCTGAAACAAGTTCAGGATGACGATGTTGGTTAGGTGGCTTGTTGAGGCAGGGCTTGTAGCTTAATTGGCTCCCTCATGCCCCTAATGCCCCTCATCCTCCGCCTCAAACGCATGCATTTCCGCGCGTGGCATCGCGGCACGCGAGAGGCGGATTACATGATCGGCTGCTATTTTGATCGCTTTCATGGCGATTGGGACGAGGGCGAGGCAGCCTGGTTTGAAGCGCTGATCGACGAAGAAGACGTCGATATTCTCGGCTGGGCGCTCGGTACGCTTTCGGCGCCGGAAAAATATGCAGGGCCAATGATGCAGCGCATGCAGCGGCTGGATTACGTCGATATTCCGCGCTGACAGGCCAGCGAAGGCTCGCTAAAGGCAAATACGAATCGAACCCCGCATGCCATCAATTCGGCCTGCGGGGCATTTGCTATTGCCCCTGCCCTTGAGTGAACATGCCTGACCTGAACCGCATCCTATCCGCGAAAGCTTCACTCACCCTCTCCTCGATCGCCCGCGGCGCGCAGCCGCTGGTTATGGCGGACCTGGCGCGGGCAGCGGGCGGGCGGGCGGTTTTCGTCGCGCCTGATGATGCCGCGATGCGCGCGATTGCCGAGGCTGCGCAATTCTTCGCCCCCGAGCTGCAAGTGATCGAATTCCCCGCGTGGGACTGCCTGCCCTATGACCGCGCCAGCCCTGCCCTGTCAGTC
>JANLOZ010000020.1:0-5379 GCA_031366845.1 Novosphingobium sp. | reverse complement strand
CCCGCGTCTTGGACGAGCGACACGACCAGATTGTCAATATCATCGTTGCAAGGCGGAACGACCTTGCCCAGCACTATGGCCCTGATCCCAGAAACTGGCCGCAAACGCCGCAGCGTCCGGCCCCCTCGAATCCCTTTTCTTATCTTGCAATCCTAAACTCCGCGTCGGGAAACGGCCCCGTGGTAGCTCCACCGCCGGCACCTCGCCCCAACCTGCGCAACCTGCCCGCATTGGGCGGCGGTGGGCGGCCAACGCCCTCTTCTATTCCAATCCCGGCGCAATCGACGGTTGATTTACCCGACCCTTCACCAGTTCCCACTCCGAGCATCGGTAACAGGCCAAGGCCACCGGTTAGACATGGCACGATACCACCTGCCGATCCTTATGCGGATTTCCGCGTGCCGCAGCCGGGCGAGGTCGCTGGACAAACACCTTCGCCACGGCCACGGCCGCGACCATTACCGCCCAGGCCCACCCAAACACGGCCAACTCCGCCCGCTCCTGCACCGGTTGTTCTAATCGAAGTTCGGCGCTATCAGCAGGTCGATGAGCTTGGACATCCCCGGGCGGGCAGCGGCAGTGCATCCAGCAGCAGTGGATCAGTCCTCGACGCGATCCTCTCGCGCATTCCACGATTGCCCGACGGTTCGATCGACTGGGCGCACGTGCCAATGGCGGTTCGCGCACAAATTATTCTCGCTCAAGCGCGTGCTCGCGGCGGTGGCAGCGCAACTGGCGGCAGCGGTGAGAGCGGTCTGAATTCGTTCGACGGGAATATGGACGCGGAATTCGATGCTATTGCTGATGAACAAGCGCGACTGTCCGCCGCCGCGCAACGTCAAACCGCTCAAGATGCCCGTTGGCGGTCGATGGTGGATCAGCGGTTCGGTTCAGATTATGTCTATGACGCATATGCCGCAAATCGAACGCTTCCGCAGGTCCGGCTCGAAGCTATCTATCAAAATTACGACTTCAGCCACCCGCCAACGGACCACATTACACCGTCATCGGTGGGCAATTCGCTCTCCTCACTGGGCAATTCGCTTTCCAGTGCGGGCAACTCACTTTCCACCCTTGGCTTTGATCCACGCACATTCGGTATTCCGCTGATCCGGGGGACGCTGGATTACACCGACCCCGCCGTCGAATCGCTCAACGAAGTCCTCTACCATCTCACTCAGCCACGCCACCGCAGCCCCTTCGATCAGTCAAACGGCCGGAGCAATGCCGAACTGGCCGACAAGAGTTACAGCGCCGGCAGCTTTCAGGTGCAGCTTGATCCGACCGGGCGCTGGGGGCGTGAAAGCGGGGGCTACATCGCCGCCAGCCTGTTCAGTCAGGAAGACGCCTATCTGCGCGAGCTGACCGCCAATGGCCGGTCGGGGCTTGATCGACTTCTGGCACAGCCGTTCAACGTCATCCTCACCTGGGGGGCGAACGCCTTTGACCTTGATCTGCATCTGACCGGGCCTCTCGGTGCCAATACCGCTGACCGATTCCACATCTACTTCAGTGCAAAAGGCGATCTTGCGGCGCAGCCCTATGCCCAGCTTATCAAGGATTGCATCTGTAATGCCGGGAGTGAGGTGATCCTCACTTCAGCGCTCAATCGCGGCGGGGTCTATCGGATCTCGGTGTTCAACTTTGGCGATCCCAGCGCCACGAGCACCAATCTGTCAAATGCCTCGCAGGCAACGATCCAGATTGTCCGCGGCGGCACCACGCAGTCGCTCGGCAATGGCACAACCATTGTTGGCGGACGGTCAATCCTGACTGTTGCCGCACCCAATGGCCAAACCGGCAACACATGGATCGCTGCCGAACTCGATCCTAAAAATGGCCGGATAACCGTGCCCAGAGCCATAGTTCAGAACGGGAGCTCAGACGGTGTCCATTAAGCAAATCACCTTCGCCGCATTGGCACTTCTGGCCAGCGCTGTCCCCGCCATGGCGCAGAGTGCCCCGGCCAACAATATCGATGAGCGCGTCCGCAGCCAGATGCGCGTGCTCACCGACAAGGATCGCGAAGAGGCGATGCTGACCGGCGACACCGACATCGTCCTGACCCGGCGAACGCGGCTGTTCACGCTCAGCGGATCGCTCGATTTCAGTGGCACGACCAACGCCTACCTCTCGCCGGTCAGCCCGGTAAACGATGCCTTTGGTCAGGCCCAGATCGGGGTAAGCATGGGCACACGGATCGGCGGCAAGGTAGATATTTTCGCCTCAGTCGGGGCCGTGGGGGTGCGTTATCTGGATCAGCATGCGCTGAACTACAACGCGATTTCCGGTGGCGTTGGCGCGCGGGCCAATTTCGGGCGGCTGGCCGTGATCGCCAGTTACCAGCCGACAATCGTGCTTACCGGCGATTTCAAGAGCCGCCAGCTTACCTCGCACCGCTTTCAACTGTCTGCCGCTATGCCGTTCCAGTATCGCGCCTTCACGATTGAACCGGCGGCTTCGGCAGAGCGGGTAATCGCCCATCCGGGGGACTACAGCGCCTGGAGCAGCAGCGCCGGAGTAACGGTTAGCGCGCCGCTATCAAAACGCGCGCCGGTGCTGGGCTACATCAGCGGGCAGTATCAGCGGCGCAATTTCGATTCCTATTTCACCAGTCTGGTGGGTGTAGATAGGCGGGATGACAACTGGTCCGCCAGTGTCGGAGTGGTCTGGCGGCCGATGCGCTGGGGCGAGATCCGCGCCAGCTATAGCTTCCAGCGCAATTTCTCGACGTCTGACGTCAACGGTTACACCGCCCATTCGGGCACACTGGGACTGTCTGCGGCAATGCGTTTCTGAGCGAAGTTGCAGTCAGGAAGATCAGGGTCGCAGCCTGACTACAATCCGCCATCAGAAAGTGTAGAACCGGCAAGATGTCCACCGAAGCCAAAGCTCTGGAAATCATTGAGGAGGTGCTGGGGATCGATGATCCGGCAGCGCGCGCCGCGATGATTGCTGAACGCTGCGGCGATGATCCAGTCCTGCACGCCAGGGTCGAACACTTGCTGGCGCTCGATGGCGGCGAATTCCGCCTCTTGCCGACCGAAAGCTTCATCCGCCCGATGAGCGTGGTCGATACCATCCCCGATCACATCGGCCCCTATCGCGTCACGGCAGAGATCGCGCGCGGCGGGATGGGGGCGGTGGTAAAGGCCGAACGTGACGACGGCGTGTTCCAGCAGACCGTGGCAATCAAACTCATTCGCGGCGATATTGCCAGCCCCCGGGCGCAGGCCCGGTTTGCCGAGGAGCGCCGCATCCTCGCCCGGCTCTCACACCCGGGCGTGGTCCGCATCCTCGACGGTGGCGAAACCGACGGGCGGCCGTGGCTGGCGATGGATTATGTCGATGGCGCACCGATCACCGAGGCGCTTAAGGCGCGCGGAGCCAGTCGCGAGGCCCGGTTCGATGCGGTCGAGGCGGTTGGCGAAGCGGTCGCTTATGCCCACCGCAACCTTGTAATTCACGCCGATATCAAACCATCGAACGTGCTGATGAGCACCGATGGGCGGGTGCATCTGCTTGATTTCGGCATCGCGCGGCTGATCGTCGGGCTGGATGACGACGAAAGCGGTGACCCCTATCCGCTGACCAAGGGCTATGCCGCGCCCGAACGCGCCGTGGGCATTGCGCCAACGATTGCCAGCGACGTGTTCAGCCTGGGCGTGCTGATGCTCGGAATGCTGGGCTGCGCGACGCCGGGCACTGCAACTGAGGCAGGTGGCAGCTATGTCCCCGGAACGCGCCTGCCGGTGGGCCAGCTTGATGGCGATCTCGCGGCCATTGCTGCCAAGGCGCTGAGTGAGCGGCCTGACGATCGCTATCCCGATGTTGCAACCTTCATGTCTGACATCCGCCGGCATCGCAGCTTCATTCCGGTGCGGGCGCGAGTCGAGGCCGGGTGGAACTATCATGCCGGTCGTTTCATCATGCGGCACAGGCGCGGACTGGCGCTGACTGCACTGGCCGCGCTGGCGCTGGTGGCGGCAACGACAGTCAGCACCGTCTCTTATTTCCGCGCCGAACACGCACGAGCAGAGGCCGACGCACGGTTCTTTGAACTGCGCAAACTGGCGCGCTTCATGTTGACCGAGCTCAGCGACGATCTGAGCGATGCACCTGGAACCGTAGTGGCCCGGGCGCGGCTGGCCGAAGTTTCCGGGCAGTATCTGGAAAAGCTGGCAGCGGTCAAAGACGCGCCCGCCGATCTGCGGCTCGATACGGCGCAAGGCTACCGGCGGCTCGCCAGCCTGCAAGGGCTATCGGGCACATCGAGCCTGGGCCATCCCGATCAGGCGGCGAAATCGCTTGATCAATCTGAGGCATTGCTGCGTGAACTGCTGCGCGAGACGCCGGCCGATCCGGCAACGCTCGAAGAAATGGGCTGGGTTATTGCCGGTCGCTGGTCGATGGCCGCCGATACGGCAACCTCGCAAAAGCTGAATGCACAAGCGGCAGAATCTTTCCAGCGCTCACTGGCAGCGGATAGCTCTCGCCAGGGGGCGCTTCTCGGCCTGCTGGTCACGAAAAAGAGCCGCGCCTATGACATGATCTGGACCGAGGATCGCCCCGCCGATGCCGTGCCAGTGGTGCGCGCCGCGCTCGCAAAGCTCCGCGCCGTCAATTTTGATCAGGCCAACCAGCGCGACGCGCGGCTGCTCGAGGTCAATCTGCTGGGCCGGCTCGGCGACGCCATTTACTATGCCGGTAACAAGGCAGGCGCGCTGGCCCCCTATCGCGATGCCGAGACAATTATTCGCGCGCAGCTCGCCGCTGGAACGTCGGTCATCTGGACTGACAAGTTCGGCGAAGCCAAGTTCAACATCAGCGGCACGCTGGGGGATATTGGCGGCCAGAACGAAGCTGCGCTGGCCGAAGCGCGCGAGGGGATCGGCGCGCTGCAACGCGTGCTCGCCTTCGGACCCGATGCCAATATCGAAAAACGCCTGCTGATCCTCTATGGTCAGGAGGGGCTGGTCCTATCGAGCCTTGGGCGCACAGCCGAGGCAGTGACCGCTTCGAACAACAGCATCGCCCTGCGCCGCGCACGGCTGGCCCGCGCGCCACATGACCCGCAACGCAACCGCGACCTGGCAGTTGCGCTGCCAAACCATGCCGACGTGCTTGCTCATGCAGGAAAGGGCAGTGAGGCCTGCGCTGCGACGCAAGAGGCGGTTCAGCTGTGGGCGTCGATTCGCACATCGGGCAACCTGGGCAAACGTGACGCGGCAAAGGATGTGCCCGAAGCGGCAAACATGGCGTCGAAACTCTGCCGCTAGAGTTTTCCCGATTGCCATCGGTTCGGCACCAGCCCGCTCCCCCGCCCGGCCACCCATCGACAGGATATTCTGGAATGGGTGGCCGGGCGGGGGAGCGGGC
>JANLOZ010000310.1:0-21663 GCA_031366845.1 Novosphingobium sp. | reverse complement strand
ATCGGCGATGTCCGACGCCAGACCAGCCATTCACCAGCTGTCGACTTCGACTTTGCCCGAAGCCGAAGCGGTGATCCGTGATCTGCGGGCAACGTCCAAATCACTGCGCGCGGTGACCGAAAAGATCGATGAACAGGGCGCAGGCGCGGTGATCGGCGGCCCCAAGCTGCCGGATTACAAGCCGTGAGAAAGTTGGGGCCGATGAAAGTTGTAGCATTCGCGAAGTGGTCTGCGCCATTGGCGCTGGCGCTTCTGTTGCAGGGGTGCGTTTCGCTCGGCGGCGGCAAGCCTCCGCCAACGTTGCTGCGGCTAACCGCGACGCAGGCCCCGGCAGCCGGGTCATCGCTCAACGGCAAGACGGTCGATGCGATTGTCGTGCTCGATCCCGATACCGATCGCAGCCTCGCGGTAACGCGGATCATGGTCCAGGTTGATGACAGCAACGTCGCCTACCTTGCCAAGGCGCAGTGGGCAGAACGGCCTTCGCATATGTTCGCCGCAGTCCTGGCGGAAACCGTGCGCGCGGGCGGCAGGCATCTGGTGTTCACCGCCGATGAGGCGGTCACCGTGCTCGGATCACGGCTTGGCGGGCGACTGATGGCCTTGGGCTATGATGCGCGCGAGCAGGCAGTTGTGGTCCGCTACGACGCGGTGCTTTCGGCAACTGGCGGCGTGGTCAGCACCAAGCGGTTCGAGGTGAAGATTCCCGGCGTTGCAGCGACGCCCGAACAGGTCGGCCCGGCACTCAACCGCGCCGCGAACCAGGTCGCGGCGCAGGTTTCCGATTGGCTGGGATGACGTTTATCCTGCGGCGTCGGGCGCAGGGCTAACAGCAGGGAGTTCAGCCGACGGAGCTGGCGCGGCTGGCACAGATGCTTGATCTGACACCGGCACTGACGCAGCATCGGGCATATCGAGCGCTGCCGGAGCGGCGGCAACGTGCTGGAAATCGCTGCTCGCCGGAGCCCAGTCGCTCGTCTGCAAAGCGCTCTGATCGGCCTTGGCACTATTCGTCGCGATATCGGCAAAGGCCGCCGAGAACGATGGTGCCTGGAGCTGCACGGAATTGTGGTGCACCGGGTGCGAGGCGCTGTGGTGCAGCGTCGTCTGCACCGATGAAGTGGCCATCCGTGCGATCCTGGGACTAGGCACAGCATGCGTTGTAGCCGCACCGAGGTGGACCGGGGCGAGCGCGGCAGTCTGCTGCGCGGCGATGCGCGCAAGCTTCGGGCTTGGTACCGCATGTGTGCTGGCCGGGCCTGCGTGCACAGGAACAAGCGCGGTGATCTGGCGCTGTACCGGAACATAGGTCGTCAGCCGTGCGGTGGGCTTGTCAAAGCTGACTGCTGCGGACTGCGGCGCCGGAACCGTATGGAGAAGTACAGGAGCCTTTGCCTTCGCCGGTGCAGCCAGCGCGACAGCAGCCGGCTTATGGGAATCGGTGCCGAAAGCGGGGACTGGCAGCTCGACCTTGGCCAGTTTCGCAGGCTTCGGCTCAGCAAAATCAGGCACCGCGTGATCGGGCGCGAAGCGCAGATCGGGATTTACCCTAAGCCGCGATGTATCGACCGCAACGTTCTGCGCACCGGGCTCGGTTACGCTGACAACGCGCGGCAAAGTCTCCGCCGAGCGATCAGCATAGGCGACCATCTCGTCCTGGACTGATCCCGGAACCGGCATGTGCAGCCTTTTGTTGGCAACATAAATCCCCGCAGCGTCCGCCACGGCAAAGGTCAGGACGAACAGTTTCAGCCACTGCTTTTTGTTCGCGCGCTTCGGATTTCTTTGCCCCACTGCTCTGCCCCCTAGATGAGTCGTGATAAGTAATTATGCCAGTATTAACCCTGCTGGCAATCGCAGAGTTCAATTGCGCTATTTTGCCGCCAGCCTAGCGAATTCCGTCGCGCCGGCAAAATCACCAAATCGCCGGGCGCGCAGGGCAACAGCTTCGGCATCCTGGCCCCATTGTTCGGCCTGAAAGTCTTCTTCAAGATTGGCGGCAGCCCACAGGGCCTCGGCATCGGCACCCGGTTCGATCGCTGCCAGCGCGATCACCAGCGAGGCGGAAAGCCCCGCAGCCGAGCGTAACGCGGCGATCACGAAACTGCCCTGCGTCGCCAGCACTGCTTGTAACCGCGCCAGACTGGGCAGCGGCTGAAGCTGGTGCATCACCCCGCTGGTGCGGGTGAAGGCGATGTCCCAGCGGCGCTCGGCAGCGGCGAGCAACGGCTCCCACACCGCGATCTGGCGGCGGTGCAGCGCCTCGCCTTCCTCTGCGCGGTAACACAGCGTGTCGCTTTCGGCATAGGCCAGCAGCGCCTTGATCGCCGCCGCGCGGTCCGATGCAACCACATCGAGCGCATAGTCCGCCATATCGCGCAGCACGAATGTGGCAGGATCAATCTTGCCCTGCTGGGCTGCCCATTCGGCGGCGAGCGCTTTGGCCAAGGCCTCGCCCGGAACAACTTGCGCACGCGAACCTTGCGTCTTCACACCGCGCCCGTCGAGCATAACCTGCCAGCCGCCAGCCACAGCAGCAGCTTCGGCAGCCTTGTAAAACCGTTTCATGCGTCGGGGGTTCGCCAGCGGCGCGAAAGCAACATCGGCATGAACACGAAATCGATCATGCCGATGAAAACCATGATCACCCCGACTATGCGGTTGCCCGGAATGTCGATCTTGTCGAACGCGCAGAGCAGCCCGACGAGCACCACCGCCGCGCCGCCCATGCGGATCATGCCAATCGCGAGGAAGCGTTTTTTCGCCAGCGCGTCTTGTTCAGGCGTGGTCATTTGCGCAGATACTCCCCTAATTGCTGCGGGCTGGAGGCCACCCATTCGGCCCCGGCAGCGCGCAGTTCATCGGGCTCATGATAGCCCCAATCAACGCCAATGCCACGCACATCGGCATTGGCTGCCAGTTGCATATCGAACGCCGTGTCGCCGATCATCACGGTTTGCGGCGGTGTGGCGAAGGCTTCAGCCAGCGCTGCTTCGAGCATTCCGGGATGGGGCTTTGAAGGGTGGTGATCGGCGGTTTGCAGCGTGTTGAAATGATCGCTGAGGCCATGTGTGGCAAGGCAATGGGTGAGGCCCCGGCTTGATTTGCCAGTGGCGATCCCGAGCAGCCACCCCGCGGCGCGCAAGCCATCGAGCAATGGCACAATGCCAGCGAACAAAGGCTCGGCCAGTTCGCCACTCGCCCGGGCAGCGCGATAGGCTGATTTGTAGGCATCGACCACTTCGCCGACTGTGCGCTCGTCAGCCTGCGGGATCAGGCGGCTGACCGCATGTGGCAGGCTGAGGCCAACAATTCGCCGGATCGAATGGCGATCAGGCAGGGGCAGCCCGGCATGAGAAAAGGCCGCCTCCATCGCAGTGCAGATCGATCCCTGGCCATCGACCAGGGTGCCATCGCAATCAAATACGGCGAGTTTTACCGTCATGGTGCCAGCGTCCGCATCAACTGGGCAATGGCAGGCGATCCCGCGCCCTCAAGCCCGGCCGCAACCCGCTCACGCTCGGCGGCATCCTTGTTCTGGCTGAGTTTGAAAGTCGGACGCCAAGCCTGCACTTCCAGTTCGAACCCGACAATTGCGCCGAGCATCTGCCGCAGCTTTTCGGGCGGCATCTTGCCCATCGACCATGGCTCGCCAGCCGATAGGCGTGCTTCCTGCTGTGTGGTGAGGACGTCGAGGAGTGCCAGCAAACCATCAGCATCCATCCGCCGCACTGTGCCTTCAAGCTCAAGGCTGACATAGTTCCATGTCGGCACCTGCGCCGGATCGGCATACCAGCGGGGGGAAACGTAGCCATCGGGTCCATTGATCACCGCCAGCGCGGTCATGCCATCGATGTGTCTGGTCAGCGCATTGCCGCGCGAAAGGTGAAACTGCACCGTCCCACCGCCGGTGGAGACCAGCGGCACATGGGCGACGCGCGGTCCATCGGGCGTCGAGGCATAGACCATGCCAAAGCCGATCTCGCCGATCATCGCCTCAAGCAAATGGCGGTCATCGTTACGAAAGGCGGCGTTGGGGTGCATCAGAGCTTCTTGGTTCTCGGCTTTGAAACGGGTTTGGAGCGTGGCCCCGTTCCAGATTTTGCTGCAGATTTTGCCGCAGGTTTTGGCCCCGCCTTTGGCCCCGGCCTGGCCGCCGTCTTGGTTTCAGGCGAGCCCTTGCCCTTGGTCGGCCCACGTTTGCGCGGAGGTTCCGAGCGGGTGTCTGATCGTGATCCGGTCCTGCTCGGGGCCCCGCGTTCGCTGCCCGCCCGCTCGCTACCTGCACGCCCGCGCCGTTCGCCGCGCCGTTCCTTGCGGTATTGCTTGGCATGGGCCTTGGCCTGGGCCTTTTTCTCTTCCTTGGCGAGCGGCACCAGGCTCTCGTCGAGCGCCTCGCCATCGGCTTCGTCAAAGCCCAATTGCTGCATGGAATTGGCCATGTGCTCGGGCAGGGCTGCGGTGACATCGAGCGGCACACCATCGGGATGCTCGATGATCAGGCGGCGCGCATGAAGGTGCATCTTGCGGCTGATGCTACCGGTAAGGAAAGCCTCCGGCCCGCCATATTTGCCATCCCCGACTATCGGATGGCCAATCGCTGCCATATGCACGCGCAACTGATGCGTGCGCCCGGTCAGCGGCTGAAGCTCAACCCAGGATGCGCGGTTGCCGGCATGGTCGAGCACACGGTAGCGGCTGCGCGCGGGCATGCCGTTGTCAGATTCGTCGACGAACATCTTTTCGCCGCCGGTGCCGGGCTGCTTGGCAATCGGCAGATCAATCAGGCCATCTTCGATATCGGGCACACCGACCACCAGCGCCCAGTAAATCTTGCGCGCCGAACGACCGGAAAACCGCTTGGAGAAAAACGCCGCGCTGCCCGGAGTTGCCGCGATCAGCAGCACGCCTGAGGTATCCTTGTCGAGCCGGTGGACGAGGCGCGGGCGGGGAACGGCTTTTTCAGAGCCCGGCAGCGGTACGGTGAAGGCATCGAGCAGCAGATCAACGTGTTCGCGCGTGCCCGAACCACCTTGGGTGGCAAGGCCCGGTTCCTTGTTGAGCACAATCGCCGCACGGTCACGGTGGATCACCATGGCATCGGCACGCGCCATCTGATCCTCGGTCAGCTCCTTGCGCTGCGGTGCTCCGCGATCGGGAGTCGCGCCGCCGGGGGGAACGCGCAGCACTTGCCCCATAGCGAGCCGGTCCGCGGGATCAGCGCGCTTGCCGTCAACCCGGATTTGCCCGGTGCGCGCCCAGCGGCTGACCATGGCAAAGCTGACTTGCGGAAGGTGGCGCTTGAACCAGCGGTCCAGCCGCACGTCATTATCGTCCGCCTGAACGGTGAACTGGCGGACGTTTTCGCTAACTTCCTCGGTCACAGCGCGCTCCGCATCAGCATCAGGCCAAGGAACAACCCGGCAAAACCAGCGACCAGGGACAGGCCGACATAAGTGAGCGCCGAGCCAATCGCGCCGCGCTCAACGAAAAGCGCGAATTCGAGCGCGAACGAGGAAAAGGTGGTAAAGCCCCCGAGCAGGCCGACGCCGATCAACAGGCGCAAATCCTGTCCACCTTCGCCAAATCGCGCCAGCCAGCCGACCAACAGCCCCATCGCAAATGACCCCAGCACGTTGACGCTGAGCGTCGCCCAGGGAAAATCGCTCGCGCGGATCGGTCCGATCAGCGAGACTGTCATGCGGCTGACAATATAGCGCAGCCACGAGCCCAGGCCGCCGCCAATGGCGACGAGGACGGAAGCTGTAAGGAAGGAGGGCGCGTTCATGCCCCGCCCCTTAGCCGGGGTCAGCCGATAATGCCACTTTCGCTTGCGGCGACCCCAAAGCGCAGGTTGCCGCCGCCACAATCGTGCCGATGCACAGCTGCCAGGGAAAGGCCACTGCGCGCATCGCGGCGGGCAATCCCGCCACGTCGATGACGAACGGCTGGAACGCCAGCACGGTGAGGAACCCGGCGGCAAAGGCGGCGATCACCGAGCGCGAATTGCCCCGCCCGGTAAACAGCGCCACGCCATAAACCCCGAGCAGCCCCGAATAGGCAAAGCTCATCACCCCGAGCACAAAATCGAGCAGCCCGGCGTTCGTGTAATGCTGCCAGTAGTACGAAAGGATCGCCATCCCGAACAGTGACAGGCCCATCAGGACAGTGGCGATTCGCCCGGCGCGCACGAAGTGTCTTTCGCTGGCCGCGCCGCGCCGCGCCTTCCACGGCCGGTAGAGATCGTTGATCACCACCGATGACATGGCGATCAATTCGGAATTCATCGCTGCCGCCGCCAGCACACCCACCGTCGCCAATCCGCGCAGTCCAGCAGGCAATGCGGTGAGGATAAAATGCATGAATACCGTGATCTTCTCGCCGCCGAACGTCACTGCAGGCGCACCGGCAAAGGCCACCAGGTCGGGCCGATCATAGGTCAGGTGCAGCAGCGATCCAATCACCAGAAACAGCAGGATCACCGGCAGCGAGATCAGAACCGAGGCATAAAGCGCCCGCGCCCCGCGCTTCGGATCGGGGCAGGCGAGGAGCCGCTGGGTGGTATCCTGATCGAGGCCCGAGCTCGCAACATTGAGCAGCGCCACCCCGGTGAACACCGCGAAGATCGAGAACGGGGCGGAAAAGACGGGCGCGGGGTTTATCACCGCCAGCTTGTTCTGCCCGCCGGGCGCGTGGATCAGCGCCTCGACCGCCTGGCCAAAGTCCATCGGCAGATGCACCCACAGGAAAATCGCCGCGACCAGCGCCGCGCCGACATAGAGCACCACCTGGATAAGGTCGCTCCAGATCACCGAATGCAGCCCGCCGAGCACGGTGAACACCAGCCCCAGCGCCAGCAGCAGGCCCGTAGCCACGACAATATGCGGCGGCGAAATATCGAGGAACAGGATCATCGAGACGGCAATCGCCGCCAGATAGAGCCGCGAACCGCTGGCGAAGATCCGTCCGACGAGGAACATCAGCCCCGCCGCGCGGCGCGCCCGCGCATCAAACCGCAGCTCGAGCAGTTCGTAAACCGTCGCCACTTTCAGCGCATAGAATCGCGGGATCAGGACATTGGCAACGACCCACGCCGCCAGCAGTGCCGCCGCCACCCCGCCGAGGTAAGTGAAATCTTTGGTGTAGGAATAGTCCGGCACGCCGAGAAAGGTCGCCGCCGATTGCACCGTGGAGAGCACCGAAATCGCCACCAGCCAGGTCGGCGCGCCGCGTCCATCAAGGAAATAGTCGGCGCGATTGGCGAGCCCGCGCCGCGTCGTCAGCCAGCCAGTCAACGCCAAAACCGCGACATAGGCACCGAGCACGGCCCAGTCCAAAAACGTGAAACTGGTGTGCATTTGTGGCGATCCTTTCCCGGCACTTTCCCGGCGCGCAGCTTCACCACATAAGTTTGCATCCAGCAATCACCCGCAAGTGCTTGCCTTTTGCCCAACCCGGTGCTAGCCGCGCCCCGCATTTGACCGATCCTTCATGGATTCGGGGCGCTGTTTCTATAGTCTTTTTATGGCTAACCCCCGATTCGGGCGGGACTTGTCATTCGGTTTTTTTGAGGTGTGGCTTTTTATGCAAATTATGGTTCGCGACAACAACGTTGATCAGGCCCTCCGTGCGCTGAAGAAGAAGTTGCAGCGCGAAGGCGTCTATCGCGAGATGAAGTTGCGCCGTCATTTTGAAAAGCCGTCGGAAAAGCGCGCGCGTGAAAAGGCTGCCGCTGTCCGCCGTGCTCGCAAGATGGACCGCAAGCGCATGGAGCGTGACGGCTCCAAGTAGGGTTGATCCCCAGGCACCATTAAGCCAAGAGGGCGCGGCATTTGCCTGCGCCCTTTTTGCTATCTGCCATCCAGGATATTCCGATGACCGAAATCACCCGCGTGCCCTTGCTGCCCATCGCCAAGGGATCGCTCGTCAAGATATGGCTGGGCGTGGCTTTGGTCATTGCTGCCGGGGTGGCCCTCTCGTGGAAATCGATGCCAGCTCTGGTCACGGTGAAGACTGTTCAGGCTGGCGAAGGCGCATCGCCGGGCATGGGCGATGTCGCCATCATCAATTACAAGGGCACGCTGAAGGACGGCACTGTGTTTGACGAACAGCAGCAGGCCCCGTTGCCGTTGCAGGGCGTGGTTCCCGGCTTCACCAAGGCGCTGATGCAGATGCAGGTGGGCGGCAAGTATCACGTGAAGATCCCGGCCAAGCTCGGCTATGGCGACCATCAGGTCGGCCCGATCCCGCCGAACAGTGACCTCACCTTCGATATCGAACTGTTGCAGTTTATGCCGATGCAGGAATTCCAGCAGCGCATGGCGATGATGCGCCAGATGCAGCAGATGCAGGCGCAAAAGGGTGGAGCTGCCGGTGGTCCTCAGGGTCCGGGTGGTCCGGGTGGCCCACCGGGTCCGGGCGGTCCGGACCAGATGCCGCCGGGTGCCGGTTCGCCTGAAGCTATGCCGCCGCAGTAATTCTAGCCAAAAGGGTAACCGGCAATGTCAGTTGACACCGCCACCGTGGCCAAAATCGCCGCGTTGGCCCGCATTAAAGTTACGGAAAGCGAGCTCGCCGCGATGGTGCCAGAGCTCAACGGCATCCTCGCCTGGGTCGAACAGCTCGGCGAAGTTGACGTCACTGGGGTCGAGCCGATGACCGCGGTGATCGAAAACCACCTGCGTCTGCGCGATGATGTGGTGGGGGCCGATCCGCTGACCGGCGGCGGGCGGCGCGATGCCGTTCTCGCCAATGCTCCGGCGGCAGAGCACGGGTTTTATGGCGTGCCCAAGGTGATTGAGTGATGTCGGATATTACTGATCTTGGCGTGGCCGCGATCCGCGATGGCGTTTGCGCAGGCAGCTTTACCGCGGTTGAAGTGGCCGAAGCGTTCAACGCCAATGTCGCCGCCGCGCAAGAGGCGCTCAACGCCTTTATCGTAACCACTCCGGAAATCGCGGTTGCCGCAGCGGCCAAGGTCGATGCCGATCGCGCTGCCGGAAAGCCACTCGGCAAAATGGCGGGCGTGCCCATCGGCATGAAAGACCTGTTCGCCACCAAAGGCGTGCAGACCACCGCTGCCAGCCACATACTCGAAGGCTTCAAGCCCGCGTACGAAAGCACCGTTTCGCAAAAATTGTGGGATGCGGGCGCAGGCATGCTCGGCAAGCTCAACCTCGATCAGTTCGCCATGGGTTCGTCGAACGAGACCAGCTATTTCGGCAATGTCATCTCGCCGTGGAAGCGCAACGACGGCGGCAATGCGGCGATGGCGCCGGGCGGGTCATCAGGCGGCTCCTCAGCAGCAGTTTCCGCCCGCCTCTGCCCGGCGGCGACCGGAACTGACACCGGCGGCTCAATCCGCCAGCCCGCAGCCTTCACCGGCATCAGCGGCATCAAGCCAACCTATGGCCGGTGCTCGCGCTGGGGCATTGTCGCCTTCGCAAGCTCGCTCGATCAGGCCGGGCCGATGGCGCGCGATGTTACGGACTGCGCGATCATGCTTGGCGCGATGGCCGGGTTTGATCCCAAGGATTCAACCAGTCTCGATCTTCCGGTGCCAGACTGGGAGGCAGCGCTTTCGGGCGATTTGCGCGGCAAGAAGGTGGGCATCCCCCGCGAATACCGCGTCGATGGCCTCGATGCAGACGTGGCAAAATCGTGGGATCAGGGTATTGCCTGGCTGAAGGATGCAGGCGCGGAAGTGGTCGACATTTCCTTGCCGCACACCAAATACGCGCTACCCGCCTATTACATCATCGCCCCGGCCGAAGCCTCGTCAAACCTCGCGCGCTATGATGGCGTGCGTTATGGCCTGCGTGATCTGCCAGATGGTGCGGGTCTGCAGGATATGTATGCCGCAACCCGCGCCGCCGGGTTCGGGCCAGAGGTCAAGCGCCGGATCATGATCGGCACCTATGTGCTCTCGGCGGGATTCTATGATGCCTATTATACGCAGGCGCAGAAGGTCCGCACGCTGATCGCGCGTGATTTTGACGAGGCGTTCAAGCTGTGTGACGTAATCCTCGCGCCGACCACGCCGACCGCCTCGTTCGGGCTGGGCGAGATGGTGTCTGATCCGCTGGCGATGTACCTCAACGATGTTTTCGCCGTGCCAGCCTCGCTGGCGGGCCTGCCGGCGATGTCCGTCCCCGCCGGACTGAACGCGCAAGGGTTGCCGCTGGGGCTGCAGATCATCGGCAGGGCGTTCGACGAGCAGGGCGTGCTCAATGCAGGCCTCGCGATAGAGGCGCGCGCCGGATTTACCGCGCGTCCGCAGCGCTGGTGGTAGCTCGCCGCAGCTGCGCCTCGTGGCTCCGCCACAGTCGCTCCACGCCCGCCGCAATCAACGGAGGAGCGGCCAGGTGAATGGCCTGTTCGATCTGCTCGGTGCAGCGTTTCTTGCCTTGTTTGCGCCGGTGCTGAAACTATTGGCGCGGCGGCGGCATGTGCTTCCGCACGTGCAAGGCATGTCGGACCGGATCGGCATTCAGCTTCGTTCGACGCATTATTATGAACCGACCTACCGCTTGTCAGATTTGCCCGCCGATACCAAGGGTGAACGCCATCTGCCGGGCATTCGTCTGAACGCCGAAAGCCAGATCGCGCTTCTGCGCCAGTTGCGTTATGGGGCCGAATTGGCGCCGCTGCCGCTGACGCCTCCGGGTCCGGGTCGCTTTGGCTGGCGCAATGGCATGTATGAATTTGGCGATGGCGAGATTTACTATGGCCTGGTGCGCTACCTGCGCCCCGCCCGGATAATCGAAATCGGTTCGGGAAGCTCAACGCTGCTGGCGCTGGCAGCGGCCGTGGCCAATCTGGCCGAAGACAGCGGCGCGAAAACCGAGATCACCTGCATCGAACCCTATGCCAACGCCTGGCTGGCGGGCAGCGGCGCAAAGCTGGTGGCCGAGCGGGTGGAAGACCTTGACCCGGCGCTGTTTGACACGCTTGAGGCGGGCGATGTGCTGTTCATTGACAGCAGCCATGTGATCCGGCCCTTCGGGGATGTCACCTACGAGATTTTGCAGGTGCTGCCGCGCCTGAAGCCGGGCGTCTGGGTGCACATCCACGACATTTTCACCCCGCGTGACTATCACGAAGAGTGGTTGCGGGGCGAGCGACGGTTGTGGAACGAGCAATATATGCTCGAAGCCTGGCTCAGCGGAAACAGACAGGTGGAAATTGTATGCGCGCTCAATTGGCTCAAACATAACCATTTTGACGAACTGGCCGCCGCCTGCCCGCTGTTGGGACAACACCCCGAAACCGAACCCGGGGCATTCTGGATGCGAACCGGCTGAGTCTGCGCGGGTTAACCCGCCAGTACGTACCAGTCATCAAATTGCGAAAGATCCTCTCGCTGGCGAACATAGCCGTGGCTGGTCAGCAGGGCGTGGATCGCTTCACGCCGCGGTGTGAAGTTGTGTTCGCAGGTGATTACCTTGAAGCGGTAACGGGTAAAGTCGAGGCTGGTCAGGATGTCCAGTTCCGAACCCTCGGTGTCGATCGAAAGGTAATCCATTTCTGCCGGCGCGCCGTGCTTTTCCAGCAGGTCGTTGAACGAGATTGTTGTTACATCGTACTTTTTCGCGCCTGAACGATCGTGCATATCGTCGCCGGCAAAGGCAGCGATGGTCGATACTTCCTGCCAGTCGGTTTCGTGGAACTGCAGCACTTCGCCGGTTCGCGTCCACACGCAGGCGGTGTCAATCTTCGCGGTCCGCCCCGATGCCATCAACGCCTTGTGCCAGCAGCGCGCAGGCTCGGCGAGAATGCCGGTCCAGCCGAACTGCTTTTCAAGCAGCCAGGTATTGTTGAGCGTCTTGCCGTCGGTCGCGCCAAATTCAACGAACCATCCGTCGCGCTTCCAGCCGCAGGTTTCCAGCACGAAAATATCCTGGCCGAGCTGCGATTGAGCTTCGGCGAGCGCATCGATCACTTGCCGCCGTTCGTCCCTGAACACCGGCGCCAGCGCGGCGATGCGCCGGGGCACTTCGACCGCCCTGGCCACAAGGTCACGATAGGTATTCTGTTTAACGGCGATTATTCCGGCGCGGGCCAGCACGCCCTGCGCAAACTGCGTGATAAGATTACCCACTCTGCCGTTGCTCCGCCCCGTTCAACATACCTGGGGCTGCGCATAGCCGAGGCATGGGACTCTGGCCATTGCCAAGTCAGATTGCCGGGCAAATTTGCGGCTTGAGCGGTAAAGTCCTTTTCTTGACGCCAACGGCGGACTATCGGCGAGACATGACTGAATCCACTTACCGTATCCACGGCGCAACCGGCGAATGGGAGGTCGTTGTCGGCCTTGAAGTCCATGCGCAGGTGACCTCCAATTCAAAGCTGTTTTCGGGCGCTGCCACCGCTTTCGGCGCGGAGCCCAATTCGCAGGTGAGCCTGGTCGATGCGGCGATGCCGGGGATGCTGCCGGTGCTCAACCGCGAATGCATCAGGCAGGCGGTGCGCACCGGCCTCGCGATAGACGCAAAGATCAACAAGTGGTCGCGTTTTGACCGGAAGAACTACTTCTACGCCGATCTGCCGCAGGGCTATCAGATCAGCCAGCTTTACCACCCGATAGTGGGCGAAGGGCAGATCGACATTACGCCTGATGACAAGGCCCCCGATGTGGTAAAAACCATCGGCATTGAGCGCATTCACGTTGAACAGGACGCCGGCAAACTGATGCATGATCAGCATCCGACGATGTCCTATGTCGATCTCAACCGTTCGGGCGTGGCGCTGATGGAAATTGTCAGCCGCCCTGATCTGCGCTCGCCGGCTGAAGCCGGGGCCTACCTTTCCAAGCTGCGGTCGATCCTGCGCTATGTCGGGTCTTGCGATGGCAATATGGATCAGGGATCGATGCGTGCCGACGTGAATGTTTCGGTGCGGCGGCCCGGTGAGGAACTCGGCACGCGGACCGAGACGAAGAACGTCAATTCGGTGCGCTTCGTCATGGCAGTGGTTGAAAGCGAGGCGCGGCGTCAGGTTGGCGTGATCGAGGATGGCGGCAGGATTGCGCAGGAAACGCGGCTTTACGATCCCGACAAGAACGAAACTCGCTCGATGCGCTCAAAGGAAGACGCGCACGATTACCGCTATTTTCCCGATCCCGATCTGCTGCCTTTGGTGCTCGAAGACGCCTTCGTTGAGGAATGCCGCGCCAGCCTGCCCGAACTGCCCGATGCCAAACGCGCGCGCTATGAAAACGCGCTGGGGCTTTCGCCCTATGCCGCAGGCGTGCTCACGGCGGACGTCGAAACCGCGCGCTGGTTTGAGGCGCTGGTCAGCGCGGCGGCCAATGCTGCGGGCAAAGGCGAGGCCGATCTCGCCAGGCAGGCGAGCAACTGGCTGATCTCTGAACTGTTCGGCGCGCTCAACAAGATCGGCAAAAGCCTTGAAGATTCGCCGATAGGCCCGACGGCGGGCGCGGAACTGCTCGCTCTGATCGCCGATGGCACAATCTCCGGTTCAATCGCCAAGCAGGTGCTCGAGAAAATGCTTGAAACCGGCGACAGCGCTGGCGTGATCGTCGCACGCGAAGGGCTGAAGCAGGAAAGCGATAGCGGCGCCATCGAAGAAGTCGTTGCCAAGGTGCTCGCCGACAATGCCGACAAAGTCGAACAGTACCGCGCCGGCAAGCTCGCCCTGTTCGGCTTTTTCGTCGGCCAGACGATGAAGGCGATGCAGGGCAAAGCCAACCCGCAAGTGGTCAACGAGGCGGTGCGAAAGGGGCTGGGCGCCGACTAGCCCGGCATGCCCGCGCTGCGTGCAGGCTATCCTCCAGCTATGGAAACTTGGACGTCCCACACCGCATTATCGGCAAGTCCAGGAAATCCGTACAGCCTGTATAGCTGGGCATCGCAAGATGTGGCGCGCTTGTGCAGGCGGGCGATCCGGAATATCCCACTGCAACACTCTCGTTATGAATGAGAGTCTTAAGGGACCGTCAGCGAAAATGAGGATTCTTCTTGGCTGGTTGGTCGCGATGGCGGCATCGTGTTCGCTGATCTGGGTATGTCCGGCACTTGCTCAGACGGTTCCGCAAGCTGCCTCGAACGAAGATCTGCGCGCGGTGCTGGGTCGTTATCAATCGAGCGATATCGTCCGCAATCCCCGCCCTGCCTTGGCCGCGCTTCCAGACCTGATCCGCCGCGCCGAGCAAGACCCGCGTTTCACTTACGAGGAAATCGTCGCCGCTCGCCACACACTTGCCTTTGCACGGGCCTATGACAACGATCATGCGGGCGGGATCGCCGATCTCGATAAGCTTGCGGCGGAAATGCGAACACGGGCCTATGAAGGGCCGCTATTTTACGAGACGCTGCGCCGCAAGGCGGTGATCTTGAGCGTGCTCAAGAAGTATACGGAAGCAGCGGCAATCTATCTGGACATCCTCCAGCGCGAAGAGCGGGACGGGCACAGCCAAAGCGCCCTTGTTTCTGCAACGCTCAACGGGCTTGCGGTGGTCCGCGCCCGTGAAGGCAAATATGCTGAAGGGGAGGCGCTTGCCCGGCGGGCAACGGCGACCGGGCTTGCAGCCGCTGACGCGAAGCCGCAGGCGGTCGGCGATGCCTGGCGAACCTGGGTTGTGCTGCTTGGTTTGGCCGGCAAGTCGAACGAGGCGATCATCGAGGCGCAACGATCGCTGAAGTACAATGAGGCGCATCTCGGCGAGGCGAGCGAGAGCACCGTCGGCGCGATGAACAGCCTTTCGTTCATGCTGTCCGAGGTGGGTCGTTACTCCGAGGCTGAAGCCATCCAACGGCGGATGATCGAGATCGAGCGCGCTCAACCGACGACACAGAGTCAAACCATGGCGATCTGGCTGGGCAACTTTGGCACGACGCTGATGGTCCAGGGCAAAGCTATAGAGGCCGAGGCCGTCCTTCGCCGCGCGCGTGAACTGATGCTCGATGTCAAACATCCGCAGCGGCCAGACTTTATGGGCATATTGACACTCGACCTCGGCAACGTAATCTACGCCCAGGGTCGGCAGGATGAGGCGCTGGTGCTGTTTCGCACCGCGCTTGCCGAACTGGCACGCGATGCCGGCACCGACCATCCAAGCTGGGCCCATGCGCAGGCCGAGATCGGCAAGATACTGATTGACCAGAACAAGATCGCAGAAGCGCTGGAGGCCTTGAAGCTTGCCCGCACGGTCATGGTCAAGCGGCTTGACCCACTCGACCATTTGCGGCTCACCGCTGATCTGATGGCAGGTGAGGCCATGGTCCGTTCGGGCGACGCATCGGGTTATGTCCTGGCGCGCAGCGCGATTACAACCGAGCGGCGCGTCCTCGTCTCTGCGGCGGTTGATCCGCTTCGCAGCGCGCTGATGGCGCGCGAACGCGCCGGCAATCTGATGCGTTTTGCACGCTTGGCGCTTGCGCGCGGGGAACTTGCTGATGCCTTCGAGGCGCTGCAACTTGCGCAGTTCAGCGATCTAGACAGTGCTGGCACGGCCTGGGCGACCCAGCAGGCTGCGGCAACGCCCAGCCTCGCGCATGCGATCAGCGAATTGCGCGCTTCGGGCATCGGGCTGAAAAAACTGCAGGCAAAGCGCACTGCTGCAGTAGCGGCGGCCGACGCGCAAACCCTGGCCGGTATCGATCGCGAAATTGATGCGACACAGATACAATCGGCGGCGCTGTTCAAGGCGCTTGAAAGCGAATTTCCTGCCTATGTGAATTTGGTGCGGCCCGAGCCGCGGTCGCTCGCCGAAGTTCAGGCTGTGCTGAAGCCCGATCAGGCGCTGGTCGTCGCGGTTCCGGCGGACCGGGGCGACGTCATTTCAATTCTGGTAACATCAAAATTCGCTTCCGGCGCAGTGGTAAAGCTGCCTCCCGGCGCGGTAAACAACTGGGTGGCGCGTCTGCGCGCGAGCATTGATCGAGGCCTCGATGCGCCAGAGCGCGCGGCCTATGACGCTGGCGCCGCCTATGCCTTGTTCAACGCTATCCTGCCCCCCGCACTCGATAAGGTGGCGCGCCGCGCGCCGCATCTGCTGGTGCAGGCTGGAGGGGTGCTGGCGAGCGTTCCTTTGGCGGCCTTGCTCACTGCCAGACCGCGCAGCACGATGGTTAGCGGCTCTGCCTTGCGCAACATGCCGTGGCTTATCCGGCGGCAGGCCTTGTCGCGGCCGGTTTCGCTGGCATCGCTGAACGTTGTCAGAACCGCACATGGCCTATCGCGCTTTGCCGGGATTGGGGCGCCGGTGCTGAAGGGCGGGTCTGCCACGAGTGCAGATCCCGGTGCCGTTGCCGGTCTGTTGCGGGCAGGACACGGCGACAATAATTTCGTCTCGCAACTGCCACCGCTGCCCGGGGCCGAAGCAGAATTGCGCGCGATGGCCTCGGCTTTCGGCAAGCAACCGCCGCTGATGCTGGTCGGCGAAGGCGCGACGAAGCACAACCTGTTTTCCCAAGACCTTCAGGCCTATGACGTGATCGCCTTCGCAACGCATGGGCTGGTCGGCGGGGAAATTCGCAATCTAAGCGAGCCTGCGCTGGTGATGACGCCGTCGACGAATGGTGCGGACAATAATGTTTCCGACAATTCTGGCAGCCTGCTCACGGCGTCGGATGTTGCACGGCTGCGTCTCAATGCCGATTGGGTGATCCTTTCGGCCTGCAATACCAGCGCCGGAGAAGAAGGCGCTGCGCCAATTTACTCCGGTCTGGCCCGCGCTTTCGTGCAGGCTGGTGCGCGATCGCTGCTCATCTCGCAATGGCCACTGCGCGACGATGTGGCCTCCAAGTTGACCGTTGCCACGGTGCGGCTGTCGGCGAACGGCCTGCCGCGCGCCGAATCCCTGCGCCGCGCCCAAACCGCCTTGATCGCCGAACGCACGATAAAAGGCGCTTCGCATCCCGCGCTGTGGGCACCGCTTATCCTGATCGGCGACTGATTATTCTTGCGGTGGGCTGGTGCCAACTATTTCGGTGTAGTCTGCACAGGCCCGGCGCAGGTCGCCGCGGCGGCGGGTGACGCCGATCGAATCGAGAAACTCGAGCACCTGAATTGTCAGCGTCCGTCCGACACCGGCGGCATCGCGAAACTGGGCCGCGCTGAAGCCGGAAGGCTCCGCTGACCGATCAAGCTGTGCCGCATATGCGGCGAGCATGGCGACCTGAGCACGCAGCATCAGCCGTTTGTCGGTGATCCGCCAGATATCGCCGCTCTGCGCCCGGCGATAGACCATCGCCTTGGCTGCGGCCTCGCTCGTTCCAAGCTCGCCAACAAGGTCAGACACGGTAAACGCCGCCATTCCGCGATCTTCAAGCCACGCCAAAACCCGGTTCCAAAGCGCGCTGTCAGCCGGGCTGAAGTTCGCGACGTGTCCTGGCATTTTGACCAGCGATCCGGCTAGCTCCAGCATGCCGGCAGTCACCATGTCACGGAGCAAGGCACGAAACGCCGTGCTGGACAGCGGCACTGACAAGCGCCGGCGCAATTCGGGAACCGAAATCCCTGCGGCGTCAGGCTTCTCGCTATGGAAGGCCGAGACCTCTGCTGCTATTTGTTTGCGGGCTTTGCAGAGGTGGGCTGAAGCGATTGCCATCAAGTCCGGCGTGCGCATGATTTCGGCCCCGGCGGCCAGGCAGAGCGCGATTGCATTGGCTTCAGACAGGTTAAAACATAGCGCGAGGTGCGCGACGTCAATCTCGTGGCCGCTGATAGCTAGCAGGGCGTCCACGACATCCTTTGCCGCCCCCGCTTCGAAGGCGGCTGATACTTCGTCGGCGAGCGAAACAGTCGCGCGGCGACCCTTGGCAAACGGATCGATGACCTGGCCGCCGCCGAGCGTCCGCCGCCCGGCCGCATCACGGATCACCAATCGGTCACCAGTGCAGCAAGATGTCGGCGCATCAAGCACCAGGTGCACGCGTGCATTGGTGCCAGCAGCGATATCGCGCTGGCCGCGGATCAGCACCCGCGCGACAATGTCGGCGGTGCCCAGATGAAGGTGGACGTGGCTGTTATGACGCAGGGTTCTTTCCTGGCCTTTCGGCACCGCAATCCGCGCTGAAATGCGGTGGCTCGCGCGGCTCATGGCTGGCGCGCGCAGCCAGTCGCCGCGATGGAGCGACGCAAGCTCGATCCCGGCTATATTGATCGCGCAGCGTTCGCCCGCATCGGCGCGGCTTACCGCGATGCCCGCACGGTGCAGACCGCGCACACGCAACACCCTGCCTTCAGGCATAAGCACCAGCCGGTCACCCACTACAACCTGCCCGTCGAGCACAGTTCCGGTAACGACGCTGCCTGCCCCGGTTACCGAGAAGGCGTGGTCTATTGCAAAGCGGAATTCACGCGGTGATGTTTGGGCATTTTCTCGGTGATCGGCGGCGGCTTGGCGAAGCTGCGCGGCGAGTTCGTCAATCCCCTCGCCTGTGAGCGAAGAGACAGCGCGGAGAGGCGCGCCGGCCAGACTTTTGGCTGACAACAGCGCGCGGACCTGCTTTTCGACGTCGGCGAGCCTTTCAGCCGAGACGCGGTCCAATTTGGTTATGGCAACAACGCCGTGCCTGATCTGCAGCAGATCCAGGATTTCGAGATGCTCGACCGTCTGCGGCATGATGCCGTCATCGGCAGCGACCACCAGCAGCGCAAAATCAACCGAACTCACACCGGCGAGCATGTTGCGGACGAAGCGCTCGTGGCCCGGCACATCGACAAAGCCGACCGTGATGCCCGGCTCAGCCTGCCAGTAGGCAAACCCCAGGTCGATTGAGATGCCGCGCGCCTTCTCTTCGGGCAGCCGATCAGTCTCCACTCCGGTGAGTGCGCGCACCAGGCTGGTCTTGCCGTGGTCGATATGGCCTGCTGTGGCGATGAGCATAGTGGGATCCGGGTTTGGCTGAATATTCGCGTGGACGCAGGCGACACCATGGCAGAGGTAAGAGCTTGTCGAAACTGATAAGCGGCATGCGATGGGAGCACTGCGTTTGAAAACCGAACCGCGCCTTACATCACTCAGTCACGGCGGAGGTTGCGGGTGCAAGATCGCACCGGGGCTGCTTGCCGAATTGCTCAAGGGCACCGCCGCGTTGCCCGTGCCGCCTGAACTGCTAGTGGGGATCGAGACATCCGATGATGCCGCAGTTTACAGGCTATCCGATGAATTGGCGCTGATCGCGACCACCGATTTTTTCATGCCGATTGTTGATGACCCGCGCGATTTTGGCCGGATCGCCGCGACCAATGCGATCAGCGATATCTATGCGATGGGCGGGCGCCCGATCATGGCGCTGGCCTTGGTGGGTATGCCGATCAATGTTCTTTCGGCCCAGACCATAGGGCTAATCCTGCAGGGAGGGGCTGAGGCAGCGCATGCGGCAGGCATCCCCATCGCTGGTGGGCATTCGATCGATTCTGCCGAGGTGATCTACGGCTTGGTAGTCATCGGAATTGCCCACCCGGACCACATTCGCAGGAATTCACAAGCAAAAGCGGGAGACGTTCTGGTTCTGGGCAAGCCGCTTGGTGTCGGTGTACTCTCAGCTGCATTCAAGCGCGAGGCTCTCGATCAGGCTGGCTATGCTGCGCTGATTGCCAGCACCACACAGCTCAACACCCCCGGAACCGAACTCGCGCAAGTTGCTGGCGTTCACGCGATGACCGATGTCACAGGCTTCGGATTGGCTGGCCACGCGCTGGAAATGGCCCGGGGCAGCGACTGTGGCATTGCTATCGATTGGGCGGCAGTTCCGTTTCTGACGGGCGCACGAGATCTTGCTGCCCGCGGTTTCGTCACCGGAGCCTCAGGGCGGAACTGGGACGGTTTTGGCAGAGATGTTGTGCTTCCCGGCCCGTTCACCGAGAACGATAAGGCCCTGCTGTGCGATCCGCAGACTTCGGGCGGCCTGCTCGTTTCCTGCGCTCCAGGTGCGCTCGAAGCCGTGCTTGCATGCTTTTCAGGCCATGGCTTCGATCAGGCCAGAGTTATAGGAGTGGTCGAGCAAGGAGCGCCACTTGTGCGGCTATGGTGACCGGATTGTTATCTCGCGTTCCGGTATCGGGCCTAGCCAACGATAGCGTCTTTCATCTGCGCGCATTGAGGTAAGGTTTGAGTTCCGCCCTGGCGATCGCCCGCGCGTGTACCTCATCGGGGCCATCGGCGAGCCGAAGTGTGCGGATTTGCGCCCAATTCATGGCAAGATCAAAATCTTGCGACACGCCGCCGCCACCGTGGGCCTGTATCGCGTCGTCGAGCAGCCGCAAGGTCATGGCCGGGGCCTGAAACTTGATCATGGCGATTTCGTTGCGCGCCGCCTTGTTGCCTTCGCGGTCCATCATGTCGGCTGCCTTAAGGCACAGCAGCCGGGTCATCTCGATATCCGTCCGCGCGCGGGCGAGCCGCATTTCCCAGACCGAATGATCGGCAATCCTCTTGCCGAAAGCGACGCGTGAAACCAGCCGCTCGGCCATCGCCGCCATCGCCTCTTCGGCAACGCCCAGCGCACGCATGCAGTGATGGATGCGCCCCGGCCCGAGCCGTCCCTGGGCAATCTCAAACCCGCGGCCTTCGCCAAGCAGCATGTTGCCGGCGGGCACCCGGACATCGTCGAGCAAGATTTCGGCATGGCCGTGCGGGGCATCGTCATAACCGTAAACCGACAGCATGCGTTCAATCTTCACGCCGGGCGTCGCAAGATCGACCAGCACCATCGATTGCTGCTGGTGCGCAGGCGCAGCGGGATCGGTTTTGCCCATGACGATAGCCAGTTTGCAGCGTTGATCGCCCGCGCCGCTCGACCACCATTTGCGGCCATTGATAACGTATTCGTCGCCATCGCGAACGATCGAAGTGCTGATATTGGTCGCATCTGATGAAGCGACGGCGGGCTCGGTCATCAGAAAGGACGAGCGAATTTCACCGTCCATCAGCGGCTTCAGCCAGCGGTCCTTTTGCGCGCGGGTGGCATAGCGGTGGAGCACTTCCATATTGCCGGTATCGGGCGCCGAGCAGTTGAAAACCTCGCTTGACCATAAGACCCTGCCCATTTCCTCGGCGCAGAGAGCATATTCAAGATTGGTCAGCCGCTCGCCGCTAAATTCGAAGCTATCATCAACATAGGAAGCTGCATCTGATGGCGGCATGAAAAGGTTCCACAAACCGGCTGCGTGTGCCTCTTCCTTGAGTTCCTCGATGACCGCGACCGGCTCCCACCGGTCGCCTGTCTCGATCTGCTGGGCATAATCACGCCGACGCGGGCGTACTTTGGTGTTGACGAATTCACGCACCCGGCTGCTGAAACCGGCTTCTCTGCCCGTGAGTGTAAAATCCATTTTTTTGCTTTCAATGCGGCGCGAAAACCCACCGTAGCAGCAATTTTGCGTGCGAGGAAAGCCAGCAACCCTGCTTACGCCGCAAATGGTTGCGCTGGTTCAAATACCACCACCTCGCAGGCCAATCAGGTGACGAGCCGTCGCGTCGAAAATTCTGGCCGTTGCCATGCCCCACTGGCCATAACGTCCTGGAGGATCGCAGCGGCCTGCCACACGTCGTCAAAGCTGGTATAAAGCGGGGTGAGGCCAAAGCGGGCAATGTCTGGCGTACGAAAATCGCCGATCACCCCGCGCGCGATCAGCGCCTGGATAATCGCATAGGCCCCGCCATGAGCGAAAGCGATATGGCCGCTGCGTCGC
>JANLOZ010000273.1:0-19009 GCA_031366845.1 Novosphingobium sp. | reverse complement strand
GCAATGGCAGGTTGCCCGGCGCACTGGCGATGGTCGCCACGATCGCGGCGCCTATGGAATGTCCGATCAGCACAATGCCGGCGCAATCCGTGCCGTATTCCTGCCAGATCGCAGCGAGCGCACCGGTCAGGAAGGCCGCCTGCCCGGTGATATCCATCTGTTCCGCTGCCAGCATCGGACTATCGCCATAACCGGGCCGATCAATTGCAATGATCGGCACTTGGTTGGCCTCTGCCGCATCAAGCAGTGAGCGTCCGGACAGGTCAAAATATGCCGAGGTGTAGGTCCCGCCGTGGACCGCGATGACCAGGGGCGCGCCCGGCCGCCGAGCGAGACGGGAGCGACCTGAAAGCGCCGGAATCAACTGGGTCATGCGAAATCTCCCGTGGTAATCGCCCAAGGCTTGGACCAGCCGGAGCGGTTCAAGCAGCTTGCGTTGCCGGCGTGTTCAGTTTGGCTCGGCCCGAAACGAGGCAGAACAGCTCGTCAGCGGGCCAGCTGCCGCCACGCCAGGCGATATGCTGATCGGGCCGGATCAGGGCGAGCGGCTGCTCATAAATCGCGAGCAGGGCCGAATCACGAATGCTGACTATGCTGAGCGGCGTCGCCGATGCGTCAGCCTCGGCCTGGGCGGCCGCGATATCGGATTCGTAGCCGCCAGCCAGCACCAGCAAGGTAAATCCGCTGCCAAAGCGATCATAAAGCGAGGTTCTCTCATCCAGCCAGCGGTGCGGTGCCAGGCAACCCGGAATGGCCCTCGGGTGATAATCGATCGACCGTTCCCAACTGGCGTTGGAGCCATCATCGGCAATCACCGGCGAGGCCTGGTAACAATAACCCAGGACGACCCCGAGCGAGTAGAATTCTTTGCGCTTGAGCGTGTTGATGACTTCGGCGACCTCCGCGCGAACCGCGTCACCTTCTGGGCCGTCGTCTTCCAGGTGGGGACGGACCAGCAGGTTCGGCAAGGTCGCGTGATTCGATTCCGCCTCGTCGAGAACATATTCATGTGCCGGGCGGCGTTCGGCCTCATAGCTGTCAAGCAAGCCTGGCCCGCCCCAGCCCTGCAGCACTGCTGCCAGCTTCCAGCCAAGATCGACCGAATCCGAAATGCCCATGTTCATCCCGAATCCACCAAACGGCGGGTGCAAGTGGCAGGCATCGCCCGACAGAAACACCCGGCCTTCCCGATAGCTGTCGGCCAGCAGACGGCTCGCCACCCATTCGTCCGAACTCAGGATTTCATACGGCAAGTCGATCCCGGTCGATCGCTTGATCGCGGCGACTGCCTCGTCATCGGTATAAGTGACGCCTTCGGCCAGGCCACTGGGCATGAAGAACCACAGATCGCCTTTGTCCATCGGACCAATAAGACTTGGCAGGTCTTGGTTGACTTGCCAGTACATCGCGGCCGGGCCCATGCCGTGCGCTTGGGCAAGACCGGGCGCGCGGAAGATAATATTGTAATTGCGGGACAGGCCATAGGTGCCGACCATTTTTGCGCCGATATCATCGCGGACTTTGCTGCGCGCGCCATCGGCACCGATCAGGTAGGCCACCCGCATTGATCGAACTTCGCCGCTTTGCGTTTCGCGGTAGCGGAGCGTCACCCCATCATCATCCTGCTCAAAATCGAGATATTCGCAGCCATAGCGCATTTCGACCGAAGGAAGCGTGGCGACATGGTCGCGCATCACCGCTTCCACCTTGTATTGCGGGATCCACTGGCTGTGTTCCGGATATTGCTCACTGCGCCCAGGGGAGCATTGCAGCGCGTTTTCGAACCTCTTGATCAGCTTGCCGCCCAGGCGGGTGACAAAGCTGACATGGCTGGGATAATCGATCCCGAACGGCGCTTCCGCTGCGAGCTGTTCCGCAATTCCCCACCGGCGCATATGACCGCGTGTGCGGCTGTGCGTGGTCTTGGCACGCGGGGCATAGCCGCCGCGTTCAGTCCGCTCCAACAGAACGCATTCGATGCCGCGCGTGCCCAGTTCAATCGCTGCGGCAAGGCCAACCGGGCCGCCGCCAACGATCGCAACCATGGAAGCAGCTTGCGCCTGTGCTGTTGCTTGAGCCATGTGGGACATCCATTCTTTCAAATCATTTTGTTCGGCTTAGCGTCGGCCATGCAGCCTTGAAGGATGCGCAACGTTGATGCCCGATACTTGGGACGTATCGGCCAACCGACTTACTCAGCTGCGATCCTTGCGCCGCGCTCAAGCTCGATCAGACCTTGCAGGAACCGCCTGGTTTCGATGGTTCCAGCGTCCGAACGCAGGGCGATATCCCAGCTGTCTGGCCGGGTATCGAGCACCCGCTGCTGCGCTTCCACAACAATCTTGTCCTCGTTGAACGCTTCTGAAACCTGATTGAAAAACAGCGTGTCGGCAGTCGCGCAATCGAGATCGTGGGCGCGCACCGATGCCCAGAAATAATGCGAGGTGTTGGCCGTTTCCGGGGTCATGGCGTTCATGATCCACAAGTTCAGCCCGTCAGCAAAATCGCCTTCAAGCGCGCCCTTGCCCGCTTCCTTGCCGCCGACGTGAATCATTACATAGCATGGCGCGACAAATTTGATCACTTGCCATCGATCGATATTCTTGCCCGCAGGAAGTACCCCGGTCTTGATATAGGTTGGCGGGGGCGGAACATCGGGAACCAGCCGCAGAACTTCGACGCCGGTTGCGGTGCGCTGCGAAGTCAGCCGCCCGTTGGCAGTCATTTCGGGATTGCCAATGGTCGACTGATGAACATAGCCGACGTGGCTGAGGTCCATCAGATTATCTGTCACCAACTGATAACTCGCCAAGACGTGGTTGGTCTTGCCCACCGCTCGATAGCTGGGCGAGGTGAGCATGGAAAAATCGGGAACCAGATCGGCATCGACCGCTTCCGGATCGCCCATCCAGGCCCAGATCCAGCCATGGCGCTCCAATGCCGGATAGCTGCGGACCTGTGCCCGCGGCGGGATGGCAGACTGGCTGGGGACACTGATGCATTTGCCATTCCGGTCAAACACCAAGCCGTGATAGCCGCACTGGATACCGCCTGCTGCGGGGCATCCCATCGACAGCGGCAAATGACGATGCGGGCAGCGATCCTCAAGAACCGCCGGCTGGCCTTCGCCATCACGAAAAACCACAATTGACTCGTCAAGCACACGGATGCCGATTGGCTTTTCGGCCAGTTCATGCGCCCACGCCACCACATACCAACTGTTGCGCAAATACATGGTTTCGCTCTCCGTTGCCGATCGATAAACTGTTCGAATGCCCGCCACAATTGCTGCCTGCTCGCGACTATGCGGCAAAAATTGTCGGCCGAGGGAGACGGCGGTATTGCGAGGGAGATACCTAAGCATGATCACAGCTGCGCTGCGACGTGCCCGTTGCCTTGTGTCCCGCAAGCCAACTGGGCTTCCTAATCGAACCGAGCTCCGATCGACATGCAATAAGGTCATCAGCGCAGATGTTTTGGTATCACGCACCCCATCGAGACGTCTGGTAGCACATCACCCATAACGTACTGGTCGATCTCTCCGCCAAGGAAAGCACGGCCATCGCGGGGAGAGAGCTTTGATCATTCAGCGCTGAGTCTGTCCAGAGATTCTTCCGCCATTTGCGTTGCTGGCACCGTGCTCGCAGCGTTGACGGTGGCGACCAGCCTCCAGCGATCCATCTGATGATCGGCACTACACAAATTCAATGCAAATATAACAACCCAAAAATCAAATAACACAAATTAAAACAGGGAATTGTCTCAATGCATAAGCAGATCCTGATGTCGACCGCAGCTTTGCTGGCGCTGTCAAGCAGCCCTGCCTTGGCGCAGGCCGCTTCGACCGGCGAAAATGGCGAAACCGCCACACGTCTCGGTGAAATCGTCGTCACCGCGCAAAAGCGCGAGCAGAATATTCAGACCGTCCCGTTGTCGATCATGTCGGTTTCTGGCGAAGCACTGAACCGCTCGGGCGTCAATGACCCCACTGCGCTGCAGAAACTCGTGCCGACGCTGCAGATCAACAATACGCTGTTCGGTTCAGGCGTGGTCATCCGCATCCGCGGCTTTGGCTCTGCGGCAAATACCGCAACAGATTCCGAAGTCGCCTCCTATATCGATGGTGCATATGTACCGCGCCCTGGCGCGTTGCTGACGTCATTCCTTGACGTCAAGAATGTCGAAGTGCTGAACGGTCCGCAAGGCACACTATTCGGCCGCAACGCCGCACTGGGCGCAATTTCGATCAACACCAACGCACCGTCGACCGCCGGACAGACCCTGTCGATGAGCGCAGAAGCGGCCCGCTTCGGCACGTTCAGCGGCAGTGCCGTGCTCAACATCCCGGTCAGCGATCAGTTTGCACTGCGCTTTGCGATCAAGGGTTCGCAGACAAACGGAGTGTTCAAGAACCAGTTGGACGGCAAGACCTATGGCCAGCGCGACGGCTTGGTCATGCGTCTTTCAAGCAAGATCAATATTGCCCCGAACGTGACGTGGACACTGCGCGGCGATTACACCAACACCAATGGTGATGGCGTGTTCCCCGGTATCGTCTACACCCGCACGGCAACCCCGGCAGCGCTCACCGCGCTTAACGCATTTGTCACCAGCAATGGCGGAACACCGTTGATTTACAATGATAATCCTTCATACACGGTTAACCAGTTCTTCCCGAACCCGTACCTGAAGGACCGCCAGTATGGAGTGACCAGCGATCTGCGCTGGGGCGTGGCTTCGAATGTCGACCTGCGGATGATCAACAATTATCGCGATTGGCGTAACGATCAGGTCGCTGGCGATACCGTCTTTACTTCGCTTGATCTGCTTAGCGTCCGCACCCAGACGAGAAGCAAGGAGCAAAGCCACGAGTTGCAGCTTGTTTCGACCAAGGATGCCTTCCTGGGCCACTCGCTCGGGCTGACGGCTGGACTTTATTACGCTCGGGAGGAATTTACACTCGACACCAGCTTCAATCTGGGCAGCCAGTTTTGCCCGGTCATCCTGAAAAGAGCTGGCGCTGTCTCGATCGCAAATTGCCAGGCACAGCCTCTCAAGGGCTCCGGAACGGTCGCCTTCGCACAGGTCGCCAAGAGCTATGCCGCATACTTTCAGGCCGATTACCAGATCGCCCCGACCCTTTCGCTGGCGCTAGGTGCACGACATACCTGGGATCGCAAAACCGGCTCTTATGCATCAGTTCGCAATAACTTCGCGCTCGCTTCGCTGTTGATCACAGACAATCCCGGCGCTCTGGCGTTCCGCGATGAGAAAACTTCGGTGCGTGCTTCTCTTTCGTGGGACTTGACGCCCGATGTCATGGCGTTCGCCACTTTCTCGACTGGATACAAGTCCGGCGGATTCAACTCTGGCGGTACTTCATTACTGCTGACATCCGCCGCGCGAACTTTCGCTTCGGAAACCGTCAATGACTATGAAGTGGGCCTGAAATCGAAGCTGTTCGACGGCAAAGCCCGCTTAAATCTGACCGCTTTCCAGACTGATCTGAAAAACTTTCAGGATCGTTCCTTCAACGGCACTGGCTTCGTCGTCCGCAATTCAGGCAATGTCAGGTCGCGCGGGGTTGACGTGGATGGTGAACTGCTGGTGATGCCGGGCTTCCGGGTGACCTTCGGCGGCACCTATCTCGACTCGATCTACACCAGCAGTACCGCCGCGCCTGGGCTTGAAGGCTGCACCGGCCTTGCCGGCTGCCCGCTGACGCAGGACCTGACAGGCAAGAACCTCGCCTTTGCCCCCAAGCTTCAAGGCAATGTCGGCGCTGAGTGGAAGAGCCAGCCGATCATGGGCGGCATTTCTCTGGCTCTGGCAGCCAACGAGCACTTCACCTCCAGCTTCCTCACGGCGAACACTCTCAACGAACAGTCGCGCGTAAGAGGCTATGCAACCACCGATCTGCGACTCAGCCTGATCTCGGAAGGCAACAAGTGGAAGCTCGACTTGTTCGGCGAGAACATTTTCGACCAGCACTACTTTGTCACCACCGTCGCCCAGACCCTGGGTGCGGCTATGGGCATCAACGACACCGCCACCGGAACCACCGTGTTCCGCGGCTTCCTTGGCAGCCCGGCCAACTATGGCGCGCGCCTGTCGGTGAATTTCTGACGCACGCTGATCCGGCCGGGTCAGGGGGCCTGGCCGGACATTCGTCATTTTGCTCAGCGGCACTTTTCAGCTGATAGAACGTTCTCGGACAATGAGATAACCCAGCCAGCAGCACCGTTATTCCCGGAAAATGGCGCTGCGCCAATCGTCACCACGAAATTCCGAAGATCCTCCATGAAAGCCCGCGCTGCCGTAGCTTTTGCCGCCAGGCAACCGCTGGAGATCGTCGAACTTGATTTGGATGGGCCGAAGCTGGCGAAGTGCTGGTGGAAATCATGGTAACCGGAGTGTGCCACACCGATGCCTATACGCTTGACGGGTTCGATTCCGAGGGCCGTTCCCGAGCATTCTCGGCCACGAACGGGCGGGGATTGTGCGAAAAGTCGGCGCCGGGGTCACCAGCGTCAAGCCGGGCGACCATGTCATCCCGCTCTACACCCCCGAATGCGGCAAGTGCAAAACCTGCCTTTCAGGCAAGGGCAACCTGTGCACCGCGATTCGTGCGACGCAGGGCCAGGGCCCGATGGCACTAGCCGATTCAGCTACAAGGGCCAGACCATCTTCCACTATAAGGGCTGCAGCACATTCTCGAATTTCACCGTCCAGCCTGAAATCGCGGTCGCCAAAATCCGCGATGATGCGCCATTCCAGACCTCTTGCTACATCGGCTGCGGGGTGACCACCGGGGTGGGCGCGGTGCTCAATACTGCCAAGGTCCAGCCGAGCGATAATGTCGTGATCTTCGGGCTCGGCGGGATCGGGCTCAATGTGTTGCAGGGCGCATCCCCCACCACCGGATCGAGAGCGTGCAGGCATTGATCGACATCAACCCGGCGACGCCGTTCAACGACGCGGCCCTTTATCGATCAGGTAATGGCTGATCAGCTTGGTGAACGCCCACGTCCGCCCTGGAAACCCCCGCCTCCTGCACCTTCAATATCGCGATGATCTGCTCTTCGCTGAACCTGCTGCGCTTCATTCCGTCCGACTTCTTGCATGGGTCGGACTCTGTAGATGAGTGAAGCCTTGGTTCGACGCATCGAATGTGTTCCGTACTCGCGCACATCTAGGCCCACGGCACTCACCGATTCGTCAACCAAACGGGCATATTGGCGCGTGCTCAAATTGCCCATGTAATTGATGCGGCTTGGGAAGATGTAGTCATCGACCGATCCACCGCACCGTTCGAGCCACGTAAGCAGCGTCTTGCGTGGTTCTGAAATGAGTTCGAACTGAACCGGCCTACCGGTCTTTTGCTGAATGACGGTTGCACGGTTTCGAATTGTGCAGGCGGTGACGATATCGCCAATCTTCATCTTGACGATGTCACAGCCACGCAGCTTGCTGTCGATCGCGAGATCAATCAACGCGCGATCACGCAATAGTCGGTGCTCATCGAGGAAAAAGCGAATCGCCCAGACATCGCGCAGTTTGAGCGGGCGCTTGGCGCCGACGACGTTGCCAGCGTTCCACGGACGACGCTCGTGTGCGTCGGGATCAAGGTCAGATTCTCCCATGACACAACTCCTTCGGCCTGAATGGCCGATGGCATTATACCCCCCATCCTTGGTCGCTGGGTTGGCACCGTTTATGAAACTTGGTATTGGGCCAATTGCTGTCAGGTTGCTTCTGCTGGCAAATCGTGAAAAGCAGACGTCAGCTGAATTTCATACGATGGTCACTGCTGACTGCGAACAGTCATGCGCAACGCATCGGTCCCAGCAAACTGCAGTCCTCCCTTCACATGCGGAAAGGTGATTGGCCCAGACGATCGAGATTGCTGGTCTGAGGAGAATCACATTCGTTACTGCGGCGTCATTACCCTTGCTGATTGCTTGGGTGACCAGCGCCGCAATGTGGTCCGACACGCATGATCTGCGTTTCGAGAGCAGAGCGGCCGACCTTGTTCAGGTGCAAGGTCGGCCGGAGCGGAATCAGAACTTGTACTTGATGCCGAACTCGAAGGTGCGCGGTCTGCCTGGCAATTCCAGCGGTACCGACACCGTATCGAACGCGAGGACCGATGCAATATACTGCTTGTTGGACAGGTTGCGAACGGAGGCGCTGATTTCCCAGCCATCCCAAGTGTAGCTCGCGTTCAGATTGGTCGTCGCGTAGCCTGGCGTGCGATACAGAGCCAGCACCTGAGCGGTCGTCACACCGGCCGCAAGGGTGCCCGGAATACCGGGATATGAAAAGCCTGCCGGCACGCCCTGATAGTCGTTCGTGTAGCTCGATGAGTAGTTTTCCTCGGCAGTGAACTGGAACTTGCCGGGGCCTATGTCGTGCGAGAATGTGACCGAGGCGTTAAGCGAATGCTCGGGCGAGCGCACCAGAGGAACGCCGGTGAGATCGATCTGCAGAACCGGCGGAGGCGCGGGGGTGTATTGCGTGATTTTCGAATCGACGTAGGTATATTGAAAACCGATACGAATATTGCTCGAAAGCACCGCAGTTACGTCCGCATCAAATCCACGTCCGGTGGCCTTGCCGGCATTGGAAACAAAGGACACCAGCTGGCCATTGGCGATCAGGTTCTGTGCCAGCTGGAGGCTGCTATAGCGGTTCTCGAACAGCGCGAGGTTGAGTTGCAGGCGCTTGTCGAACAGTCGTGATTTCAGCCCGATTTCATAAGCATCGACATTTTGCTCGTCAAAATTGCGAAGTGCGAAGGCTCCCCCGTTGAGGCCGCCCGGGGAGTTGCCCTTCGAATAGCTGGCGTAGGCAATGACATCGGGCGCAATCTTGTAGCTGAGGTTGGCACTGCCGGTCACGGCGGTGAAGATGCCGCGGCGGTATGTTATTGGCGTGGTCGGAATCAGGAAACCCGCCCGGCTGACAAATGCCTGCCCGGCCGTGCCATCGATGTCGTCTACGCCGTAACGAAGCCCGACCGTGAGGTTCAGGGCATCGGTAAAATCATAGCCTAACTGGCCGAAAGCTGCATAGGCAATCGTTTGGGTATAGGCAGGCTGGAGCAACGCCGCAAAGTTGGCGAGATCGTATTGTGATGACCCAGGACCGAACGTCGCGAAGGGTTTGGTGGTGTCGAAAATCTTTCCGCCACCCTGCTCGACCTTCGAATCCATGAAGTACACGCCCAATAGATAGCTCAACGGGCCAGACTTCTTCGAAACGCGGAGTTCCTGTGAGTAACGCGTCTCGTAATAGGGGCTCGAACCATTGGCCCAGTCGAGCCGCGTGATATCCAGCGAGAAGAAAGGATCAAGCGTCGCGTGCTGATAGTCGGTCAGCGATGCCAGTTCGCCGAACGGCGTATCGAAGCGAAGGTCGAGCGTGACCTGTTCACCTTTGACCTTGTTGTGCTGCGGTGTGACCAGTTTGGCATCCCAAACTGAAGTCCCGAAACTGAGCGCAGCGCGCGAAGCAGCGCTGATAGGATTGGCAAAGAGCACCGACTGACCAAGCGGAGCGCGCACAATGCCTGCGGTTACAAACGGGAAAGGCACGTCGTCACGCATGATCGTGGCCGAAAGCCGGGCCGTGAAAACGTCGCTGGGCTCCCACAGGATCTTCACGCGGCCGATCTGGCGATCATACCCGCCCGAACGATTGCCAGTCAAACTGTCATAGGCAAAGCCATCACGCTTTTCATCCAGTCCGTAAAAGCGGACCGAAAGTGTGTCAGACAAAGGGATCGAGACTGCGCCTTGAACATGCCACAAGTGTTCCCCACCGACCGAACTGAAGCCATAGCCCGCATCGATATAGCCTGAAAACTTCTTCGTCGGATCAGCCGTTGCAATATTGAACGCACCTGCGAACGAAGATCGGCCATAGAGTGTGCTCTGCGGCCCTTTTGCCACCTCGAGCCGGGCAGTGTCGGTCCGATTGATCATCGTCGACAGCGTCGGCAACACGAAAACGCCGTCCTGGAAGATACCGACTGCAGAGTTGGACGGATTGCCTGCGATTGTCCGGTTGCCAAACCCGCGAATGCCGACCGCAGGGATCGGCCCAACTGTCTGGAATGTGACGCCCGAAACCAACGACTGGACATCGGCAAGCGAGCCCATGCGCGCCACGGCGTCGCCAGTTATGGCTGAAACGCTGCCCGGGATATCCTGAAGGCGTTCTTCCGTTCGCCGGGCGGTTACAACGATGTCGGCAATCTGGTTGTCGCCGCTGCTCGCCGCGTCTTCGGTGCCGGCAGTCTGGGCATGCGCCGTTGTTGCCACTGAAAGGGCAAAGGCAACGGCCATTGAGGAACATGCGATGAGGCGCTGACCGGCGCTGGCCCGATGCCGGAGTTGTGGCGTGGCAAGATTGGTGTTCATGGTTTCTCTCCCTGTCATTTGAATTTTGATATATGGTGACCTAGTCTCTTGATGCCGTCAACTCAAAACTGACGATTTCAGTCGTTCGATCTCTGCAAACATTGCGCTGAATCCCGCCATGGCGAACGCGATGACTGCACCGTCCTCGAAGCGCCCATCGACGATCTTGGCGGCGACATGGCCAACGACGATCTCGGGCGTGCTGACGGGGCGGGCGAGCGCGCTGATAACGGTTTCGCGGATCTGATATTGCGCTCTGACGCCGCCAGTCACGGCTGGTGACGAAGTTACGATCAGGACAGGCTTGTCCTTCAAGGGCGAGCCATTGTGCGGGCGCGATGCCCAGTCGAGCGCATTCTTGAGAACCCCCGGAATCCCGTGATTGTATTCCGGTGATGAAATCACGATGCCGTCCGCAGCCGCGATCTGATCACGAAAATGCTGCACAGTAGCAGGCAGCGGATCGACATAGAGATCCTGATTGAAATGCGGCAGTGCGCCGATCTCGGCATAGGCATAGTCTGCTTGCCCGGCAGTCGCTTCTGCCAGTGCATTTAGCACCGCTGTAGAAAAGGAATTGACGCGCAGGCTGCCCGAAATTCCGAGCAATTGATATCTGGCCGACATTCGAGGAATCCTATCTGGCTGACCGTCAGAGCTTTGTGGTCGCGCGCTTCGCAACGACATTGGTCAGAATTCCGATGGACTCGATCTCGATTTCGGAGATGTCGCCGGGGCGCATGTAGACCGGCGGCGTGCGCGCATAGCCGACCCCCGAGGGCGTTCCGGTGGCGATCACGTCACCCGGCTCCAGCGTCATTGCTTCGGAGAGGACGGCGATCAGCGTGGCGACATCAAAGATCATGTCAGCCGTGTTGCTGTCCTGCATGATTTCGTCATTGAGTCGTGAAACGATGCGCAGGCCAGCCGCACCAGATGGAAGTTCGTCAGGCGTGACGAGGTCAGGGCCGAAACCACCCGTTCCGTCGAAATTCTTGCCCATGGTCCACTGGGTCGATTTGCGCTGAAAATCGCGCACCGAACCATCGTTGAAGCAGCTATAGCCGGCGACATGATCGAGAGCGTCGGCCGGCGCAACATTGCGCGCTGTCTTGCCGATGATGACGGCCAGTTCCGCCTCATAATCAAGCTTGTCCGAGCATTCGGGATAGATCATCGTTCCACCCGGCGCGGCAAGCGAGGTTGTGCAGCGCATGAATACCGCCGGATAATCCGGGATGGCGTTGCCTCCCTCGATGGCATGGGCGCGGTAGTTTAGGCCGATGCAGATGATTTTGCCGGGATTTGGGACGGGCGGCAGCAATTCCACGTCGCTGACGGCCACTTCCCCTGCCACCGAGAGCGAAGCGCGTTTCTGGGCGAGTTCGACAGCGGAAGTCGCATCCGGATAAACCTGGATTGTATCACCAGTTCTTGTTCCATGACGGACAGTCCCGTTCTGGCGAAAAGTCACGATACGCATTTGGTTTCTCCGGCCTGCTCAGACTGACGTTCTGGCGAAAAGGTTATGGTGCAGCCCGCGCAACTCGGCCTTCTGGACCTTGCCCATGGCGTTGCGGGGCAATTCGTCGACAATGATCGCGGTCTTCGGGCGCTTGAACGCTGCAAGTTCGGTGCTGACTGCTGCGGCTATATCCTGCGCAGTGATTGCCGACCCTTGCACTCGTGCGACGATGGCGACGACAGCTTCACCAAAGTCCGGATGTGGCACGCCGATGACGGCGCTTTCGGCAACGCCGTCGATCCCGTCGATCACCATTTCGACTTCTTTGGGATAAACGTTGTAGCCGCCCGAGATGATGAGATCCTTGGCACGGCCGACGATCCGGACGTATCCGGTCTCGTCCTGGGTCGCGATGTCGCCGCTGATGAAATAACCGTCGGTCGTGTGATCCTCGACGGTCTTTTCCGGATTGCGCCAATAGCCTGCGAACAGGTTGGGGCCCTTCATTTCGAGCACGCCGGGTTCACCGTTTCTGGCAATCACACCATTTTCAGCGACCACCCGCACCGAAATTCCCGGCAGCGCAGGCCCGACGCTTCCGGCAATGCGCGGTCCCTGATAGGGGTTGGAGGTCACCATCAGCGCTTCGGTCATCCCGTAACGCTCAAGGATGACATGCCCGGTCCGGTCGCTGAACTCCTCGAAGGTGACGTCGAGCAGCGGAGCGGAGCCGCTGACAAAAAGCCGGATCCCAGCGCACAGCGCCTTGTCGAAAGCCGGTTCGGCGAGCAGCCTTGTGTAGAAGGTTGGCACTCCCATGAACACCGTGGCGGATGGCATGTCCCGAAGCACGGCATCGGCATCGAACCGTTCGTGGAAGAGAATGGGCGAAGCGTGCAGCAGGGCACAATGCAACGCCACGAACAGGCCGTGGGCGTGGAATATGGGGAGGGCATGGAGCAACACGTCATCATCCTGCCAATGCCAGGCCGTTCCCAGTACGATGACATTGGAGGAGAGGTTGCCGTGCGTCAGCACCGCGCCTTTTGACCGCCCGGTGGTGCCGGACGTGTAAAGGATCGCAGCCGCATCGCCCGGCTCTGCCTGCACGGTTGGCAGACGGTCGGCCATGTTCGACCATGGAGAAGTGTGCAGATCGCCTGAAATCAGCGCGCGCGGGCCGTCGAACGGAGCATTTTCGCCCGGCAGGCCAGGGCTGGCGACCAGCAACGAAGGTTCCGAGTCCGACAGGAAATAGGCAAGCTCGCTTTCCTGATAGGCGGTGTTGAGCGGAATGAAGACAGCGCCGGCGCGGAGGCAAGCAAGGTATAGAATGACTGAAACAGGCGATTTGTGTGCCTGAACCATGACGCGATCACCTTCATTGACTCCTGCGGACCGTAACCAAGCAGCCGCACGGACAGTCTGATCAAGCATGCCCGCATAGGTCAGCAGCGGCTTTGCGTCGACGAGCAGGAATGGCCGGTCCGCATGAGCGGTCGCCGCAGCCTCGAACAATGCGAACACGTTGCTGTTCGAAGAAATGAATTGTGTCATCGCGGTGCGCGCCCTCCAACTCAAAACTGGATGGTCAGGCGACTTGCCTGGATCGGAGTGACGAAATCCCTGACAAATGCCTGATGTCGGGGGTCAGCTTGGTAGGCAGCCCAAGCCGCTTGATCAGCAAAAGTGGCAAAAAGGGCATAGTCACCATTGCCTTCGCGGAACGCCAGGTCAGGGCCGTGGCTAATGACCGCGCCGACAGCGGATGCCAGGCAGGTGAGCTCGTCGGAAAAAGCCGAAATTTGATCGCTGGTAACGCCAGGAACCCATTTGAAGATTACAATGTGCGTAACCATTGGCACCTCTCCAGCGACGCAACACGGACCGGTTCGCCGCCTGATTTTTGAGGAGTGGGCGAACTGGCGGCGAACGACTTATTGTTAAATGAGGTATATCTCATAATGAGAGCTCTGTCAATTAATGGCGTCGAGACGCGGCAGGAACCTGCATCTTTGCGCCCTGAATACCTTTGAATGGCAGCAGCCTTAAGCATCGGCCCGGGCCAGCATCGTCCAAGCGGACCCGACAAGCTCGCCGACTTTTGCCAAGGATGAAGTGCCGAAAATGTAGTAATCAGGCCGCACCAGAACTGCTTCCACATCGATTCGGTCGAACCAGGCGTTGTAGGTTCCCTCCGTGTCCTGCGTGTCTCCACCCGGACCGAACTCGGCAACAGCGATACCCATCTGCCACGCGATTTCCGCTGTAGCCGGATCAAGAACAGCGGGGCCGTTTTTACTGCGCATCAGCAACTGCCAACCCTTGCCAACAACATCATCGAACAAGCCCTCGCGGCCCCCATGTCGAACCACACCCTGCACCGAGAGATAGCCGGACTGAGCATCGTCGAACCGGTATGCACCGGCATAGCCGAGGCGCGGTTCGGGTGGTGGCTTCACGCCTAGCGACGGGTCTTTCATCGCCGCTTTCATCCGCGTGTCGCGGGCAGCCACTTCGTCCGGATCGAGCATGCAGATCAACCGGCCGATTTCGACCGCCTGCCGGATGATTTCGCACACATGTTCGCGGCGTTCAGGGCCGTAGGATTCGAGCAGCACTTCCGTCGCCCCCTTGCCAAGCACCTCGGCCAATCGCCAGCTCAGCGCAAACGCATCGCGCATGCCCGAGCACAGCCCTTGGCCGAGAAACGGTGGCATCAAGTGTGCGGCATCGCCCGCCAGCATAACACGGCCGGTCTTCCACTGGTCTGCCCATGACCCGCGGAACGTATAGACGACATGACGCTCAAGTGTCGCATTGGCCGGGTTGATGTTCCAGGGTTCCAGCAACTTCCAGGTCGTTTCGGCAGTGTTGAGTTCCTCGATGGACTCTCCTGGCAAAGCCATGAATTCCCAGCGTCGGCGCATCGGCCCGCTGCCGACAAGGGTCGTCGGGCGGGCGGGATTACAATGCTGGATGACATAGGGTGACCAGACCCGCTCCTCATGCGGAACGACATCGACAACTAGCCAATCATAGGCAAAGCCCAGATCGATATGCTTGATACCGAGAAGATCGCGCACCGTGCTTCGTGCGCCGTCAGCGCCAATCACAAAGCGCGCCTTCACAGTTGTCCGCTTTTGTTGATCGTCCGGGTCGGCAAATTCGAGTGTGACATGGCCTTCGCGTTGATCGAGCGCGACGAGTTCTTGCCCATGGTGAATCCGCACACGGGGCGACAATTCGAGCTTGCGGAGCATCATCGCTTCGAATTCGGGTTGATAGAACATGTTCATCTGCGCCCAGCCGGATGCGCCGGGCCGGTTCCAGTCTAATTTGAGCAGTGTCTCGAAATTGGCGTCCTGAAATTCGTAATTCTTGCCTGGCCCCATCACAGGATCAAGCAAAGGCGCAAGCTCGGCCATCAGGCCTAGCCCTTGCATCTGGCGAATGATCTCATGGTCAACACCGCATGCCCGGGGCAACGGATAGAAGGTCGGCCAACGCTCATAGAGGTCAACCGGAATGCCCTGCTGATCAAGCAGCAGTGCGGCAAAAAGCCCAACTGGACCTGCGCCAACAATCACGACGTCTTTCATCGAAAACCCAGCCTTCAATCGATCAAGTGGACCGGTGGATTATTTCCTCGAGATCGCTTTCAGGAATTCAATCCTGCCTTCAGCGCAATGCTGGCTCAGCACATTGGTCTTCATGTCGGGCTGATGTTCGCGGTTGGGTTCGGGGACATAAGGGTTGCCGGTCCAGCCCTGAAGGCGGCAGACGCGCTTTTTGATGCGCCAGCCGTTGGCAGTCCGCACGAGTTCGTCATCATACCAGCCGGTCCCCAGCCAGTTCGGCCCGCCTTCGGCATCGTCGCGGATCAGCAGCCAGTTGCCATAGCTGAAGGCGTTGGCCGTATCGCCGTCGACATGCACGACGTGGCCCATCATCGTGTGCTGGTGGCTGTCGAGCGTCTTGTGAAACATCTCGAAGGAGGCTTTGAACGCGTCAAGCCCATGCCATCCTGCACCAGCTGGGCCAAACACTGCCTCGACATCCCCGGTAAAGATCAGGTCGAACAGATCCCAGGCGCGAGCATCGAGCGCGAAGCCGTAGAGGTTCAGGATGTTGATGATCTCAACTTTGTCATTCTCAGCCATGCTTGCTCTCCTCGTTCCGCTTTGTTTTTTGTTTCTGCGCGTTCTTCGCACGTTGAATGTGAATGTTGCGGGGTTAAAATGAGAGGTATCGCATAATGAGAGTATCGTCAATATGCGAGTCCCAGACGCGCCGCTTCATGCTCGCACCGTCGGCTTGACACCGTGCCGCTTGCTTCCTAGTCAAAAAATGACGACTATCTCATTATGATGATGGTCGGATTAAGGTCCGCGCGACAACCGATTGAGCGGGGGGCGCTGTAAGCTAAGATGGATTTCATGCCAAAGCGAAAGAGTGAAATTTCTCCGCGAGAAGCCAAGCGTGCGCGCACCCGCGCTCGACTGACCGAAGCTGCATTGCGTCTCATGGCGGAACGCGGGATCAACGCGACATCTGTCAGCGAGATCGCTGCCGAAGCCGAACTGGCAAACGGGACTTTCTACCTCTATTTCCGCGACAAGGCGGAAATTGTCGCGGCGGTTTGCCAGGCAGTCACCCTGGCTATGCACCAAGAAATGAGCAGTATGCGCCTTTCGCTTGAAGACGGGGCTTCGCGCGTTGCATTCGGGACTCAGCAGTTTATCGAAATCGCTGCAGCCGAACCGAACTGGGGGCGCCTGCTGGTGTCGGCCTTTACCGAATTCGAAGCGATCAAGGGCGACATCTCCCGCTACTTGCGGCTCGACGTCGCGCTCGGGATCGAACAGGGCCGGTTTACCGAGCCAGTCGACGAGTTCGTGATCGATATGCTTTTGGCAGTGCTGCGAACCGGCGTAATCTCGCGTCTCGATGGTGACGATGCCGATGTTGGTGGTCGGGCAGCCGAATATCATCTGCGAATATTGGGAATTAGCGCAGCAGAAGCACACAGCGTCCGCCTCGCTGCAGACGAGGCAGTAGCGCAGGCAAATTCTCTATAGGAGCGAAATGGGTCTTTCGAATGAAGGCGCACGCTTTGCCATAAAAGCAGAATAGCCTTCGGAAAAATCCCGGCCTTGCATGGCGTCGACAAACCAGCCGAGGCTCTTATCGTCCTCAATCGGCGTTTCGCCGTGCCCTGCGCCTCGCAACATCCGCTTGCTGTGATGCAGCGTAAAGGGCGAACCGTTGACGATTGCCTGCAAGACCGATGCGAGCTCCCCAGCGAACCGTTCGGCTGGCACCACTTGCTCGACAAGGCCGATTGCAGTGGCTTCGGCAGCATCGATGGCGACGGCCGTAAGGATCATCCGGCGCGCATGCCCCTGACCGATGGCGGCGACCAGACGGTGGAGGTCGCTTCGCAGATAGAGCGCACCCAGCTTTGCTGGAGTTATGGCAAAGCGCGCATTCACAGCTGCGACACGAAAATCCGCAGCCAAGGCAAGCGCAACTGATGCCCCGTAGCAATTCCCCTCAATCGCAGCGATGACGGGCTTGGAGGTCCGTTCGACCGCCAGCATGGCATCGGCCATTGCCTGTCCGTAGGCACGGCAACTTGCAGTGTCGCTGCGCACATTGCCAAATTCTGCAATATCATTTCCGGACCCGAAATGTCCGCCGGTGCCCCGCATGACGATTACAGCAACCCTGGTGTCCGCTTCGGCCTCCGCAATCATCGCAGGCAGCGCACGCCATGTGGCACACAGCATGGCGTTGCGGGCGGCTACGCGATCAAACAGGATCGTGGCCACACCGTTTGCGAAATTCAGCGAGGCGCCGCCAGTTTCTTGCATCATGCAGTTCCCTGAAGCGGTCGCACGCGCCATAGCAGTGCAAGGGCAATGAGCGGAAATGCGGGTAAGAGCATCAGGCCAAGGTCGTAAGAACCGGTCCGGTCGAAAATGGTCGCCATCGCCATCGGCCCGGCCATTGCGCCAAGCAGAGTAAGTCCGAAGCATGAGCCGAAAGTGCGGGCATAGGCGGTCCTGCCAAATCGGCGAGCGATGACATAGCCCATCACATCGACTTCGGCTCCTTGCACCGCGCCGAGCAGAAAGCTCGCCGGCAGCGCCCATTGCAGACCGTTCAGCAGCAGCATGAAGCCGACGGCCTGACCGATAAAGAAAACGGCGGCAACACGCATGACCGAATACCTGTCGAGCAGAATGCCTGTGACCAACCGGCCGAAGAGCGATCCCGCCGCTCCTGCCGCCAAAACCGTGGCGATCTGGCCGGGAAGCGCCCCACGATCTGAAAGCAGAGCCGGGAGATGGAAATTGCAGCCTACGACGGCGAAAATGATGAGCGTGAACGAACTTGTGTAAAGCCAAAAGTCGCCGGTTCCCAGGGCTGAGCGAAGTGACACGCTGGTATCTACCATGCGCGCCGTTTCGCCAGGCGAGACGTCACGGGACAGACGCCCCTCATCGTCGCGCACCAGAACGAGGACATTGATCAAGCCGAGCAGCAGCGCAACTGAGCCTACGGTGATAAAGGCCGCTCGCCAGCCGCTCAGTTCTATGGTCCGCGAAATCACGAACGAGAAAATGGCGACACCAACCGCCAGGCCTGTCGAGGTCACCGCCAGGGCGAAGCCGAGCCGCTCGTCGAACCAGCGCTGCGCCAGCGACATGAACGCAGGATAGCTCGCCAGATTGCCCGCAGCTACGGCAATCATGATCAGGGCGATCAGTTGCGCGTAAGAGCTAGCCAAAGACAGTGCAGCGTAGCTGGCACAGCCCAGAACGGTCCCGATAGTAATGATTCGGCGAGGCCCGAACCGGTCGATGAGATAGCCGGCAATCGGCAAGATGATCATATTGGCGAGCGACGCCATCGCCACAACGCCAGAAAATGCGGTTCGAGACCAACCGAACTCAGCAGTCATCGACTTGAGGAACAGGCCCAGTGGCTGCATGAGGATTGCTGGCGTCGAAAGGCTCATGCCGATAAAGCAGCCAAGCAATACGAGCCAACGCCTCAAACAATTTCTCCCCAATATGGCAACAGCAGATTATTTTACCGGCGGCTAAGGCGC
>JANLOZ010000230.1:0-5985 GCA_031366845.1 Novosphingobium sp. | reverse complement strand
GACATTGTCCTTGCCAATGAGGCGCACAACGGCACCAAGCGCCTCGCAGTTGCGGCACCGGGCTTCTCTGCCGATTGTCTGGAAACCCGCGAGGAACTGGCGATCCGGGGCAAGGAGCAGTTCACATCAGCAGGCGGTGAAGACTACGCCGTGCTCGATTGCCTCAACGATGGCGAGGCTGGAATGGCGATGCTGGAGGCGCTGGTGCGGCGTGAATTGGCGGGGTGGGATTAGAGACCAGCCACTTTGCGAAGCTCGTCATTGATGCGGGTCTGCCAGCCGGAACCAGTATGTTTGAACCAGTCGATGACATCGCGATCCAGACGCAATGAAACAGGAGATTTTGGGTTGTCTGACTTCGGCCGGCCCCGACGCACCAGCTTGGTTCCAACGAATGCATCTGCTTCCGCGAACCAATCATCGTCGAGTTCCGGCTTATTTTCATCCCGATCGATTGCGAGCGTCGTGATATTTTTGTCTTTCACGGTCATTTGCTTTCCACATTGTCACAATGCGACGCGAATTTCCACGAAATGTCCACGGTAGAATGACAACTTCATCATCCAGCATGCCAATCGTATGGAATCGCTCTTCTTTGTCGCTATGCTTGTCATCACGTCTGGTAAGGTGGAAGCCATTAAACACCTCGAATGACTGAGCCAAATCAAGGCTTCGTTCCGAGAGAATTTTCAGGCGTTTGTCAGGGTCGTACTCGATTTCCATTAAGGGGACTCCAGCAGCGGGTCGCAATCCAGCGGTGTTCAGTAGCCATCTTCAAGTTCCTTGCACTGAGGGCGGGATTGCGAGCGCGTGCTGGTCTCGCATATGTTGTATATACAATAATTAAATTGAGAGTCAATAGATGTATTTACGATATTGTTGAAGCTTGGCTGAATCAGGAACAGTTATTCGCGAGCTTTGCCTGTGGTCAAAAATCCACCGCAATCCCGTCGCGCACCCAGTCGCCATAGCGGGTGGGGGATAGGCCGGCGGGGTCGGCCTCGCCTTCCTTTGCCGCAGCGGGCTTTGGCGCAGGATCATTGGTCCAGTGCGCGGGCTTGGTGAACTCGCCTGGGCGTTTGGTGGCTCGCTGTGTCATGGGGTGGACAATAGCGATTTCCGAACTGACACACAAACTCCAACACCATCGTCATCCTGAACTCGTTTCAGGACCCATTTCTCAACATACACGGAGCTCTGCTTGGCAAGAATTGCCCTCACGGTTCGCGGCTATCCTGCACACACTGGGCTGGGCTGCTTGATGGGTCCTGAAACGAGTTCAGGATGACGATGTTGGTTAGGTTGGGTGCAAAGGCGATAACACTTGCCTGATGGTGAAGGGCTTACACCGTCCCCACTTTCCCTCTAAGCGCCCCTCATGGATATTCCCGGACTGCCAGCCCGCCGCGCGGCGCTCAAACTGCTCGATGCCGTGCTCAACCGGGGCGAGACGCTCGATTCTGCGGCACACAATGCCATGCAGGGGCTGGTCAGCGGTGCCGACAAAGGCCTGGCACTGGCGCTGGCGGCGGAGTCTTTGCGCTGGCTGGTTGATCTTGATGCGCTGATCGATTCGGCGACGCAGATGCCGCTGGCCAATGATGCCAAGGCACGTTCGGTTTTGCGGCTGATGCTCGCGGGCTGGCTGCGGTTGGAAACGCCTGCCCATGCGGTGATTGCCACCGCGCTGCCCTTGCTGGTCGGCGGGCCCAGGCGGCTGGCGCACGGGGTGTTCTCGGCGCTCAATAAGCGTAATGTAGAACTTCCCAAAGCGCCGACACTGCCCGAGGCCGTGGCGGAGCGCTGGGGGGCACGAGCCCCCGCAATCGCCGCCGCACTGGCGCTGCCGCCGCCGCTCGATCTGACCTTGCGTGATCCTGCCGAGACCGAAGTATGGGCCGAAAAGCTGGGCGGAATCTCGCTGATGCTTGGCCATGTCCGCTTGCCGCGCGGTGATGCAATCGAGAACCTGGAAGGCTTTTCGCAAGGGGCTTGGTGGGTGCAAGACCTTGCCGCGAGCATACCGGCACGATTGCTCGGGCCGGGAGCGGGCAAAACCGTCCTCGATATGTGCGCTGCCCCTGGGGGCAAGACCATGCAGCTGGCTGCCGCCGGTTGGAAAGTCAGCGCGCTCGATGCCAGCGCCAAGCGGCTTGAACGCGTCGAGCAGAATCTCGCGCGCACTGGCCTGACCGCTGATCTCATCACCGCCGATGCGCTCGACTGGGAGCCTGACACGCAGTTTGACGCGGTGCTGCTCGATGCCCCGTGCACCGCCACCGGCACCTGCCGCCGGCATCCCGACGTGCTCCACCGGATGGGATCTCGTCACATTACCGAACTGGCCGAGCTTCAGACCGCGCTGCTGCAAAAGGCCGCGGCCTGCGTGAAACCGGGCGGTGCGCTGATCTATGCCGTCTGTTCGCTCGAGCGCGAGGAAGGCGAGGCGCAGACGGACACAATCGCGCTCACCCCCGATCCAATCAAGGCTGAGGAAATTCCGTCCGGCCTAAAACCAGGCCCGGAAGGCTGGCTGCGCACCGATCCCGGGATGCTCGCAGATGTTGGCGGTCTCGACGGGTTTTTCATCGCGCGCTGGCACGCCTGAACAAGCCGTATTCAGAGCTTCACTTTGTCAGCAAAACTCTTGCGCAATTTGGCGATCTTGGGGGGGATCACGGCTTGGCAATAAGGATTGCGCTGGCCTTCATCGGCCCAGTAATCCTGATGGTAATCCTCTGCCGGATACCACGTTGCCGGGCCTTCGATAGTGGTAACCACCGGAGTGCCGCGCTCCGCCTGCGCGCGGGCAATCGCTGCCTCGGCCTCGCCGCGCTCGCTTTCATCCATCAGGAAAATCGCTGATCGGTATTGCGTGCCGACATCGTTGCCCTGCCGGTTCAACTGCGTTGGATCGTGCGTCACCATATGGATATCGGCAAGGTCAGCATAGGAAAGCTGCGCCGGATCATAGGTAATGCGGATAGCCTCGGCATGGCCGGTTTGCCCCGAGCACACAGCCTTATAGCTCGGGTTTGCCCCCGCGCCACCGATATAGCCGCTCTCGACTTCGCTCACGCCAATGACGTCGCGAAACACCGCCTCGGTGCACCAGAAACAGCCACCTGCGAAAATTGCTTGTGCCATGAAACCCTTCCACAATACCATGCGTTGGATTGCGATATGGGGATGCGACCTGCACCTGTCATCCCTGCAGAAGAAGAATTGGCCCTCAGGAGAAGAACATGGACCGCGGGATATTGATTGCCCTTCCCCTCGCCGCACTCGCCGCATGCCACGGCAAGCCCGATGCGCGCGGGCTGACGCGCAATGAAACCTTGCTCTCGCTCAGCGCCAGCGGAGAAGCTGCCACGGTTCCCGACCTTGCGGTAATGTCGATCGGGGTCGAGGCATTCGGCAGTGATGCCAAGGCGGCGAGCAAGGCTATCGCCAGCAAAAGCGCTGGCATTGTCGCGGCGCTGAAGGAATTTGGCGTAAGCGCTGGCGACGTCCAGACCAGCAACCTTGCGCTGGGCCGCGTCGATTACGGCCCGCACAAAGGCCAGTTTCAGGCGAGCAACACGCTGACCGCGCGGTTGCACGATGTGCCAAAGGCGGGTGAGGCGGTTGCCGCCGTTACGTCTGCCGGAGCCAACGTCCTGTCAGGCCCATCGCTGCAGATTGACGATCCCGAAAAGGCCAACCGGGGTGCCTACATCGCCGCCTACAAGGCCGCACACACCCGAGCAGAGGCCTATGCCGATGCCGCGGGCATGACGATTGCGCGGGTGCTGAATATTCGCGATGGCGGACAGAACGGGGGCGAGCCCTATCCGATGGCGATGGAAGCTGCCGCCGATGTCCGCATGGCTCCCCCTCCGATGGCGGCTCCCCCGCCGCCGCCAATGATCATGCCCGGCACCAACCGCACCCGCGTTTCGGTGCAGGTGGACTTCGCTCTTACGCCAAAGTAACGCGGCGGGCATGTCCACGCTCACCGTCGCCGCATTGCAATTGCCATTGGGCTCACCCGACGAGGCTGAGAACATTGCTGCCGTTTCCGCGTTGGTTGAGGCGGCGGCGGGGCAGGGCGCGCAGGTTATTCTGCCGCCCGAATTGTTTTCCGGCTCCTATTTCTGCCAGTCCGAGGACGAAGCCCTGTTTGCGCTCGCCCGGCCCACTTCAGACCATCCTTCGGTCATCGCGATGCAGAAGCTCGCCGCCAGGCTCAAGGTCGCCATCCCCACCAGCTTTTTTGAGCGCGATGGTCATCATTACTACAACACCATGGCGATGATCGGCCCCGATGGCAGCGTGATGGGCACCTACCGCAAGAGCCACATTCCCGACGGCCCCGGCTATGAGGAAAAGTACTATTTCCGCCCCGGCAATGATGGCTTCAAGGTCTGGCAGGTGTTCGGCCACACCATCGGCCTCGGAATTTGCTGGGACCAGTGGTATCCCGAAGCTGCGCGGGTGATGGCGCTGATGGGGGCCGAAGTGCTGCTTTACCCGACCGCGATCGGTAGCGAGCCCTATGACGCCAATCTCGATACCAGCCGGATGTGGCGCCGCGCAATGCAGGGCCATGCGGTGTCGAACTGCATGCCGGTGGTTGCGGCCAACCGGATTGGCAATGAGGGCGGGCAGATTTTCTACGGCCACACGTTCATCACCGACGAATGGGGTGATCTGACCGCGCAATTTGGCAGCAACGAAACCGGCGTACTGGTCGCCCGGCTCGATCTCACCCGCGCCGCCAGACACCGCGCCGGGATGGGCTTCTTCCGTGATCGCCGGCCCGAACTCTACGCCCGCATCGCGCGCGACGAATGAGCCGCGCGCAGCCCCAACGCTATCTCATCGCGCTAGGCTCAAACCAACCGCACCACCGCCACGGCAACCCGCGCAAAGTCCTCATCGCTGCGCTCTCACGACTGGACCGCAAGGGACTGCACCTCGAAAAAGCATCGCGGCTAATCGAAAGCCCGCCGCTCGGACCTTCGCGCCGCCGCTATGCCAATGGCGCGGCGCTGGTGCGATCAAACCTCGAACCACACGACATGCTGAAACGCCTCCAGCATATCGAGGCCCAGTTCGGCCGCCGCCGCAGCGGGCAGCCCTGGCGCGCCCGCATTCTCGATCTCGACATAGTGCTGTGGAGCGGGGGCGCCTTCGCCGGTGTCGACCTGATAATCCCGCACCCGCAATTTCGCGCCCGCGCCTTCGTCCTCACCCCCGCTCGCAGCATAGTCGGCACCTGGCGAGACCCGGTTTCCCGCCTCACCATCCGCCACCTGCACTTTCGCCTGACGCATGGTCTGCACAGGCGCCGGAACCGGAGCTTGACCCACCCCCACTCACTACCCTAGGGGGCGGTGCCTGGTGAGGGCCCATAGCTCAGTCGGTAGAGCAACTGACTTTTAATCAGTAGGTCGCTGGTTCGAACCCAGCTGGGCTCACCATGTTTTCAAATATTCAGGGTCCCCCTCAGGGAGAAACCCCTCCGACTTCAGTCGGATACTGGCTTCAGCCATCGACTCGCTCGATAGCCTGTAACCTCGGAAAAGTGAGACCGCCTGAAGGGCTTGAAGTCTCACTTTTCCGAGGTTACAGGCTATGCGCTACAGCAAGGGTTGTCACACAACTTTTCATCATCGCTACCATATCGTCTGGGCACCGAAGTATCGCTACAAGGTGCTGATTGGCGAGGTTCGGCTTCGGGTGCGCGAGATCATCCGGCAGGTCTGCGCCGAGATGGGCGTGACGATCATCAACGGTGCCTTGTCACGCGATCATGTCCATATGTTCGTCGAGATACCGCCGCATGTCTCGGTCAGCGACTTCGTCCGCCGCGCCAAGGGCCGCTCGTCACGCAAGATCCAGCAGGAGTTCGAACACATCCGCAAACGCTATTGGGGACAGCGGTTCTGGGGCAGGGGCTACTTCTCGACCACCGCCGGCAACATCACCGAAGACGTTGTC
>JANLOZ010000138.1:0-9317 GCA_031366845.1 Novosphingobium sp. | reverse complement strand
TCGGCTCCGGGGCGGAGCATCAGGTGATAGGTGTTGCCAAGGATAATGTCGGCCCCGGCGGCGCGCACGCTCTCGGGCTTCATCCCCTTCACGGTCGCCGCAGTGCCGACTGGCATGAACGCGGGCGTGCGGATTTCGCCGCGCTGCATCTGGATAATGCCGGTGCGCGCCTTGCCTTCACGCGCGTTGATGATGAATTGAAAGCGGGCCATGGTCCGCCTCTAGCGGGGCGGGCCATGCTTGCGCAATGGCAGCCGAAGCTGGCGATGCCGGCTTATCAGGGCAGCAACAGCGACGAATCGCCATAGGAGTAAAACCGGTATTGCCCGGCAATCGCGTGAGCATAGGCTGCTTGCATGCGATCCAGCCCCATCAGCGCGCTGACCAGCATGAACAGCGTTGATTTGGGCAGGTGGAAGTTGGTCATCAGGCCATCCACCGCCTTGAAGCGATAACCGGGGGTGATGAAGATCGCGGTGTCGCCTTCGAAGGCATGGATCGTGCCGCTGGCGTCCGCTGCGCTTTCGAGCAGGCGCAGGCTGGTGGTACCGACAGCGACTATTCTGCCACCAGCGGCGCGCAGAGCGTTAAGGCGGTCGGCGGAGGCGGCGTCTATCCGGCCCCATTCGGCGTGCATCTGGTGGTCGGCAGTGTCGTCAACCTTCATCGGCAGGAAGGTGCCTGCCCCGACGTGGAGGGTGAGTGTCTCGCTGGCTACGCCGGACTGTTCGAGCGCGTCCAGCAATTCCGGGGTGAAGTGGAGCGCAGCGGTGGGCGCGGCGACGGCACCATCCTCGCGGGCGAACATCGTCTGGTAGTCTCGGGCGTCCTGCTCGTCGGTGGGACGTTTGCCAGCGATGTAGGGCGGCAGTGGCATCCGGCCTGCGCGTTCGAGCAGCAGATCCACCGGCTCGTCGCCGGCAAAGGCGAGCGTCCAGCTGCCATCGGCGTGACGCGCTTCTGCCATGGCGGAAACGCCTGCCGGGAAGGCAATGACATCGCCTTCATTCAGACGCCTGGCGTTGCGGACAAAGGCCTGCCAGCGGCGCAGATCGATGCGTTTGTGCAAAGTAGCGCCAATCCGGGCGTTGCCGCGCGTGCCTTCAAGCTGGGCAGGAATCACGCGGGTGTCGTTGAACACCAGCACATCTCCCTTGCGCAGGAGTGACGGAAGATCGCCAACGTTGCGATCATCCAAGGGCCCCGCTCCCGGCACAACCAGCATCCGCGCCGAATCGCGCGGGCGCGCCGGGCGCAGGGCTATCCGCTCAGGCGGGAGCTCAAAATCGAACAGATCTACGCGCATGATTTGGCGCTGGCGTAGCGCGGGGTCGAAGCAACCGCGCTGAACTCGCCGCTCAGCCCGCCTTCTTCTTGACCACGGTCTTCACTGGCGCGGCTGCTGGCGGCGGCGTAACTGGCGCAGGCGGCGTGACAACCGAAGGCACCTCAACCGGGGGGGGCGGTGGCGGCATCATCTGCGGTTTGTTTTCGCTCCCCAGCGATGCCTGGATGATCTTGGTCGGATGTTCGGGCGGTTCGCCGCGTTCGATCGCGTCCACCACATTCATCCCGCCGATCACCCGGCCGAAATTGGTGTACCGGTTATCGAGCGCGAAGCGCGGATAAAACACGATGAAGAACTGGCTGTTGGCGCTGTTCGGATCGTTGGTCCGCGCCATTGAAACGGTGCCGCGCATATGCGGCACGCGATTGAATTCGCTCTTCAGATCAGGCAGCTTTGATCCGCCCTGTCCGGTACCGGTCGGATCACCCGTCTGCGCCATGAAGCCATCGATCACGCGGTGGAAAATCACCCCGTTGTAAAAGCCCTGCTTGGTCAGCGTCTTTATCCGCTCGATGTGCGTGGGGGCCCATGCGGGCACCAGCCGGATCGCCACCCGGCCACCGTTTGAAAGATCGAGCAACAGGACGTTGTCCGGATCGTGCGTGGCGTCGGCATCAATAATCGTGCTCAGCGCCAGCACCGGCTGCGGCGTGGCAACGATTTGCTTCTTCTTTTTCGCCATGCCGGGGGTGGCGATCAGCGACATTCCCAGCGCAAAGGCAACGAATAGTTTACGGCGATTCATCAGGTTACTCACAATGCTGGATGACCATTCGGCGCGGGAGATAGCCGGGCAAGGCTGACATGGCAATGAACGGGTTTGGCGTGCGGCAAAAGCGAATGTTCAATCGTCACCCAATCGGCCGGTCACGGCAACGCGGGCGATCACATCTTCGCGCACAGTGGGGCTGACGAACCGTGCAATCTCTCCGCCGAACATGGCGATTTCCTTGACCAGCTTTGACGCAATTGGCTGGAGGCTGACGTCGGCCATAAGGAAAACGGTTTCGATCCCGGGATTGAGCTGCTGATTCATGCCCGCCATCTGATACTCATATTCGAAGTCCGCCACCGCGCGCAGACCCCGAAAAATCATCGATGCGCCTTGCTTTTCAGCGAACTTCATCAGCAGTGCGTTGAAACCGACAACCTCGACGTTGGCCAAGCCCAGCGTCGCAACTTCGCGCTCAACCATGGCGATGCGCTCGTCCGGCTGAAACATGGGGTTCTTCGAAATGTTCGTCGTCACGCCGATAATCAGCCGGTCAACAAGCTTTGCGCTGCGGCGGATGATGTCGGCGTGGCCGAGCGTGACCGGATCGAATGTACCGGGATAAACGCCGATGCGTGTCATGAGCTCAATGGTCCCTCTCGACGAAATAGCGCGCCAGTGCCCGCAGCATGTCCGCTTCCTGCCCATGATGCGCGAGCTGCGCAATGGCTTGATCCGCCAGCATCGCCGCTTGCGCGCGCGCGCGCTCTGGCCCGAGCAGCGAAACGAATGTCTGTTTGCCTGCCGCCGCATCCTTGCGCAGAGACTTCCCGGCCATCGCCTCGTCGCCGTCATGATCGAGCAGATCATCGGCAATCTGAAATGCCAGGCCAAGATCGCGGGCATAGCCGCGCAGGTTGGCCCTGCCTTCGGGCGGTATGTGGCCCAGGATCGCCCCCATCTCCACCGCCGCTGCCAGCAACGCGCCAGTCTTGAGCTGCTGCAGCCGGGTGATAACCGGCAGATCAAAGGCTTCGCTCTCGGCGATGATATCCATCATCTGCCCGCCCGCCATGCCGTTCATTCCCGCTGCTGTCCCCAGCGTGTGGAGCAGTTCTGCGCGCATGAAGGGGTCCGGGATGGTTTCCGAATCAGACAGTATCTCGAATGCCAGCGCGTGCAGCGCATCCCCCGCCAGCACCGCAGTCGCCTCGTCGAACGCGCGGTGCAGCGTCGGTTTGCCGTGGCGTATGTCGTCATCGTCCATGCACGGCAGGTCATCGTGCACCAGCGAGTAAACGTGGATCGCCTCGATCGCCAGCCCCGCGCGAATCGCGGTGGCGCGATCAACCCCGAACACTTCGGAAGTCGCCACCAGCAGCATCGGCCGCAGCCGCTTGCCACCGCCAATCGCTGCATAGCGCATCGCTTCTACCAGCCGCGCTCGGGCATCCCTGGGGACCGTCAACAGCGCATCGAAACCGGAATCGATTTCCTCGGAAATGCGTTGCATCGCACTTGCCAGCAGGTCTGCACTGACCAGCACCGGAGCCAAGATCAGGCCTCCGGTTCGTCAAATGGCGCAGTGCTGCGCGGCTGCCCGCCCGCATCAGCGACGATTTTTTCGATCCGTGCCGAAGCCGAATCGAGCCGCGCCTGGCACTGTTTGCGCAAGGTTTCGCCGCGCTCATAAAGCGTGATCGATTCCTCGAGCGCCACTTCACCGCTTTCCAGTTTGCGCACCACATCTTCCAGCGCACGCAGCGCGTCTTCAAAACTCATTGCGGCGGGTGTATCGCTCATCCGCACTGCATTGACCGCGCCGCCGCCAAGGGTCAAGCTAGATGGATGGAGAATTGCTGATGAAATGGATCATTGCCTACGTTTCTGCTTTCTTGAGCTTCGGACTTCTGGACTTTCTCTGGCTGCGCTGGGCCGGGCCGAATTTCTACCGGCCGCAGATTGGCGAAATGCTGGCAGCCAACTTTCGGGCAGTCCCTGCGCTGGTGTTTTACGTTACCTATATAGCCGGCATGGTTTGGTTTGCGGTGCGGCCCGGTCTGTCCGGTGATGTCGCCCTCGCAACGCTCAATGGCGCGCTGCTCGGCGTTGTTGCCTATGCTACATATGATCTCACCAATCAGGCGACGATGAAAATGTGGTCGATGCAGGTGACAATCGGTGACATCATCTGGGGCGCCGTGGCGACCGCCGTGGCAAGCACCGTGGCCGCGTGGGTGACAACGCGCTTCGCAGCCTAGCCACAGGCGCGCAGGTTGGCTATCTGCGCGCGCATGTCAGACCCCGCCAGTGCCATCACCCCCGAAGTCGTCGCCGCCCACGGGCTTTCCGCGGATGAATATGCCAATGTGCTGAAAGCGCTGGGGCGCGAGCCCAACATGGTGGAACTCGGTATATTTTCGGTGATGTGGTCCGAACATTGTTCCTACAAGTCGAGCCGGTTGCACTTGAAAAAGCTGCCCACCGAAGCGCCCTGGGTGATTTGCGGCCCCGGCGAAAACGCCGGGATTATCGACATTGGCGAAGGTCCCAATGGCATTCGGCAGGCCTGCATCTTCAAAATGGAGTCGCATAACCACCCGAGCTATATCGAGCCCTATCAGGGCGCAGCGACCGGGGTTGGCGGCATCCTGCGCGATGTGTTCACCATGGGCGCGCGGCCGGTCGCCAACATGAACGCGCTTCGCTTTGGCGATCCCAGGCATCCCAAGATGAAGAGCCTGGTCAAAGGCGTGGTCGCGGGCATTGGCGGCTATGGCAACTGCGTCGGCGTGCCCACCGTGGGCGGCGAGACCAATTTCCACAAAGCCTATGACGGCAACATTCTGGTCAATGCAATGACCGTTGGCGTCGCCGATCAGGACAAGATTTTCTATTCCGCCGCCACCGGGCTCGGCAATCCGATCGTCTATGTCGGCTCGAAAACCGGGCGCGACGGCATCCACGGTGCGACGATGGCCAGCGCCGATTTCGGCGATGACATTGATGAAAAGCGCCCCACCGTGCAGGTCGGTGATCCCTTCGTTGAAAAGCTGCTGATCGAGGCCTGCCTTGAACTGATGGCAACCGATGCCATCGTCGCGATTCAGGATATGGGCGCGGCGGGGTTGACCTCGTCGAGCGTGGAAATGGCGAGCAAGGGCGGCGCGGGCATCCGGCTCAACATGAACAAGGTGCCCTGCCGCGAGACCGGCATGACGCCCTATGAGATGATGCTGAGCGAAAGCCAGGAGCGGATGCTGATGGTGCTCCAGCCCGGCAAGGAGCCGATGGCCGAGGCTATCTTCAGGAAGTGGGAACTCGATTTCGCGGTGATCGGCGAGGTTACCGATACCGGCCATATGGTGCTCGAATGGGATGGCGAGGTGGTTTGCGATATTCCGCTCGGGCCGCTGGCCGATGACGCCCCGCTCTATGATCGGCCCTATTGCACACCTGAAGAATACAAGGCCTGGGCCAATGTCGCGCCGCTGGGCGATATTCCCGAAAGCACTGACATCGCCGCCGATCTGCTCAAGCTGATGGCCTGCCCGGATTTGGCCTCACGCCGGTGGATCTGGGAGCAGTATGACAGCCAGGTCGGGGCCGATACGCTGCAAAAGAGCGGCGGTGATGCGGCAGTGGTGCGCATCCACGGCACCAAAAAAGCGCTCGCGATGAGCACCGATTGCACCCCGCGCTATTGCTACGCCGATCCCTATGAGGGCGGCAAACAGGCGGTGGCCGAATGCTATCGCAACATCAGCGCAGTCGGCGCGACGCCGCTGGCGATCACCAACTGCCTCAATTTCGCCAACCCGCAGCGGCCCGAGATTATGGCGCAGATCGTCGGCTGCCTTGAGGGCATGGGCGATGCCTGCCGGGCCTTGGACTTCCCGATCGTTTCGGGCAACGTCAGCCTGTATAACGAGAGCAAGGCGACAGGCGGTGGTTCCGCGATCCTGCCAACGCCAGCGATTGGCGGCGTGGGGCTGATGCAGGACCATGAGAAGATGGCGACGATCGGGTTTAAGGCAGAGGGCGAGGCCATTGTCCTGCTGTGCCATTCGTCCGGCCACCTCGGCCAATCGCTCTACCTGCGCGAAATTCTCGGCCGCGAAGATGGCCCCGCCCCGACCGTTGATCTTGCGGCCGAGCGCCGTACCGGCGAATTTGTTCGCGAACTGATCGCCGATGGCACGATTACTGCTGTGCATGATTGTTCTGACGGCGGCGCGGCAGTCGCCATGGCAGAAATGGCGTTGGCTGGCGGCATCGGCTTCACCACCTATGTCGCCCCCGATCTGCCGTTGCTCGCCGGACTCTATTTTGGTGAGGATCAGGGCCGCTACCTGGTCACCGTCAAGGATCACCGCGCCTTGGTAGAACGCGCGGGCAAGTCAGAGATTAATGCCGTGCCGGTAGGTATGACGGGGGGCAGCGAATGCACCTTCCAATGGATCGCCGAGGAGCGGTCGAGCAAGGTCTCGTTGGCGGACCTGCGCGAAGCCAGCGACAGCTTCTTCCGTGACTGGATGGAGGCTTGAGCGACGACTACGCCAAGCAAGCCTACCCCGCGCTCCCGGCGCTCAGCGATAATGAGCGTTTGGCCCGCGTCACGGCCTTTTACGAACAACTCCGAACCCGCCGCACTTGCCGTATGTTCACCGACGCCCCGGTCGCGCGCGCAATCATTGAACAAGCCCTGCTCGCCGCAGGAACCGCGCCATCGGGGGCCAATCACCAGCCCTGGCACTTCGCGGCGATTTCCTCGCCCGAGGTCAAACGCGAAGTCCGTGAACTCGCCGAGGAAGAGGAACGCGCGTTTTACAGTGGCAAGGCCAGCGCCGAATGGCTCGCCGCGCTCGCCCCGCTCGGCACCGACGAGGACAAGCCTTACCTCGAAGTGGCACCATGGCTGATCGCGGTTTTCGGCCAGCGCAAGGGCGGGATCAGTCCCGGCGACAAGCACCAGAATTACTATGTCACCGAAAGCGTCGGCATCGCGGTGGGCATGCTGCTCGCGGCGCTGCATGATGCGGGGCTCGCAACGCTCACACACACGCCTGCGCCGATGAAGTTCCTCAACCGGATTTGCCAGCGCCCGGCGGATGAAAGGCCGTTGATGCTGCTCGTGGTCGGTCATCCTGCAGCCGATGCAACCGTCCCGGTCCACGCCACCTTGCGCAAACCGCTCAGCCAAATCGCCAGCTGGTTTTAGATTTTGTTCTTAAAGTCGGCTGGTGCCGACTACCGCCGAAAATGGCTAGGCCGCCTGCTTGCCGAGAATGTCATAGGGATCAACCCCCTGCGCGCGCCACATTTCGTGAACGCGATTGTATTGCCTGGGCGGCGCAATGTTCAGTCGCTGCCGCACTTCCTCGATTGGCAGCGGGAGCAGGTCCAGAATCGATGATTCGATCAGCCTTGGGCAGGCATTCCCTTGCCGGTGCCCTTCGCGCACTGCGCGCAGAACCGGGGCCTTGCTCTTCACCTGGCTCTTGATGTCAAACACCCCGACATAGCCGATGAACAGGTTCGCCAGCGTCGGTTGCTGGCCATAGGTGAAAGTCAGCACGCACTGTTCGCCCAGCGCATCGCGGCCATAGCCGGTGAGGATGTGAATCAGATCGTGACTGTCACGCATGCGGTTGAAGTACCACTGCAAGCGATCGTCAAAGCGCGGGCGATCACCGAGGAACGTTTCGAATTCCTCGACCAGTCCGCCTGCTGACAGGCCTTCCCGCTCCATGAAATCGCAGTAAACGTGGGCAAGCGAGCCTGCTGGCATGGCCCGCAAGGCGGCATGGTCATCAAGCACGTCGGGCAGGTGCGGTTCGGCGGCAAAGATCGCTTTGCCTGCGTCACTCTCACAGAATTTGCGGGCCGCAGCCTCAATGCCCTTCCACGGCAGCGCTTCGAAAATCGGGAAAACCAGTGTGGTGTCTTCCTTGTTTTTCACCAGCGCGCGGAAATAACGCCATGCCTTTGGCAGGTCATAGCGGAACGGTGGCCGGCCGGGGATGAGGAACGGCATGTCTGCCTGCGCCAAGGTCGCGGCGGAAAATTCGCTGTGGGATGTCTGCATGTTCATGCGCGCAGAAATTGCATTTACTGACATTGATGTCAATAGCTGATCGGATGCCTATTCCCAGATCCATTCGTCGCGCGGAATGCCGAGCAGTTCCAGCACCCCGGTCAAGTTGCCGCGATCAACCCAGCCATCAGCTGCCGCGCGCGCTTTAGGTTTCGCGGCATAGGCCAGGCCATAGGTCGCGGCCTCGAGCATCGGAATGTCGTTGGCGCCGTCGCCAATGGCGAGGCTGATTGTCCCTTTACCGATCTTCGCAGCCTCTTCGCGCAGCACCGCGCGCTTGACCGAACTATCGGTGATCCCCCCGACAAGGCCGCCGGTCAATTTGCCATCTGCCACCTCGAGCCGGTTGGCCACCACCCGCTCAAAGCCCAGCTCCTCGGCTATTGGATCGGCGAACTGGTGAAAGCCGCCGGTGACCAGCACGGTGCGACAGCCCTTGACCTTGAGTGTCTCGACCAGCACTTTCGCGCCGGGCATCGTTGCAATGCGGGTGGCCAGACATTTAGCGATAGCAGCCTCAGGAAGGCCCGCGAGCAGCGCCACGCGTTTGCGCAATGCCGATTCAAAATCCAGCTCGCCCAGCATCGCGCGCTCGGTGATCGCCGCGATCTGGGGTTTGATCCCTGCAAAATCAGCCAACTCATCGATGCATTCTGCGGCAATCATCGTCGAGTCCATGTCAGAGACAAATACCTGAGGAATCACCGGATCATGGTCGGCAATTAGCAAGTCCGAAAGAGCTGCCGCTCGGAACAGCTTGTCCTTTAGTTCTTTCCAATGTCCGTCCGGGACGGCAATCCTGAAGCCCGGTCCCTCTTCGAAACACGTGACATCTGCTGGCACGATCCAGCCTTCCCTCATCGTATCAAGTCTAGCGGACAACTCGGCGTCATCTGCTATCAGCCGGGCAATGAGCACTTCGGATTCCCTTTCACCTTCGGCCAAGCTGCCGCTGGCGCTCATTGCAGGGCCGACGGCGAGCGGCAAGAGCGATCTCGCGGTGCGTCTGGCCTTGGCGCTGGCCGAGCGGGGCCAGCGCGGGGTGGTTATCAATGCTGATTCAGCGCAGGTTTACGCTGATCTGGCAGTGCTCAGCGCGCGTCCCGCAGCGGCCGATATGAAAGGCGTCGAACACCGGCTGCTCGGAACATGGGACGGCG
>JANLOZ010000119.1:0-20380 GCA_031366845.1 Novosphingobium sp. | reverse complement strand
CCGCGAAGCCTATCCCGGCGACGTGTTCTATCTCCACTCGCGCCTGCTCGAGCGTGCGGCCAAGATGAACGATGCGCTGGGTGGCGGCTCGCTGACCGCTTTGCCGATCATCGAAACCCAGGCGGGTGACGTTTCGGCCTATATCCCGACCAACGTGATCTCGATCACCGATGGCCAGATCTTCCTTGAAACCGGCCTGTTCTATCAGGGCGTTCGCCCGGCGATTAACGTGGGCCTGTCGGTGTCCCGCGTGGGTTCCGCTGCGCAGACAAAGGCGATGAAGAAGGTCTCGGGCTCGATCAAGCTGGAACTCGCGCAGTACCGCGAAATGGCGGCCTTCGCGCAGTTCGGCTCGGACCTCGATGCCTCGACGCAGAAGCTGCTCAACCGCGGCGCGCGGCTGACCGAGCTGCTCAAGCAGGCGCAGTTCTCGCCGCTTCCTTTTGAACAGCAGACGGTTTCGATCTTTGCCGGCACCAATGGTTACCTTGATAGCATCCCTGCAAGCGACGTAACCCGCTACGAAGCCGAAATGCTCAGCTACATGCGTTCAAGCCACGCCGATGTGCTGAAGCTGATCCGCGAAACCCGCGATTTTGGCGATGATGCCAAGAAGCAGACCGTCGCGGCGCTCGAAGCGTTCGGCAAGCAGTTCGCGTAATGCTCGAAATTGCCATCTGGGGAATTGCAGCGATGCTACTGGTGAAGGCCTTTGACATCCTTCACCAGCAGTCGATCGCACGCGCCAGTGGCAATCCGGGGTCAGATGCGCTGTCAACAATTGCTGCGGTAATTGCCATCGTTGCGGCTCTTGGCCTCGTTTATACTGCTCGACAGCAAGTTAACAGCATTCCGACTGCTCCAACTATGCCCAATTTTGGAAACCCCTGATGGCTAGCCTTAAAGAACTAAAAGGCAGGATCAACTCGGTCAAATCGACCCAGAAGATCACCAAGGCCAAGCAGATGGTCGCGGCGGCGAAGCTGCGCAAGGCGCAGGCGGCGGCTGAGGCTGCGCGGCCCTATGCTACGCGCATGGCGGCCGTGATGGCGAGCCTTGCCAGCAAAGTGAGCGGCGATGGCGCGCCCAGGCTGCTCGCAGGCACTGGCAAGGATCAGGTCCACCTGATGGTCATCGCCAATTCGGACAAGGGCCTTTGCGGGGCGTTCAATTCGAACATCGTCAAGGCCGCGCGCCTTTCTGCCACCGCGCTCAAGGCCGAGGGCAAGACCGTGCTGTTCTACCTCGTCGGCAAAAAAGGCCGCGCGGTGATCCGCCGCGAATATCCCAAGGACGTGCTCGGCATGTTCGACACATCAGAAGTGCGCACGCCCGGCTATACCGAAGCCGAAGCGGTCGTCGCCGAGCTGATGGCGATGTACGAAGCGGGCAAGTTTGATGTCGCCCACCTGTTCTATGGCCGCTTCCGCAGCGCGCTGGTTCAGGAACCGACCGAGCAGCAGATCATCCCCGTCCCTGCACCAAAGGTCGAAGCAACTGGCCCCGCTGGCGCAGCGGTCGAATACGAGCCCGACGAGGAAGAAATCCTTGCCGAACTGCTCCCGCGTTATCTCAAGACCCAGCTTTTCGGCGCGCTGCTTGAAAATCAGGCGAGCGAGCAAGGCGCATCGATGACCGCGATGGACAACGCCACGCGCAACGCGGGCGATCTGATCAACAAGCTGACCATCCAGTACAACCGCAGCCGTCAGGCCGCGATTACGACGGAATTGATTGAAATCATCGCCGGGGCTGAGGCGCTTTAAGCGATGCCTACGATTTGCACCTTCTGGCATATCACCATAATGATGTTCTGGAATGATCATGCGCCCCCGCATTTTCATGTCAGAACCAAAGACGGTATGAAGGCTTCGCTCAACATCCAGACACTCGAAGTGCTGGAAGGAGATTTGAAGCGCAAAACATTACGAGTGGTGCAAGATTGGGCAGAATTGCACCAAGCCGAGTTGTTGGCCGATTGGGATTTATGTCGACTTGAACAGACACCAAATCCAATTGCGCCGTGGGAGTAGTGTTATGAACCATCTGGTTGATGTCATTGCTGTAGAGCCGGTTGGGCCACTCACACTCTTCGTCGAGTTCGAGGATGGAGTGAAGGGCGAGGTACGCTTTGAAGAATCGCACCTGAAGGGTGTGTTTGAAAAACTGAGTGACCCTGAATACTTTAGGCAGGTTGGCATTCGTCATGGCGCAGTGAGCTGGCCAAATGAAGATCCCGATCTCGCCCCTGACAATATGCATATCCATTTGCAGCGCGACGGTGAATGGGTGCTGCAATAATTTTATTTAGCATCGTTTGATTAGTTTTCGTGGAAACGGAAATGGACGAAATTCAAGGCAAGGAAACGAAAATGGCAACCGCCACCAAGACTAAGGCCAAAAGCGCAACCAACACCCTTCCACTGGGCAAGATCAGCCAGGTTATCGGCGCCGTCGTTGACGTGCGCTTCGATGGCGAGCTGCCGGCGATTCTCACCGCGCTGGAAACGGACAACAACGGCAACCGTCTGGTGCTCGAAGTTGCCCAGCATCTGGGTGAAAACACCGTGCGCACCATCGCCATGGACGCGACCGAAGGGCTTACGCGCGGCCAGGCGGTGACCTCCACCGGATCGCAGATCACCGTGCCGGTTGGCCCCAAAACGCTCGGGCGCATCGTCAACGTGATCGGTGAGCCGATTGACGAGCGCGGCCCCATCGGCAGCGACATGCACGCGCCGATCCATGCCGAAGCCCCTGCTTTCGTTGACCAGTCAACCGAAGCCGCCATTCTGGTGACCGGGATCAAGGTCATCGATCTGCTCGCGCCCTATGCGCGCGGCGGCAAGATCGGCCTGTTCGGCGGCGCAGGCGTGGGCAAGACCGTGCTGATTCAGGAACTGATCAACAATATCGCCAAGGGCCACGGCGGCGTTTCGGTGTTCGCGGGCGTGGGTGAGCGCACCCGCGAAGGCAACGATCTTTATCACGAATTCCTCGAAGCCGGGGTTATTGCATCGGACAAGGACGGCAACGCCATTTCCGAAGGTTCGAAGGTGGCGCTGGTGTTTGGCCAGATGAACGAGCCTCCCGGTGCCCGCGCCCGCGTTGCGCTTTCGGGCCTGACCATGGCTGAATACTTCCGCGACGTTGAAGGCCAGGACGTGCTGTTCTTCGTCGACAACATCTTCCGCTTCACCCAGGCCGGTTCAGAAGTTTCAGCGCTCCTCGGCCGTATTCCTTCCGCCGTGGGCTATCAGCCGACGCTCGCCACTGACATGGGCCAGCTGCAGGAGCGCATCACCTCGACCAACAAGGGTTCGATCACCTCGGTTCAGGCGATTTACGTTCCGGCCGACGATCTTACCGATCCTGCACCGGCCGCATCGTTTGCCCACCTTGACGCAACGACTACGCTCAATCGCGCAATCTCGGAACTGGGCATCTACCCGGCGGTGGATCCGCTCGATTCAACCAGCCGCGTGCTGACCGTCGCGGTGGTGGGCCAGGAGCATTATGATACTGCCCGCCGCGTTCAGGAAACGCTGCAGAAGTACAAATCACTTCAGGACATCATCGCCATTCTGGGCATGGACGAGCTTTCGGAAGAAGATAAACTCACCGTTGCGCGCGCCCGCAAGATCCAGAAGTTCCTGTCGCAGCCGTTCCACGTGGCCGAAGTGTTCACCGGCATCTCGGGCAAGTTCGTCCAGGTCGAAGACACCGTGAAGAGCTTCAAGGCTGTGGTTGACGGCGAATACGATCACCTGCCCGAACCGGCCTTCTACATGGTCGGCGGCATCGAAGAGGTTATCGCCAAGGCCAAGAAGCTGGCCGAAGAGGCTTGAGCTACCTAAGCCCCTCCCCTTTAGGGGGAGGGGTTGGGGTGAAGCCTGTCCTTCAACCCCAACGTAGCGCGGCAGGCGAAGCCCCACCCCGCTGCGACTAGGCGGCAAGCCGCCAAGTCTCACTGCCCCTCCCCTGAAGAGGAGGGGATAAGGAATTGAACCATGGCATTGCACTTCGAACTCGTCACCCCAACCGCGCTGGTCCGCTCGGAGGACGTCTATATGGTCGTCGTCCCCGGCACTGAGGGCGAATTTGGCGTTCTGGTCGGCCATGCGCCGGTGCTGTCGAGCCTGCGCGATGGCGCGCTCAAGGTGTGGAAAACCGAAGGCGCGGTGCCCGAAGAAATTCAGGTGCGCGGCGGCTTTGCCGAGGTCAATGATCGAGGGCTTACCGTGCTCGCCGAGGCGATTGCCGGGTAAATCTGGCTTTCATCCAGTGATAGAACAAACGGGGCGGGTTAATCCTGCCCTGTTCGCATTTCAGGCTGGGCGATTGCTACCGGGCGGTAATTCCACCGCTCGGCTCTGCTCCCATCCATCAGCGATACTTCGGCCATCAGCAATTGGCCCTGCCGCCAGTAGTGAATCCGCTGCGGGTAATCGTGTGCGGGGTTGGCGAATTCGATCGATTCCTCGCTCGTCACGGTCATCGGAAATTCCACCGCCTGCCCGCCTTTGACCTGCGCCACGTAGACCAGCTTGCCTTCGCCCTTGGTGATGATCCGGGTGGACTCCCAGACCTTCACCCGCGCGCCGAAGCCTTCGCGGCCCAGCCCAAGCATCATGCCGTCGCGCGGATCGGTCCACATTTCCTCCGCCCAGGCCGCGCCATCCTGCATTTGCCACATGCCGCTCATCCAGCCGGGTAGCGGGCTGTCGACGTGGGCGGCGACGGTGGGTGCGGGTTGCGGCCGGTCAAAAGTTGCGGGTTCGCCGATCACTGGAACGGCCAGCGCCAGTGACGCAAAGGCCAGTGGCACCAAGGCCAGGCAAAGTGTCAATCTCATCGCCGCACGATGGCACAGGCCGCCCGCCTGCCCAAGCGCAAATCGCTTACCTTGCGGCGATCCGGATTGGCGATAGCGGCGGCGCAAGATCGCGCGCACGCAGCAAGATCCATGGCACTTGCGCCGGATTGAACATCGATCGCAGCTGCCGGTCAAAGTAAGGCGGCATATGATCGCCGACGATCAGGATGTCAGTGGGCGGCAGGCTGGGGTCCATCGCCATCTTGCTGATCGCATCAGCCAGATTGTGGTGGACGACAAACAAACGGCACAGGCGCGGCGATACACTGGCCAGCGGCGCATCGGCGCTATCGCAGCCCTGGGTGCCCAGCGTTGCTTCGGGCAAAACCGGCAGATGCGAATTGAGCGTTACCCAATAGACGAATTGCGGCTTGGCCGATTGTTTGATCATAACGCCAATCTGCCGGGGAATATCGACATCGCAGGCGCCCGGGAAAATGCCGCCGCAAGTCCGCGCGCCCGCGCGTTCGAGCTGCTCGCCGAACACTTCCCGGTTGAACTTGAGCTGCGGCCACCATTCGTCGCGCTGAAAGAAATTGCCGTCAAAGGCGTGCACCGCGGTTGCCTGATAGCCGGCCTTGCGCATTTTGCCGGGCAGGCAATCAGCACGGCTGAAATCGAACGCCGCATAATTGCCAAACTCACCGCAAATCTCGCGCAGTTCGCCAAATGTTGTCGAGCCGAAATAGTCCACCTGGCCATGGCTGACATCGTAGCGGGCGCGCCATTCGTGGCGATCCCAATCGGCGGCGAACATCGCCTGACCCTGCGCGAATTCAGGCACGCCAAGCGATTCGGCCAGCACTATGATCACATTGTGAGGGGCATTCCTGCCAGGACCGGTCGCCGAAACCAGCCCGCTGTCGCCAACCGCAGAATGAAAGGCAAACGCCGGATCGGGTGCGGCGGAAATATTGCCGTGGGCAGCCCCAGAGGCGAAATAATCGAACCGGGCGAGGCTGGTGACCATCAGCGCAGCCAGGCCCCAATGCCACAACCGCCCAAACCGAGGCACCGTTGGCGCCTGATTATACGCCAGATAGACCCCGACTGAAACCAGCGTCAGGATCAGCAGGTAATCGCCCGATCCATACCATTTCGATTCTACCAGAAACAGCGGCAGCTGCGCGCTTGAACTGGTATCAAGATTAAAAGTCATCAGGACAAAGGCGAAGGTCACCATCCCGGTGAGCGCCAATGCAGCCAGCCGCTTGAGCCAAGGCCAGGGTATCTGTGCGCAAACGATACCGAGGCAGCCTGCCGCAATGAACACGCGGATCATGTTGGGGCCACCAAGCGGCCAGAAAATAATCGGCACGATGCACGGTGCGATCAGCCAATGAAGCGCCCACCGCCATGGCAGCACCGTAAAAGGCCGGAGCACCCCGTTCAATTGCCGAATTCCCCCTTTCAATTGCCGCGCCTGTGAATCATGAATTTCGAGAGTCTAGGGAGTTGTCCTAGGTCACCTCGGTCAATGCCATACTCACGAAAGTGGTTAACGGGTGGATAGGCAAATTCAGCGCGGGTCGTTTAGTAGCCACGCCATTCCAAGTCTGGCCTCTGGATTCAAACGTCGAGCCGGACGCTCAATCGGTGCTGGTTGGCTCTTGCCAGCGGCCGGCGTTCCACAGCCATAGCCCCGCCCCGATAATCATCGCCGCACCGAGCAGCGTCATTGCATCGGGGTGATCGTGAAAAACCACAAAACCGAGCACGGTCGCGACGATCAATTGCACATAGGTCATCGGCGCGATTGTCGCCGCCCCGGCACGAGCGGTTCCCTGATAGATCGCCCAATGCGCAAAACTTGAACTCGCCGCGACGATGGCGCAGCGCGCGACGACGGTCCATTCGGGCACGACCACCGCCAGGCGCGCAATTCCGCTGGTCGCGCCGATCAGCGTCGCGGTCACCAGGAACAATGAGGCAAAGGAAGCGACAAAGAATTGCAGTGCGAGCCCGCTCGCCTTGCCGGCACTCGCGCGGTTGCCGATCATCAGCAGGCTCATGCCCACAGCAGAAAGGATCGGCAGCAGCGCGGCAAAGCCCAGCGCGGAAAAATTGGGCCGCAGCACTACCAGCACGCCGGCGAAAGCAATTGCACTCGCCATCCAGGTTTCGCGCCGCGCCGGCTCGCCCAGAAACATGGCCGAAAGCAGCGCGGTGATCATCGGGCTGGTAAAGGTAATTGCCGTCGCCGTCGCCAAAGGCATGTAGATGATTGCCGAGAAAAACCCGATGGTCGCCATGCCAACGGCGAATCCCCGCATCACTTGCAACCAAGGCAAGGGCACGCGAAAGCCCGCGCGCCCTTCGCGCAAGGCAAGGAGCACCCCCAGGCCTGCGGCACCAATCACATAGCGCAGCGCGGCGATTGCTGTTGGTGCCCAGGCCCCGACCATCGTCTTGACCACGGCATCACCGCAAGTCAGCAAGGCGAAGCCGCTGAGCGCCCAGACGAGGCCGTGCCGATCATTCTGTTGCACTGAAACCCCTGTCAAATCGCCCCAAACGAGGCAGAATCCCGCCTTTACCGCGAAATCCGAACTAAGTTGGCCTCCTCTTTAGGAAGTTTTCAAAGTTTAAACCATATATCGGCGATGTGAAAACAGTCTGCCCTACAACTTTGGGCAGGCAGCAGGGATATTTGGCTGATGAGCGCATTCGGGCGAAAAGCAGGTGTAGGCGGAATGTCGCCCGGCGCACGGCCGCAATTCGGCGTGGCACGCCCGATGAAGGGTGGCAGCGCCGCAGCGCCTGATCCGGCGCGACAGGGCAGTTTGCCGCCTATGCCGATGGGCGGCCAGCTGCCTGGCGGCGATCAGTTCCCGCCGCTTCCCGGGATGAACGATGCGGCAACCCCGTCAAGCGACGCCCAGGTGCTCAAGGCCGATGCGATGACCCGGCTGGCTGACCGCGTCAACGCCGTCAACGAAGGGCCGAACCAGCCCGAAGGCTTTGAGGCCTCGGTCCACAAGATCAAGGAACAGGTGCTTCCGCGCCTGCTCGAACGCGTCGATCCGGAAGCGGCGGCGACATTGACCAAGGACGAGCTGAGCGAAGAATTCCGCCCGATCATCCTCGAGGTGCTCGCCGAACTGAAGATCACGCTCAACCGGCGCGAGCAATTCGCGCTCGAAAAGGTGCTGATCGACGAGCTGCTCGGCTTCGGCCCGCTCGAGGAACTGCTCAACGATCCTGACATTTCCGATATCATGGTCAACGGTCCCGATCAGACCTACATCGAAAAGAAGGGCAAGCTGGTGCTTGCCACGATCCGTTTCCGCGATGAACAGCACCTGTTCCAGATCGCCCAGCGCATCGTCAACCAGGTCGGCCGCCGCGTTGACCAGACCACGCCGCTCGCCGATGCCCGTCTCAAGGACGGTAGCCGCGTCAACGTTATCGTGCCGCCGCTGTCACTGCGCGGCACCGCGATCTCGATTCGTAAGTTTTCCGAGAAGCCGATCACCATCGACATGCTGCGCGATTTCGGATCAATGTCGGACAAGATGGCGACCGCGCTGAAGATTGCCGGGGCATGCCGAATGAACGTGGTTATCTCGGGCGGCACCGGCTCGGGTAAAACCACGATGCTCAATGCGCTGTCAAAGATGATTGATCCGGGCGAACGGGTGCTGACCATCGAGGACGCCGCCGAACTTCGCCTGCAGCAGCCGCATTGGCTGCCGCTCGAAACGCGTCCGCCGAACCTTGAAGGCCAGGGCGCGATCACCATCGGCGATCTGGTCAAGAACGCGCTGCGTATGCGGCCTGATCGCATCATTCTGGGCGAAATTCGCGGCGCGGAAGCCTTCGATCTGCTCGCCGCGATGAACACCGGCCACGATGGCTCGATGTGCACACTCCACGCCAACTCCCCACGCGAATGCCTCGGCCGTATGGAAAACATGATCCTGATGGGCGACATCAAAATCCCCAAGGAAGCCATTTCACGCCAGATAGCTGAATCGGTCGATCTGATCGTTCAGGTCAAGCGCCTGCGCGACGGTTCACGCCGCACCACCAACATCACCGAGGTGATCGGCATGGAAGGCGATGTCATCGTCACGCAGGAACTGTTCAAGTTTGAATATCTCGACGAGAGCGAAGACGGCAAGATCATCGGCGAATTCCGCGCCTCCGGCCTGCGCCCCTATACGCTTGAAAAGGCGCGGATGTTCGGGTTTGATCAGGCCTATCTTGAGGCCTGTTTGTAAGTTTGCGGACCGCATCCTTGCCCTGGCAGGCCAGTGACTGTACCTTCCTGCACGCTGGTTTGTCAGCAGGAGGATTGCCATGAAGCCCTTCACAACCTTCGCCAGTGCAGTCTTTGCGCTTGTCGCGCTGGTTCACTTGCTCCGTTTGATCATCGGTTTTGATCTTGTGATCGGCGGGTGGGCAGTGCCGATGTGGATCAGCGTGGTCGGGATTATCATCCCGTCAGCCCTGTCATTCGGGCTGTGGCGCGAGGCGAAGCGATGAGGCTTCAGCCCTGAAGATAGAGGCGCACGGCACCACCCAGCAGCAGCACGGCGACGAACAGCGCGAAGAAGGATACGCTGGTCCAGTCAACGAACCCCACCGCATCGGGATCACGGCGTTTGCGGCGGCGGCGGTCTCCGGCCCAGGCGATCAGCGCGATTGTCGCAGCAATCGCCCCCCAGGTGCCCAGCGTAAAAATCGAAAGTTCCATCCCCGGCTCTTGCCCGATCTGATCTTGCCGATAAAGCCGGTTCGTGGACCGCCCTTCCCGCCCCCTTTTCGCGCTGGCTTTGCGTTTTGGCTCGGCGCTGTCATTCGCGACGCTGCTGATGATCGTCAAATATGCCGGCGAGCGCCACATCGCGCTGCCCGAGCTGATGTTCTGGCGGCAGGCCGGGTGCTTGCCGGTGATTGTCGGATGGCTGGCAGCCACGGGAAAGCTCAGTGACCTGCGCACGAAAAGAATTGGCGCTCACTCTCGCCGTGCGCTGCTCGGCACGGGCAACATGGTGCTCAGCTTCGGATCGTTTCTGCTGCTGCCGCTCGCCGAGGCGACAACGCTCGGCTTTACCGCACCGCTGTTTGCCGTGCTGATCGCCGCGTTCTATTTACGCGAGAAAGTCGGCCGTTGGCGGTGGAGCGCGGTGCTGCTTGGTTCAATCGGGGTGCTGATCGTCTCGCGCCCGAGCGGCGCGGCCATATCGACGCTGGGAGCATCGATGGCTCTGGTCTGCGCCTTGGTAAGCGCAGTGATCAACTACCAGATCCGCGATCTCGGCAAAACCGAGGCTGCGGCCTGCACGGTATTCTGGTTCGCTGCGTTTGGCACGCTGCTGCTTGCCCCGGTTTTGCCGTTTGTGATCACCCGGCATACGCCGTTCGGGTGGCTGATGATGGCCGGGCTCGGCCTGTTTGGCGCGCTTGGCCAGCTTCTGATGACGGCATCGCTGCGCTATGCGCCGGTGACCACGGTGATCATCATGGACTATACCGCGCTGATCTGGGCGACGTTTTACGGCTGGCTGGTGTGGAACCATTTCCCGCCGATCGCGACCTTCCTTGGCGCGCCGCTGATTATCGGTTCAGGCGTTGTCATCGCCTGGCGTGAACACCGGCTGGCGCGCGACATTGCCGTGAGCGCCGTCCAAGTCGATTAGAGCCAGATGACACTAAAGTGGCGATTGGGAAATGTGAATCACCTCACCCCAACACCGTCTTTCCTGAGCTTGTCGAAGGACTGCTTTTTCTTCAGGCGGTTATGTGCGACGCGCGAAGTTAAGGACAGCCCTTCGACAAGCTCAGGGTAGGCGGGTTTGGTTCAGGTTTTGCGCAAGGCGCGCTAGCTCAGGCAGCGCGCAATTCCTTGGCCCTTCGCCACAGTTCGAGCGCATAGGCGGTCAGCATCCCGAGCGCGAAGCCGATCAGGGCATCGGTGGCCAGTGGCAGCGCCGGGTGCACGCCGGAAGCGGCTGGACCACCGGCATCGGTGGGAATAAGGAAGCGCCGCACCACAATCAGGCCGACGATCATGATCAGCCCCGCCGGAGATTGCCGGATCATCAGCGCGCCGCTGGTTTCATCGAGATGGAGGTGCATCATCCGCGCGCGCTGCCAGCCGACCACCCCGCCAACGATCAGGCCGACAGCGAGCAGTTCCCACCCGGCGAGCGAGGGCGGCATCCCCCACAGAATTGCACCGACGAGCAACACATAGATCGCCGGAGCAATCCACATCCGTCCCGTCTTGAGCGGCCTGGCCACCGACATCGATTTCCACCGCCGCCACATGACCAGCGCGATGATGGCGAAGGGCAGCAGTTGCAGCCACTGTTGCTTTTCCATGCTGGTACTACTCCCCTGCCAGCGCCGGATCGCGCCAGGTCAGCACAGGTTTGCGCGCGGCGAGCGTTTCGTCAAGCCGCCGCCTGGGCGCGAAGTGCGGTGCGCTTTTGAGGCTCGGATCGGAAGCCCGTGCCCGTGCCGCAAGGCTGCGAAGCGAGCCGATCAGCCGGTCGAGGCCGTCTTTGCTTTCGGTTTCGGTCGGCTCGACCAGCATCGCGCCGTGGACCACCAGCGGGAAATAGACCGTCATCGGGTGAAAGCCCTCATCGATCAGCCCCTTGGCAATATCGAGCGTGGTGAAGCCTTCGGGCATGTCACCATCGCTGAACAAAGCCTCGTGCATGCACGGCCCCGCCTTGCCGAATGGCGCGTCGAGCACGTCGTCGAGACTGCGCAGCACGTAATTTGCGTTGAGCACCGCGTCTTCGGCAACCTGTCGTAATCCGTCCGCACCGTGGCTGAGGATATAGGTCAGCGCGCGGGTGAACATGCCCAACTGGCCGTGGAAGGCGGCCATGCGGCCAAAGCCTTGCGGGTGTTCGGCGGCGCCGTCCTCTTCCTCAATCAGACGGATCGAGCCATCGGCCTGCCGCGCGGTGAACGGCAGCGGGCCAAACGGCGATAGCGCTTCTGACAGCACCACCGGTCCCGACCCCGGCCCGCCGCCGCCGTGCGGGGTGGAGAACGTCTTGTGCAGATTGATGTGCATGGCATCGATGCCAAGGTCACCCGGCCGCACCTTGCCGACGATGGCGTTGAAGTTCGCGCCGTCGCAATAAACATAGCCGCCAGCGGCGTGAACCGCGTCCGAAATCGCCTTCATATCACGCTCAAACAGCCCGCAGGTGTTGGGGTTGGTGATCATCACTCCTGCAACATCCGGCCCCAGCCGCGCGGTAAGCGCTGCGAGATCAACCCGGCCTTCAGCCGTCGCCGGGATATTCTCGACCGAGAATCCGGCGAAGGCGGCGGTGGCGGGATTGGTCCCGTGGGCAGACTCAGGCACCAGCAAAACCGTGCGCGGATCGCCGCGCGCTGCGAGCGCCGCCTTGATGCAGAGCACCCCGCAAAGCTCGCCATGTGCGCCTGCCTTGGGGGTCATGGCGACGCCGTGCATGCCCGTCAGCGTGATCAGCCAGTGCGCCAGTTCGTTGATTACGCCGAGTGCGCCCTGCACCGTCTGCACCGGCTGCATCGGATGAAGATCAGCGAACCCGGCCATCCGCGCGACTTTCTCATTCAGCCGCGGGTTGTGTTTCATGGTGCACGATCCGAGTGGAAACGGGCCGAGGTCGATAGCGTAATTCTGGCGCGAAAGCCGCGTGTAATGGCGAACGGTTTCGGGCTCGGACAGGCCGGGGAGCGGCGTGGGTGTCTTGCGCAGAAATCTTGCCAGGCCCGGCAGCACATCGCCGCGCGGCTCCTCCATATCAACCCCGCAGGTGCCGGGACGGCCAAGTTCAAAGATCAGCTTTTCTTCGAGCGACAGCGCGCGATCACCGCTGGCCGTAACCAGCGCGGCTTCGCCTTCAGAAGCCTCGCCCATCGCGGGACGCCAGCCGGAGCTATTGGGCGCGTTCATGCGGAGACTCCTTCAAGCACTTCACTTAAAGCCGAAGCCAGGGCGCTGATATCGGCATCGCTGGTGAGTTCACTGGCGCAAACGATCAGGCCATTCTCCAGCCCCGAAACCCCCGGATAGAGGCGCCCGAGCGAAACCCCGGCGAGCACATTGCGGTCCGCCAGTTCGCGCACCACATCGCGCGCATTGCGCGGCAGCACAACGGTGAACTCGTTGACGTAAGCATGGTTCAGCACCCGCACGCCTGGCACCGCCGCCAGGGCATCTGCCGTGCGCCGCGCAGCATCGTGATTGATCCGCGCCAGTTTCGCGAGGCCCTCGCCGCCGAGCAGGGTCATGTGGATCGAAAATGCCAAAGCACACAGCCCCGAATTGGTGCAGATATTGCTCGTCGCCTTTTCGCGCCGGATATGCTGCTCGCGGGTCGACAGCGTCAGCACGAAGCCGCGCTGTCCTTCGGCATCGACCGTCTGTCCGCATAGCCGCCCGGGCATTTGCCGCACGAACTTGTCGCGGCAGCCGAACAGCCCGAGATAGGGTCCGCCAAAGTTCAGCCCGACACCAATCGACTGCCCTTCGCCCACAACAATGTCCGCGCCGAGATTGCCCGGCGCTTCGATGAGCCCGAGCGCCACCGGTTCGGTTACCACTGCGATCAGCAGCGCGCCATTGGCATGGGCGGCTTCAGCGATCGCCGCCAGATCAGGAATGCGGCCGAGCACATCGGGATATTGCACGACAACGCAGCTCGTCTCGCTATCAATGCTGGCGATCAGCGCGGCATCGTCCGGCTCGGCCGTCAGCTCGGGCAGATGCACGTCAAGTGCATCGCCGGTGAACTTCGCCATCGTCGTTGCAGTGCCAACGTAGTGCCCATGCAAACCGCCCGAAAGCACCGCCTTGCGGCGCCGGGTGATGCGCCCCGCCATGGCAATCGCCTCCCAGCAGGCGGTCGATCCGTCATACATCGAAGCATTGGCGACATCGGTGCCGAGCAGCCGCGCGACCTGGGTCTGGAACTCAAAAAGCACCTGAAGCGTTCCCTGCGCGATCTCCGGCTGGTACGGCGTGTAAGCAGTAAGGAACTCTCCGCGCTGGATCAGATGATCGACCGAGGCCGGAATATGATGGCGATAGGCCCCTGCACCAATGAAAAACGGCGCGGCCCCGGCGGAAAGGTTTTGCGCCGCGAGGCCCCCCATATGGCGCTCAACCGCCATCTCGCTGGCGTGCATCGGCAGGCCGCGGATTGGCCCCGATAGCCGCGCAGTGGCAGGCACATCTTCAAACAGGGCGTCGACCGAAGCCACGCCAATTACGCCCAACATTTCGGCGCGGTCGGCGGGGGTAAGGGGGAGATATCGCATTGTTTTTCCTGTCGTCATCCCCGGCTCTACGGGGGATCGCTGGAGGCGGGGGCCAGCCCGTGTCGATGCGGCCAGCGGTCCCCGGTCAAGTCGGGGACGGCGCGCGCTACAACCCCTTGATAAATTCCGCGTAACCCGCCTCGTCCATCAGACTCGCGAGTTCGCCTGCATCGGACAGCGCAATGCGGAACAGCCAGCCGCCCTCTTCGGCATCGGTATTGACCAGCTCTGGCGCATCGCCCAGCGCATCATTCACCGCGCTGATCGAGCCTGAAACCGGCGCATAGACATCGCTCGCAGCCTTGACCGAATCGACCACGCAGGCGCTGTCACCCTTGGCGAATATCGCGCCCTCGGCGGGCAGATCGACATAGGTGATGTCACCCAGTTGGCCCTGCGCATAGTCGGAAATGCCGACTGTTCCCGAATCTCCGGCAACGTCGATCCATTCGTGATCTTCAGTGAAATAGCGGGGCATGGAGAAGCTCCTCAGCGGTGATAGCGGTGGGGGACGAAGGGCATGGTGACAACTGTCGCGGGCAAACGCTTGCCGCGCATGTCGATTTCGAGCGCAGTGCCGGGGGCGGTCAGCGCGGCGTCAACATAGGCCATGGCGATCGGGTGTTCGAGGCTGGGCGAGAAGCCGCCCGAGGTTACGCGGCCAATTTGACGATCACCGCTGAACACCAGCGCGCCCTCGCGCGCCGCTTGTCTGCCTTCGAGCGACAGGCCGATGCGTGTTGTCGCCGGTCTATCAGCCAGAACCTTGAGCACAGGCTCCGCGCCGATAAATCCGCCTTCGCTGCGGCGGCGTTTGTTGATGCCGAACAGCAGATCGGCGCTGACGGGATCAGTGTCCTCGCTCAGATCATGCCCATAGAGCGGCAGCCCTGCCTCGAGCCGCAAGCTGTCGCGCGCGCCAAGGCCGATAGGTTTCACTTCGGGCTCAGTGCACAGCAAACCGGCAATCGCCCCGGCTGCTTCGGCGGGGAGCGAAATCTCGAAGCCGTCCTCGCCGGTATAGCCCGAACGGCTGATCGTCACCGATGCGCCGCCCAGTTCAAACACACCAAAGCGCATGAATGTCAGCGCCGAAAGCGGATATTCACCGCTAACATGCCGCTCCAGCGCGGTGAATGCGTCCGGCCCTTGCAGCGCCAGCAGCGCGCGATCATCGAGGTGGTTGAGCGTGATCGCATCAGGCAGATGCTCGCGCAGGTGTGCCAGATCATCCCATTTGGTCGCGCCGTTCACAACCATGTAGATCGCATCTGGCCAGCGCGAAACCATCAGATCATCGAGGATCCCGCCGTTCTCGTCGAGCAACAGCGAATAGCGGACCTGGCCCAGCTTCAGCGTCGCAAGGTCAATCGGCAGAACGGCCTCAACCGCAGCATCCACGCCTTCGCCAGACACCAGCAACTGCCCCATGTGCGACACATCAAACAGCCCCGCGTGCGCCCTCGTCCACAGATGTTCGGCCATCACGCCTTCATACTGCACCGGCATGTGATACCCGGCGAATTCGACCATCCGCCCGCCGCGCGCGCGGTGCCACGCATCAAGCGGCAAAGTCATCACCTCCACCACTTCGTCGTCGTCAAAATTGTCGTCGATCTCGCTCACAAGGCACGGCTCCGCACAGCTTGGCACACCATTCAGGTGCCCCCTCTGTCACGGAAGCCTGAGAGCATTACCCCTTCGGCGGCCCCGGCTTTCACCGGGACTCTTTCCAGAGCGTCGCTATCGACCGGCACGGTCCTTGGTGCCTGAGAGTTTCCGGGGCGGTTGCTCCTTCGGCGCCCGACGATCTGTGGAAAATTCCACGAATCGGCAGGGCTCTCCCGCGCGGTCAGCGACTGCGATGGGCTTGGCTTCGGGGCGCGCGCGAGTCAACGCGAAGCTGCACGGCCGGCGGCCTAATCCACAGAACCACTGCGCACCGCATCGCGCACCGACTGTTCGAGCGCCACACGCCGGATCGCGCGCAGCAGGCTGCCGTGCTCGTAAACAAAACGCCCGCGCGCCTTCTGCTGGGTGAGCGCAATGATCGTCTGCGCCAGAACTTCGGCATGGATCGAGCGATAGCGCGCGTTTTTGCCGCGCAGGAACAGATCAGCCACCGGCGAGAGAACCTGCGCTGCGGCCTCTATCAGCCGCCGTTCCTTGCGCGGCCCGATCAGCAGCCCGGGGCGCAGCAAGTCCAAACGCGGATAGCCAATCTTGCCCAAGGCCTCCTCGACTTCCCCTTTTACCCGCAGGTAAAACCCCCTGGCATTACGGTTTGCCCCGACCGAAGACACCGCGATCAGCTGCTTCGCCCCCGCCGCCAGCCCCCAGCGAGCGCAGTCGAGCACCAACTTTTCATCGACCGCGCGGAACGCCGCCTCGCTCTTGCCCGCCTTGCGCCAGGTGGTGCCGAGCGCGATCACCAGCACATCGGGGCTGGCGGCGGCGATCGCCTGTTCCCAGCCTTCGGTGGGCGCGAGCAGCACCTCCATCCGCGCGCCCTTGGGCAGCCTGGCCTCTCGCCGCGACACCGCGACCAGCTTGACATCGCGCCGTCCAACACAGGCGGCGATCAGCGCCGAGCCCACCAGCCCGGTCGCGCCGACGAGGCAAATTCGGGTGGGCCTAGACATTGCTGATCTCAAACATTGCTTAGGCCTTCGGGCGTCTCACCAAAGATGCGCGCATAAGCCGAAATGGCGAAACGGTCGGTCATTCCGGCGATATAGTCGGCAATGTGCCTGGAGCGATCAGGTTCGGCCTCGTGCCCGCGGGTCGCCCAATCGCTGCCCATTTGCGATGGATCGGCGGAACAAGCATCGAACAGACCGGCGGTGACCATCCGCGCCCGTTCTGCCGTTACGAGCTGATCGGGGTGGTAATAAAGCTTTTCATAAAGGAAGTGCTTCAATGCGCGCTCTTGTGCGGCGACCTGGGGCGAAAACAGAGCCGTTTTCCCGCCCCTGCGGCGCAGATCTTCGGCGCTGGTCAACCCGGCGGCATTCGCGCGGGTGCTGTCAATCATGTCATTGACCATCCAGCCGATTTGACTTCGCACCAGCTCACGAAGCTGACGATCACGGGGGCCAAACGGATAGCGCCGCTGGACTTCGGCCCAGCGATCCGCAACGAAATCGAGCGTGAGCAAATCGTCAAGATCGAGGAAGCCCGCGCGCAGGCCATCGTCAATATCGTGGTTGTCATAGGCAATGTCATCGGCCAGCGAGGCGACCTGCGCTTCGAGCGAAGACCAGCGCGAAAGATCGAGCGGATAGGCCGCGTCGAGTTCGCCAAGCGCCCAATTCGGCGCGGAAATTGGCCCGTTGTGCTTGGCCAGCCCTTCAAGAACTTCCCAACTGAGATTAAGCCCATCGTGTTCGCAATAGGGGCTTTCCAGCCGCATCAGTGTGCGCAGGCAATGGGCGTTGTGATCGAACCCGCCATAGGGCGTCATCGCCGCGTCAAGCGCCGCCTCGCCGGCATGGCCAAACGGCGGATGGCCGATATCATGCGCCAGACACAGCGCCTCGGTCAGATCCTCATCAAGCCCCAGCGCGCGGGCAATCGTCCGGCCAATCTGCGCAACTTCAAGGCTGTGGGTCAGCCGAACGCGGTAGTGATCGCCATCGGGCGCGATGAAGACCTGCGTTTTGCTGCGCAGGCGGCGAAAGGCAATCGAATGGATAATCCGGTCCCGGTCGCGCTGAAACGCCCCGCGCGGACCCCGCGCCAGCCCCTCGCCCACGGCAAATTCGCGCCCCCGGCTGTTCGCGGGATCGCTGGCAAAGGGGGCGCGTTTGGTCTCGGTCAGCGTATTAATCCGCCAGAATCCAGGCCGCTGCGGCTTCAGCATGGATGCGGGTGCAATCGTAGATCGGCAGCAGGTTAGCATCGACATCGACGACCATTTCGAGCTCGGTGCAGCCCAGAACCACTGCTTCAGCGTCCTCCTGGAAAAAGTTGGTGAGCATGGTTTTGAGCTCGCGCTCGGCCTGGCGGCTGGCCTTGCCCAGCAGCAATTCGTCATAAATGATCCGGTCGAGCCGCTCGACATATTCCATCTTCGGCGGCAGCAGTTCGATATCACGCGCGATCAGCTTCTGGCGATAGAAGCTTTCAACCATCACGTTGCGGGTGCCGATCAGCGCCACCTTTTTGCGGCCATCGGCGGCGACACGCTCGGCAACGCAATCAGCGATGTGGATCACCGGAATTTCCACCGCAGAGGCAACCCGGTCATAAACTTTGTGCATCGAATTTGCCCCGATGATCAGCGCGGTGGCCCCCGCCGCCTCGAGCCGCCTGGCGCTGTCTGACAGCACCGAAACCGCATGATCCCATCCGGCATCATCGGATATCCGCTGCAATGCGGTGAAATCCAGACTTTCGATCAGCAGCGGCGCCGAGGCGCGCGGGCCGGCGCTGGCCTGAACCAGCTGGTTGAGCATTTCATAATAGGTGCGGGTCGAAAGCCACGACATGCCGCCGATCAGGCCAAGTTTGCGCAAAATGATCTCACAGAAATGGAAGTTGGACCCTGTTGTCAGGGGCGCCATATAGCAAAGTCCGGGGAGTGAAACCCTTAAACCCCTCTCCCCTTCATGGGAGAGGCTGGGAGAGGGGCGGTGCGCTACCTCGCCCCCTCTCTACTCCGGCTAGGCAGGCAAGCTGCCAAGCCTGCGTATCTCTCCCCTGAAGGGGTGAGATAGTCTGTTTCAGTGATTGAACCCGGTCTTGCACAACCCGGCTGAGCTTAGCGTTACTTCAACCGCATCGGCATCACCGTTCTGACGCAGCGCGGTGATGAATTCGGCTATCGAATGGCGCGGCGCGCGATTGACTTTCTGCAATGACCGCAATTGCTTGATCGTCAGCTTTTGCGCCATGCGGTGCGCCATGCAGCCAGCCAGCTGATCGGACAGCCCGCCTTCCACCAGCGCCGATTTGACCCGGCTTTCCTTGATGTTCTGGACGCATCCGGTGGTGGCGAGCAGGGCCAGGGTGAGTGCACCAGCGGCAAGGAACCTAGTCATCAAACCTCACTCCGTCCGTCCTGAGCCTGTCGAAGGACCGTCCTTCACTTTGCCCCAAGCACTCACACCAAAGAAAAAAGACAGTCCTTCGACAAGCTCAGGATAGTCGGGTTCGGGGATAGGCAGGCACAAAATCTAGTGCGCCAACGCCTTGATGATATCCTCAACCATCTTCTTCGCATCCGCCAAAAGCATCATCGTCTGGTCCATATAGAACACGTCGTTATCAACCCCGGCATAGCCCACCCCGCCCATCGACCGCTTGATGAACATGATGGTCTTGGCCTTTTCGACATCGAACACCGGCATCCCGTAAATCGGCGATGACTTGTCGGTTTTCGCCGCCGGGTTGACCACATCGTTGGCGCCGATGATGAAGGCGACGTCAGTTTGCGCAAATTCGCTGTTGATGTCCTCAAGTTCGAACACCTCGTCATAGGGCACATTGGCCTCGGCGAGCAGCACGTTCATGTGGCCGGGCATCCGCCCCGCGACCGGGTGGATCGCGTATTTCACCCGCACGCCCCTGGCCTTGAGCTGATCGCCCATCTCGCGCAGCACGTGCTGCGCCTGGGCCACCGCCATGCCGTAACCAGGGATGATGATGACCTGCTCGGCTTCTCCCAGCAAGAACGCTGCGTCTTCGGCCGAGCCGCGCTTCCACGGGCGCTGTTCCTTGGCCTCGCCGCCGCCAGCATCCGCCACCGCGCCGAACCCGCCCGCGATCACCGAAATGAAGCTGCGGTTCATCGCCTTGCACATGATGTAGGAGAGGATCGCGCCCGATGATCCGACCAGCGCCCCGGTGATGATCATCGCGGTGTTGTGCAGGGTAAAGCCCATCGCCGCCGCCGCCCAGCCCGAGTACGAATTGAGCATCGACACCACCACCGGCATGTCCGCGCCGCCGATCGGGATGATCAGGAGGAAGCCGATGATGAAGGCGAGTGCGGTGACCGTGGCGATCACCCACAGGCTTTGGTCCATCGTGAAATAGGCGGTCAGTCCGATAATTCCGGCGAGCGTGCCGAGGTTGATCACATGCCGCCCCGGCAGCATGATCGGCGCGCCGCTCATCTTGCCCGCGAGCTTGAGGAAGGCGATGACCGAGCCCGAGAAGGTGATCGCACCGATGGCGATGCCGAGCCCCATTTCGATACGGCTTTGCGCTTCGATAATCCCG
>JANLOZ010000107.1:0-3190 GCA_031366845.1 Novosphingobium sp. | reverse complement strand
CCGATCGCGCTATCCTTTCGAAGAGCGCGAGCGCTTCCCTCATGGATAGAGGTTGGCCTTAATGCTCTTAAAAATAGCATCGTATGTCTCCTGCGTGCCTTCCGCAGGTAAATTGATTTCTATGCGCACCGTCAGTGCCATATCACTCTTTGGCGGTTGTTGATGTTGCAATGGGGCAGGCTGCTGAATGGAATGATCCTGCGCCTTCTGGACTGCAGGCGTAGCGGGCTTGGAGGCCTTCTTTGATTTTACCGCGCTGGGGGTTTTCGATTTAGATGTCGAAGTTGATTGGCTCTGCTCTGAAACATGCCCGGCAAGCTCACGCAGAGCTACGAACACCCCCGCCTGGCGAGCACCTATGATTTCACTAGTCTTGTCAGCACTCCGAAAATAGCCAATTAGCTGGTTCTTATCCATCGTCCAGGCATCCTCGCCGCGCAGATCGAACAGGTCCGAATATCCGCCCTTGACGATGCTCTCAAAGGCCGAATGGAAGTCACTCTCATTGTGCTTAGTCATAACCTCATGGCCAGCGTCAGTCCGTTTCCCCATTTCATCGATCACGCCCAAGAACTGCAGGACATTAATCACGTAGCTTTCATTATTTGAAGCTAGCCCTAGTTTCTTTACCGTGTCAGACGTCACGGTGGCCGGAAAATTCTTTCGGAGAAAGCCAATCATCTGAGTGATGTTGCCAGCGCCGGAAATGTAAGGATGACTTGCCATATGCGCCCCTTGGTTTGCTATGGTCGCCGTTAATCGACGCTGTTACACATTTGGTCAATGGATAATAGAATTGATGGAAGTGATGCGGCTATTTAAGCTTGAGCGAACGAAGGATTATAAGCCGATATTTAGACTGCTTGAATATCGGAAATTTTAGCGAAAGCAGGCATCGCACATTGGATAATCACAGGCCAGTCTCGACCGATCCGCAAGCCACTCTGGCCAAACCCACCCAGTCGATCACAACACCATCCTCCCCCCCTCATTCCCGCGCCAAATACAGCACATCGCGCGCCTGGGCCATCAAATGCTGGCCTGAATCGACGAACAGCGTCTCCCCGCTGGCGAGCCAGCCTTGCGAAAGGAACAGTGCCGCTTCGGCGAGTTCCTGGGGGGCGGTGATCCGGGCGAGCAGGTTCATTTTGCCTGAGGTGGCATGTTCCGCGGGCTGCTGGTCATGGCTCGGCAGGACTGCTCCGGGGGCGAGGCCGTAGATGCGGTCTGCGGGTCTGCGCCCCCCCATCGCCACGCCCATCGCCATAGCCATCGCCAGCGTTTTCACCGAAGCTGCCAGCGCGTTTTTTGATAGGGTGTAGGAGAAGAAATCGGGGTTCGGATTGGCAATCTTCATGTCGAGGATCTGGATCACCCGCCGCCCGCCTTTGGCCCGGGCCTGGGCCAGATAGGCCTGCGCCATCCGCACCGGCGCTTCGACATTGACCGCCATGGTCTCGGTGAAAACCTGATGATCGATCCTTTCGCCGGTATCTTCGCGGAACACGGCGGCGCAGTTGATCAGCAGCGGCCAATTGTCGAGTTCACGCGCCAGCGCCTCGATCATCGCGGCGGCGGCATCGGCATTCGCAAGATCGCAACGCACAGTGCGCGCGCATGGCAGGCTTGCGGCCAGTGCCTCGGCATCATCGCGCGAATGGCCATAGTGGATCACCACTTGCCAACCTGCCGCAGCAAAGGCGCGCGCCATGACCGCGCCGATGCGCTTCGCGCCGCCCGTGATCAGCACCGAGGGAAGAGTTTTGCTCATCAGCCAATTGGAGCATAAAGCGCGGGGGCAGGGAAGGCCGCGGCTGTAATATTGCGGCAGGCCTGTAATATTGCGGCAGGCCTGGGTTATTGCGGCGGGATGGGGAAATAGTGTGAAGCTCGATCTGCTCGATGTGTTCTGCAAGGGGCCGCTCACCGGCAATCCGCTGGCGGTGGTGCGCGGCGGTGATCTCCTTGCGCCCGCGCAGATGATGGCGCTCACCCGCTGGCTGGGTTTTTCCGAGACGACCTTTCTGCTGCCGCCGATTGACCCACGCGCCGATTACCGGGTGCGGATATTCTATGCCGGCGGCGAACTGCCGTTTGCCGGACATCCGACGCTTGGCACGTGCCAGGCGTGGCTGGCGGCTGGCGGCAAGCCAAAGTCGGGTGGATGCATTGAGAGCGCGCACATCGTTCAGGAATGCGGGATCGGACTGGTGCAGGTGCGCCGTGATGGCGAGCGGCTGGCATTCATGGCCCCGCCGTTGATCCGTTCCGGCCCCCTATCGGGCGAGGAACTGGCCGAGGCCGTGAGGATTGCCGGGGTTGATCCGGCGAGCGTGGTTGAGGCCGTCCACATCGCCAATGGCCCCAAATGGCAGTTGCTGATGTTGCGGTCTGCCGATGATGTGTTGGCGGCTCATCCGGTATCGCGCGCGCCGGTCGGCACAGATATCGGCATTGCCGCTCGGGCAGCCGCAGGGTCAGGTGCCGATTGGGAGCTGCGCGCGTTCTTCGCCAACGGGCTGGGCCAGATCGCCGAAGATCCGGTAACCGGCAGCTTCAACGCGGGGGTTGCCTTGCATCTGTTCGCAACAGGCCGGGCGAAATCCAGCTACATTGCCGCGCAAGGCCGGATGACGGGCGCCGATGGCGAAGTGCACTGTGTTCAGGAAGAATGTGTTCAGGATGGCGCGGGAGCGGTATGGATAGGCGGCAAGGTCGCCACCGTTTCTAGCGGCGGCGACCTGCCGGAGATGGGGATCAAGATCGCTTTGCGTTAATCTCGTATTGCCGGAATGACGGATGTAGTCTTTCAAGCCCCTCCCCTTCAGGGGAGGGGTTGGGGTGGGGTCTATCGCTGGACGCAACGTTGCGTCCGGAGGAGAGACCCCACCCCTCGATCCCCTCCCCTAAAGAGGAGGGGAGGAAGTGCCGGCGCCAACTTCAATTTCTTTCAATCCAAGTGAGACTTACACGCTTACCTGCACCTTACCTGGCCCCGATCAACCGAGCGGCCAAGCAGACCGCCGCCGATCATGCCGAGCACTGTGCCGAGCGTGCGATCACGGTGATCACCAAGCGATCGCCCGACCAGACCACCAATCGCCGCGCCGACGATCAGCCCGGTGGTGCCGTCGCTGCGACGACAATAGTAGCGGCCATCGTTGCCCTCCCAGATCCGGTCACCGCGATA
>JANLOZ010000047.1:0-2442 GCA_031366845.1 Novosphingobium sp. | reverse complement strand
GGTGGATCGTTGCGCCCCGCGTATCGACCCCACTCAAACCCCTCCCCTTAAGAGTAGGGTCTTGAGTGCCTTGCGCAGCGCAACCTCGCCCCGCCCCTTCTGGGGAGGGGCAACGCGACTTGGCAGCTCGCAGCATAGTCGCAGTGGGGTGGGGTTTGTGATCTTGGTGGAACGTTGCGTCCAGCGGATGGGCCCCACCCCAACCCCTCCCCTGAAGAGGAGGGGCCTAAGGGGCGCGAGCCCTCGCCTGATCTTCGCCAGCCGCGCAGCCACCTTCACAATCGTCGGCCCACCGCACCAAAGCAGTGCGGGGTCCAGCCTCGCGCGGCGCGTTTCGGTCAACCCAGCCAAGGCTGGGTGCCGCAACATCCGGTCCTCGCTCGCGCGCGCATTTCCGGCAGCCAGAATCACCTGCGGCGGATCGGCCAGCATGCGCTCAAGCGGCAAGACCTGCGCCTGCCCCAGCCCGCGCGCGGCGGCGCTGTTGGTGAAGCCGGTGCGTTGGAGCAGGTCGGTTATCAGGGTGCCGTCACCCGCGACGATCCCCCCCGATTCCCATACTATGGCCGAAAGCGGCGCGGTGCCGGGCGCGGTTTTGGCGGCGGAGAGCGCGGCCTCAATCCGTGCAACCATCGCTTCGCCACGTTCGGGATGTCCGGCGAGTGCTGCCAGCCGCCGCACCTGCGCCTCGCTTTCGGCCACGGTCGGAGCGATTGGCAGTTCCTCAAGCGCCAAGCCCAGCCCGGCGTAGGCAGCGCGCGTAGCAGGCGCGGTGTAGCTGCCCGAAACGACGACATCGGGGTGCAGCGCCAGCACTTCCTCAGCCGTGCCATTGGTGGAAGGCAATCGCCGCGCCAGCGCCAGATCCATCGAGCTTGACGCCGGATCGCGGCTATAGGCGGAGATCGCGAGCAATTGTCCCGGGTCCGCCACCGCGACCAGAATCGCATCGGTGCAGGGGTTCAGACTGACGATTGTCGGGTGAGGATGCGCGGCTTCGCCGTGCGGCGCCTCTCCGTGCGACGCCGGGGCGCAAGCCCCCAGCGCCAGCACGATCAAGGCAGCCGGAGCTTTCAGAACTTCGCCCTCGCGCCAATGAATACCGACCGTCCGGTCGTGCCATACCCTGCTGCCGTCTGATAGCGGACGTTGCCGACATTTTCGACCCGGCCATAGAGCGCGAACTTCTCGCTCACCGGCACCGATGCGCGCAAGGTTACCAGCGTGTAGCCACCCAGCAAGGTGAAATTCCCGGCATCATCATAGCTTTGCGACAGGCTGCGCAGATCAGCGCCAAGCACAAGTCCAGCAAACGGCGTGGTCCAGTCGGCTGCCAGACTGAGCGCATGGCGCGGGCGGCGGGCGAGATCCCTGCCCGTGGCGCGGTTGACGGCCTTACCATAGGAATAGGCGGCGTGGAGCGCGAGGGTTTTAGTCGGTTTGCCATCGGCCTCAAGTTCGAAACCTTCGGCGCGCGCGCGGTTGATGTTGTCATAAGTGCCATAGGGCCGCGCGGTGCAGATGCCACTGGTCACCCCGAAGCACGAGACGAAATCGATCTGATCGCGGCTGTCACGCCGGAACAGCGTGGCAGCGAGATGCAGCGGCGCGTTGCGATCCCCGAGTTCGACACCGGCATCGAAGCTCCGGCTGGATTCGGGGCGCAGCCTGGCGTTGCCAAAATCGGAGAGCAGCTGGAACAGCGTCGGCGCCTTGAAGCCTTCACCATAGGACGCGCGCAGCCGCCAGCCGCTGGCGATTTCATAGCTGCCATTCGCGCCGAGCGTCCAGTGGGTGCCGAACTGGCTGTGATCATCGACGCGGACCCCGGCCGAAAGATTGACGCTTTCGCTATGATAGCCGAGCAGCGCATGGCCGCTTGAAAGGCGGGCCTTGTGTTCGGGATCGAAGCTTGAGCGGAACCTGGTCCATTCGCTGTCCGCGCCGAAATCAAGGCTGAGGCTGGCGGGGAGATCGGCATGGCCGGAAAGGTCCGCGCGTTCGCTGCGCCCGAAGGTTTCGTAATTGGGCGCGGTGCTGGCGGGGCCATCGAAATAGGCACGCCGCACGTCTGACAATGCATAGCCGCCGCTGACAAGGAAGCTGCCTGTCCGATATTGAATTCCGGCGCGTCCCGATGCCTCGCGGGTGGTCTGGACCTCGGGGGTGTCGCTGAACACTGCATAGGTCGGCGGCGGGAAGCCATCGATGCCGAGTTTGCTGTCTGCATAACGCGCGGTGAGAATGGCGGAGAGCCCGCCGCCCAGCTCTACATTGCCGCGAGCGTTGACGTGCCATTGACGGAAGCCATCGGGTTCGGTGCCGATTGCGGCGGCGGAAATGCCATCGCTGCGGGTGTAGCCGCCGGTCACGCCGATGGCATAGCTGTTGCCGTTGTGGCCGAGACCGGCCTCGCCCGAAAAGCTGTTCCGCGCGCCGTAT
>JANLOZ010000019.1:0-17986 GCA_031366845.1 Novosphingobium sp. | reverse complement strand
GAAGAAGTAGCAGATCGGCGAAACGATCAGGCCCATGATGATCGAGGTCATAGGCGCAGCAAAGCCCGAAGCCGGCGTGATCGCCACCAGCCCGGCAACCGCACCCGTTGCCGCACCCAGCATCGAAGGCTTGCCGTGATGGACCTGTTCGACCAGCGTCCAGGACAGCGCCGCAGCAGCGGTGGCGACGAAGGTGTTGATGAAGGCCACCGCAGTCACGCCATTGGCTTCAAGATTGGAACCGGCGTTGAAACCGAACCAGCCCACCCACAGCAGCGAAGCGCCGATCATGGTCATGGTCAGCGAGTGCGGCGGGGTGGCCTCGCGGCCAAAGCCGATGCGCTTGCCGATCATCAGGCAGCCAACGAGGCCCGCGATACCGGCATTGATGTGCACCACGGTGCCGCCGGCAAAGTCCAGCGCGCCCTTGCCATACAGGTAACCGGCATCCTGCGAGAGGATCGTTCCGTCCGCCGCCTTCCTGACCGTGTCGATCAGGAAGTCCGGTCCGGCGAAGTACCAGACCATGTGGGCAACCGGGAAGTAAACCAGTGTCATCCAGCCGACCATGAACAGCATCAGCGGCCAGAACTTCACGCGTTCGGCAAAGGCTCCGACGATCAACGCCGGGGTGATGCAGGCGAAAGTCATCTGGAAGATGACGAAGACATATTCGGGGAGATAGACGTTGTTCGAGAATGTCGTCGCGTAGGTTCCCGCACTGACACCCTTGAGCCCCATCTTCGAAAATCCGCCGACGAACGGCGCGAGCGGGCCTTCGCCACCAGAGGTAAACGACATGGTATAGCCCCAGCCGACCCAGACCAGCGAGGCGATGCTCACGATCATGAACACCTGCATCAGCACGCTGAGCATGTTCTTGGTGCGCACCAGACCGCCATAGAACAGCGCCAGCGCAGGCACGCTCATCATCAGCACCAGCGCCGATGAAACCAGCATCCACGCGGTATCACCTTTGTTGACCATGGCGGCTTGGTGGGCAATGTCCGGTGCCTTGATCATGGCCTGGGCAAAGGCGGCGTTCGAGGCGGTGAGCAGCGAGGCCCCCAAAGCGCCCGCGCCGCAAAGAATTTTGCGTAACATCGTTGATTCCCTCCTGGTATTCACAGCGCGGTGTCGCCGGCCTCACCGGTGCGGATGCGCACGGCTTCAGCCAGATCGAGCACGAAGATCTTGCCATCGCCGATGGCCTGGGTTGAAGCGATCTGCTGGATCGTTTCGACCACTTGCGGCGCAAGATCATCGCTGGTGGCGACCTCGATCTTCACCTTCGGCAGCATGTTGGTGGAATATTCAGCGCCCCGATAAATCTCGGTTTGCCCTTTTTGCCGTCCAAAACCCTTGACCTCGGTCACGGTCATACCCGCGATACCGATGGCGCCGAGTGCCTCACGCACTTCGTCGAGCTTGAACGGCTTGATGATGGCGATGATAAACTTCATCGAAAACCCCTGTCAGCCTGCCGAACCCATTTCGGCGAAAGTGTTAAAGCAAGGGCTATGCCAGAATGCTGTGGTGCAGCATTTTCAGCGTATTACGCGTTAACCATTTAACTGAAATTGCCACAGACGCGCCCGATTCGCGGGCAGGTGCCCATTATTCAGGCAGTCGCGATTGTGGCGAAGACCGGCAAATGGTCTGATGCCCTTGCGGCCAGGGCGCTGTGATGGACGCCGGTCTCGTGGCATCGCCAGTGCCGCGAGATTACAATGCGGTCGAGCGCGGCGACCGGCTGGCGCGAGGGGAAACTGTTGCCGGGGACCAGCGCCTGCCATTCGGCGTTGAACGCGCGCATCGCCCCGCGCACGTGCGACCACTGGTTGAAATCACCCATCAGCACAGTGGGGCAGGGCGGACCGCTCGCCGCCAGATGGTCGATGATCGCCTGCAATTGCTGGCGGCGGCGGAAGCCTGACAGGTCGAGGTGCATGCCGACCACGCGCAGCCGTTGCCCGCCTACCCGCAGTTCGGCGCAAATCGCCCCGCGCGGCTCGATGGTTGGCAGGTGCACTGGCTCAGCCACAACCACCTCGATATCGCGCCGCACCAGCAGCGAATTGCCGTGCCAGCCCATCGAATCCGGCCGCGACCGCAAGTGCACGACGCGCCACGGGCTGTGATCATCAATCGTGCTGCGCGGCAGCACGCTCACCCGGTCGCCAAAGCGCATGTCGGCCTCTTGCAGCGCGATGACGTCAGCATTGATCTCGCGCAGCACCGAAACGATCCGGTCAGGATCGCGCCGCCCGTCGATGCCGACGGCCTTGTGCACGTTATAGCTGGCAACCTTGATCTTCACGGGTGGCGATCAGCCTGCAACACCGGCGACATAGCGATCAGTCGGACGGGTTGGCAGGCCATCAATGCTGGTGGTCCGGCTGGCATATTTTGCCGCCCATTCATCGGGATCCTTGCCCGCGTGATACTTCACCAGCGTTTCGCGGTGGCGTTCCTGCGTCATCACCGGCACGCCCCAGCCGCAGCTGGTCTGCACAGATTCCACCGCAATATCAAAGATCTGGCGGGTGCCGGGCAGCAGGGTGAAATGCGCGGCGATTTCGCCCCATTCGGGGTCCTTTGGCAAAACCGCGCGGCCGCGGCCATAGATCCGCAAGATCAGCGCGGGCTGTGCAAAGTTGCACATCATGATCGTGATGCGGCCCTTGTCGGTTTGGGCCGCGAGCAGGTGCGCGTTGGTCTCGTTGCCCGATCCGCCGAGGTCGAGATAGGCGGCGCGGGCCGGCGTGATCACCCGGAAAGTATCAGCGAGGCCCTTGGGGCTAAGATTGATCCGGCCATCACCAGCGGCGGTAGCGACGAAGAAGATGGCCTGCTTTTCGATCATCGCGATGTGATCAGCGGTGAGTGTGTCGGTGAATTCCATGGCGGCAGATTAGGCGCGGGTGGTGGCGAGTTCAAGTAGAAGCGAGAGGGTTCGCGCAGAGAGCGCAGAGGAAGCAGAGACGCAGAGATGACGTGGTTGCGGCGAAGCCGCTCTCAAAACACTTTACTGCGGCTGGGGCTGGCTTCGCGATTGTAGAAGGCCTGCGGCCAAACGCGACACCTCTGCGTCTCTACCTTCTTCCTCTGCGCTCTCTGCGTGAACCCCCTTATCTTTCCTTCGTCGCCGAAAACACCAGTTCCGGGTTCCGCTCCTGCTGGTATCCCACATCCCAGGCCGAGCGCGCCATGAACACCGGGTCGCCATCGCGGTCATGCGCGAGGTTGCTCTTGTTGAAATCGGCAAAGGCCCGCTGCGCCGCATCGCTCCCCTTAAGCCAGCGCGCGGTGTCAAACGGCGAGGCTTCGAGCACCGCTTCCACCTTGTATTCCGCCTCAAGCCGCGAAATCAGCACGTCGAGCTGCAACTGCCCGACAACGCCGACAATCCACTGGCTGCCAATCTCGGGATAAAACACCTGGATCACGCCCTCTTCGGAAAGATCATCGAGCGCTTTTCGCAATTGTTTGGTCTTGGTCGGATCTTTCAGCACCACCCGGCGCAGAATTTCGGGGGCAAAATTGGGCAGCCCGGTGAAGCGCACCTTGTTGGCCTCGGACAGCGTATCGCCCACCCGCAGCGTGCCGTGGTTGGGGATGCCGATGATGTCGCCCGGCTCGGCACTATCGGCAATCTCGCGATCCTGCGCAAAGAACAGGATCGGCGAATGGATCGCCACCGGCTTGCCCGATCCCGATGGCGTGAGCTTCATGCCGCGGCGGAAGGTCCCCGAAACCAGCCGCATAAAGGCGATCCGGTCACGGTGCTGCGGGTCCATATTGGCCTGGACCTTGAAGATGAACCCGGTGACTTCCTTGCCCTCAGGCGTAATTACGCCTTCGGAGCTCGGCTGCGGGCGCGGCGGCGGGGCGATCCTGGCGATGGCATCGATCAGCTCCGCCACGCCGAAGTTCTTGAGCGCCGATCCGAAATAGACCGGCGTCAGATCGCCATTGCGATAGGCTTCAAGATCAAAAGCCGGATAGCCGCCGCGCGCCAGTTCGACCTCATCGGCAATATCGGCGGGCAGTGGATCGGCATCGCGCTTGCCCAGAAATTCGCGGCTGTCACCTTCGGGGCGGCTGACAAGGCCGCTCGCGAAATCGAGCACGCCTTTGAATTCGCCGCCCAGCCCCACCGGCCAGGCCATCGGGCAGACATCAAGCGCCAGCGCATCGGCGACTTCATCGAGCGTCTCGAACGGGGATCGCCCCTCGCGATCAACTTTGTTGACGAAAGTGATGATCGGCACCGACCGCAAACGGCACACCTCGAACAGCTTGCGCGTCTGCGGCTCGATGCCCTTGGCGGCATCGATCACCATGATCGCCGAATCGACGGCGGTGAGCGTGCGATAGGTATCCTCGGAAAAGTCCTCATGCCCCGGCGTATCGAGCAGGTTGAAGGTAATGACACTTCCGTCCGGATTGGCACGCTCGAACGTCATCACGCTCGACGTGACGGAAATTCCGCGCTGCTGCTCGATCTTCATCCAGTCCGACCGCGCCCGCCGCGCCTGCCCGCGCGCCTTGACCTCGCCGGCAAGATGAATCGCGCCGCCCTGCAGCAGCAGCTTCTCGGTCAGCGTGGTCTTGCCCGCATCAGGATGCGAGATGATGGCAAAGGTGCGGCGGTTGGAGGTCATAATATCCCGTATTCAATTCATTCGTCATCGTGAAATGAGGACGACAGCTCTGCATTATGTTGATATTGCTTGGTAAATATCAACACAGCGAGCCTATGCAGGAACTGTGCAGATTAAATTGGGTTCCGTGCAGGTTGTGGCAGCTTGAACGTGCCGGGGCATGTGGCAGTGAAGGCCGCCTATGTCCATCATTTCGTTGACTATGCGGGCAGCGCGCAATCGGCAGGGTTCGGAAAATCAGATCCTGCGCAACTGTGATGGAACAATCGATTGATCCGCAACCCGGTGCATGCGCTTGACTTCCCAGTCGGTGGTTGCGCTGTTGAATTGTTTCTGGCGCCGCATGATATCCTCCAGCTCCTCCAAGGCAAAACGGTGGTCCAGCAACATTCCGAATGACTGGCCTTTGACCCACGACACCACGCCGCAAATTTCAAATCCATCTGCCAGCGAAATCGTGATCGGCTGGCCCTCCTTCGGTGCGATCTCCAGCGAACGAGCGCCGATGCCGCTGCACGAAATATTTCTGATGATGATATCTTGTGCAGGCAGCGCTTCAATTGACATCCGGGCGCGGCCCAGCGTCGTCCGCCGCTCGCGAACATTATTTTCGGCAGGAACAATGTCGTCACCCATGTATGACATCAACAGCTAAGCCTTTACTATCAAGGTCGCGCCAGGCCCCAATCGTTGGTTCTCAAAGAACACTGGTTTTCCCCTGTGCGCTACCCGAGCGACTATGCCATGAGATAGTTGACTGTTGGTAAATTGGGGAAGTTTTGCGCGCCGCGGCGGCCACCCTGCAGTGGCGGCGGCCTTGCTGGCTGGTCTGGTTGGCCTGTTAAATCAGATCATAACAATCGCCAGTTCAGTTGCTCCATTTTGGAACTGCCGTGTCTTGGCAATTGACCCCGGGTCCATTTGCGCTTTGCAAGGGGTCCAGCGGGCGCTGCTGTCAGTTGTCCGCAAATTGCCAAGAGGAATTTCAAGATGCGTGATCTCCAAACAAGTGAACTCGGTTTTGTCTATGGCGCAGGAAGTTCACCGGTTCCGCCGTCGAACAATTGTGGCGGCAAGGCTCCGAAGAACAAGGGCTCGAAGAACAAGGGCTCGAAGAACAAAGGCTCACGCAGCAACGGCGGCCATTCGCGCTGCCATTGATGATCGTTGCATGCACGGACTCTTCGGCTTTTCGCCGGAGAGTCCGCGCACAATTTTGCTATCCCTGGCGTTCGCGCGACTTTGAAAACCGGCCGCCAGAGCCCGGCGATCAGGTTTCGCTGGTCAACCACCCTGACAGCGAATGCCGATCATGCGTGGCCACCGGCGTGATCAGCGACACGCTGTGAATCTGCGGCACCCTGAAAAGATCGAGCGTGTTGAACTGCGGCACCATGGCGGTCACTGCCGGGTCGGATTCGCCATGGAACAGCAGCAGTCCGCCAAATTCCGGTCGCCACCGCTTGGTCAGCCCGAGCACAAAAGCAGCAATCCTGTTTTCCCCTTTGACGTTGTCGTCGTGGCCCGTGAGAAAGTCTCCTTCGCTATAGCTGGTGACTTGGCCGTTGATAAATCCGTGAACCGTTCCGCCGGTTATGGCCTGCATCGCATCGAGGACATTGCGTTGCTGCATGAACAGCGCGAAATCCTGCAATGGTCCTTCGACATCAACCTCACCGATGGCCGGAACCCGCAGCGCGGCATAGCTGTATTGGAAACCACGCTTTGCGCGATTGTGCATGGCCTGGCGGATCGCCGCGCGGCGCCGGTCCGACAGGTCGCGCCACCTTTCCCGATCAGGCTCCAGCACACCGCGCGCTGTCTTGAGCAGTTGGGTCCACTCGTCGCACGGTGCCAGATAGGTGTATAGTTCCTCGGCACCCCGAGACAGAAAATCTGTGATGCGGACACGCCCCTGAGAGGCATAGGTTGCTGCAAGGGCAGTCAGGTCAAGTTCGGGATTTATCGTGAAGATAATTGCTGCTGGCGCAGTATCGCGGCCTGTTTCGCCAGGACGTTCAAACTGGCCTTGCTGTTGCGGTATCGTCATTGGCCTCAGTCTCCAACCGGGTGGGCTGCCAGTCCCGCCTGATGTTCCCAATCTAGCGAAAAAATTCTAAGGGCGGGTAAACGACTCTAAAAGCGGGTAAACGTCTGGCGCTGTTCAGCCCGTTCGGATCCGGGGCGGACCGCCCATGGCCCGGTGCAGCGAAATCAGCGCATTAAGTTTGTCACGTAAGGACAAAGCGTAAGCTTCTTCGACATTGAGCAGCCCTCTTTCGCCATCGAGCGCGGCGCGGGCATCGGCTGCACCTTCGACGAACTGGCGCTGGGATAGCGCGGCGGTGCGCGCCGCATCGCTCCTGATCGCGCCAAACAGCTGCCGTCGTTCCTCAGCCTTGGCTATCGCCATCAGGGCATTTTCGGTTTCCACCAGAGCGACAAGGATGGTCTTGCGATATTGTTCAATCGCCTCCTGCTTTTCGCCCTTCACCGTCAGCAGTCTGCCGCGCCGCCTGCCGCCGTCAAATATGGGTGCCACCAGGCTGGCGAGCGTTGACAGGCCCAGCGTCAGAAACCCTGTTCCAGCCGAGCTGGCAAGGCCTTCGGCGGAAATGCCAAGGCTGGGCAAGAACGCCCGGCGCGCCGCCGAAACATCGCCATCTGCCGCCGACACCCGCATTTCTGCAGCCCGGATATCGGGCCGTCTGGCCAGCAGTTCAAACGGCTGGGCAACGGCAAAGCGGGGCAGGTTGAAGCCTGCCAGACTTGCCGGGCCAAGCTGGAAACCCGGTGCTTCTTCACCAACCAGCAGCGACAGGGCGGTTTCGACATTGCCCCGGGCTTCTTCCAGCTTGGAGCGATCAGCTTCGATTCTGCGCACCTCGATTGACTGCAATCCAAGGTCAACCTGCGTTGCCACGCCCTCGCGGACGCGAACCGCGATGATCCGCTCCAGCTCGCGGCCATTCTCAAGCGCCTTTTGCAGAATCGCAATCCGGTCACACAGCGCGGCATATTCGACGTATTGGCTGGCAACTTCGCTTTCTACCAGCAAGGTCACGACATCGGCATCATAGCCAGCGGCAGCAAAGCGGGCGGCGGCGGATCGCTTGCCGGCCTTGAGCGCGCCAAACAGGTCCAGTTCATAGGAAACTCCCAATGCGCCGGTAAAACCCGAAGCTGGCGCAAGGCCGCCGGAACCAGCCTCAATCCGCGCGGTTCGGCCAGCCGAAAGGCCGATCTGGGGATAGAGCGCGGCACCGGCGACACCCAGCTGTCCGCGCGCCTGAACAATGCGGGCCAGCGCAATGGCCATGTCGGGATTGTTTTTCCTGGCCCGCGCCAGCAGGCCGTCCAGCTGGGGCTGGGCGAAGGCTTGCCAGGCGATGGCGTCTGCCACCTGGCCGGGCCTTGCCTGCTCAACTGGTGCATGCCAGGCCTCGGCACGGATGGCGGGTGCCGCCAGCGCCTGCCCTGCGGCACCAAGCGAGGCCAGCGCCACGGCCAGGCAACGCGCGGATCGGGATGTAAGCATGATATTCACTGGCACAATTATCGTCCATCGCTGATGCTGGAACATCGGGCGCAGCCCTCATATCCATCGCCCGATCACCCCTAGGCCAATGTCGTTAAATTTCAGGAAACCGCGATTGTGCTCAAATTATTTGCCCTGTTCTTAACCATGACTTGAGAAAGCTTCGCTATCGCCGCTGCACTGCAACCATTTTTGGGCGATGAATGACCGAGCGGCTATTTCGACAGGAGGTTATCGAGGTGGGGCGTGATCGCTTGACGGGCACCGTGGTCGTCGCCACGCCGCCCCGCGCGTCGATCTATACGCTCGGCACGATTATTTTCGCCATTGTTGCCGTCCTGTTTCTGTCATTCGGCGAATATGCCACCAAGGCCGAAGTGCGCGGTGTGGTTGCCCAATCGGGCGGTATCGCCCATGTTGTCGTCCCCGCCAGCGCAGAAGTTGTAACGGTTCTGGTGAACGAGGGGCAGCATGTCGAAAAGGGCCAGCCCCTCCTCGCCATCTCGCTGACGCAAGGGCGAGACGCGCAAGGGTATGCCATGGCGAGCCAGCTCGCGGAACTTGATCGTCAGGACCGCGAACTCGCACAGCAAGAGCAATTGGCGACCTTGCTGGGCGGCAGCGAAGGGAGCTCGCTCGGCCAGCGCAAGGCAGCATTGGCCCAAGTGATCGCCTCGCTGTCACGCCAGCGCACCCTCAAGCACGATCAGCTGGTGCTGGCGAAAGCCAATCATCGCCGGGCCATTCGCCTGGCCAAGGAAGCCGCCGGGACACAGCAGCAGGTCGAGGATACCCAGGGCGAGATCCTGGCACGCAGCCTTGAACTGGAAGGATTGAGCGAGCGCATCCACAGCCAGAGCGAAGTGCTGATTGCCATCGATTCCTCCCGTTCCACAACGGTTATCGGCGCATTGCGTTCGAAATCCGAGATTGCGCAAAAGCGCGCGGCGCTTGCCGAACAGAAGCTGAGTCTGGCACGGCAGGACCGGTTGGAACTGGCCGCGCCGATTTCTGGCATCGTCGGCGATATTGCGGTCAAGGCAGGGCAGCGCGTTGAGCCTAACAATGCTGCCATGGCGATCATCCCGAAAGACAGCCGCCTTGAAGTCCAGCTTTTCGCGCCCTCGCGCGCGGTCGGCTTTGTCCGGCCAGGTCAGGAAGTGCGGCTGCTTTTCGATGCATTTCCGTATCAGAAATTTGGTTCGGGCAAGGGCGCCGTCACTTGGGTGTCGCAGGTTCCCAGCCAGTCGGCCGAAAGCCCGGCGCAGCCAGACGGCGCGCCGCTGTTCCGGATACGGGTGGCGCTCGACAACCAGCGGTTTGCCAGCCGCTCGATCAACCAGCCGCTGCGGGCAGGCATGACCCTGACCGGAAACCTCGTGCTCGAAAGACGCTCGCTTTGGGAAGTCTTCTTCGATCCGATCCTCAAGGCTATCCGGACATGAACGGGTTCGAATGGCCCTGGCTTTCGCGCACCCGGCCAATGCTTCAGTCAGAGGCAGCAGAATGCGGGCTGACATGCGTCGCCATGATCGCCGCACATTACGGCCACCGCGTCAACGTCGGTGGCCTGCGCCGGCAATTCCCGACCTCGATGAAGGGTGCGACGCTCACCCAGCTGATCTCGGTTGCATCGCAGCTTGAGCTGGCACCGCGCGCGCTGCGTCTGGAACTGGACGAAATCGCCGACCTCAAGTTGCCTGCAATCCTCCACTGGGACCTCAACCACTTTGTCGTGCTGGAAAAGGTTTCAGGCAAGACCGCAACCATCCTCGATCCCGCATCAGGCCGGATAGCCTATAGCATCGAGAGCCTTGGTCGTCATTTTACCGGTGTCGCGCTGGAACTTACCCCAACCGCAGAATTCAAACCGGTGGACTCGCTGATCCGTATCCGGATCAATGACCTGTGGGGCAAGATGTTGAACTACAGCGGGGCGATGGCACAAGTGCTGGTCCTGTCGCTGCTGCTGCAGGTTACAGCCCTTTGCCTGCCGTTCTTCATGCAGCTGACGATCGATGAGGCAATCGGGCAGAGCAACGCCAATCTGCTGGCACTGCTGGTCGTCGGATTTGTCTTTGTTCACCTCTTCAGCATCGTCTTGCGCAGCCTGCGCGCGTGGGTGGTGCTGGCGCTTGGCCATTCGATTTCATTCCAGCTGGGCGGTAATGTCGTGCGGCACCTGCTGCGTCTGCCAATGCAGTATTTCGAAAGCCGCCACGTTGGCGATCTCATGTCGCGGCTGCGATCGGTGGCCCCGATACAGGCGATCCTGACCCAGGGCATTGTCAATGCCGTGATCGACGCCTTGCTGGCGGTGACCACGCTGGTGGTCATGGCGTTGATTGACATGCGCCTGATGATGATCGTGGTCGTGGCGACGCTGATCTATATGATATTCCGCATCCTGATTTACCCTGCCATCCGGCGTCGGACCGAGGATGAGATTGTCGCCGAGGCGCGGGAAGATACCTATCTGATGGAATCGATGCGGGCGATGCGCGCGATCAAGCTGCACGCGCATGAAACCGTTCGCGAGAGCGGCTGGCGCAACCGCTATGTGGAGATCGTCAACGCCAACTACTGGGCCAGCATGTACCGGATATGGACACGGCTGGTCGAATCGATCCTGTCCAACGGGCAATTGCTGCTGGTGGTCTATATTGCTGCCCTCGATGTCATTGCCGACAAGATGACCATCGGCATGATGCTGGCCTTCCTGTCCTACCGTTCGAGCTTCATGGACAGCGCAACGGCCTTGTTCGACCATGCCGAACGCTGGCGTCTGCTGTCGGTCCACCTCGAACGACTGTCTGATATCGTCGCCGAAAAGAAGGAAGATATCCTCCCGGCCCAGCTGCGCCTGGAAGCGCCTGCGCCGCCGTCGATCATCATTGAAGACCTCAGCTTTTCATACAGCCCCGACGATGCACCGGTCCTGTCCAACCTGTCGATAACGATTCCGGCTGGCAGCTTCGTTGCGATCATCGGGGAATCGGGTGCGGGCAAGACGACCTTGATGCGAATCATGCTCGGCCTGCTTAACCCGGTTGGCGGCAGGTTGCTGATCGACGGGCAACCGCTTGGGCCCGGCAACCTGTCATCGTGGCGGGCAAGGATTGGCTCGGTGCTTCAGGATGATCAGCTGCTGTCGGGCACTATTGCCGATAATATCAGCTTTTTTGATGATGCTGCCAGTCATGAGAAAATTGTCGCTGCGGCAAAGCTGGCGCATATCGATGATACGATCACCGCCATGCCGATGGGCTATCAGAGCCTGATTGGCGATATGGGTGCGGCTCTTTCATCGGGGCAGCGGCAGCGGATCATCCTGGCCCGCGCATTGTTCCGCTATCCGGACGTATTGTTTCTCGATGAAGGCACCGCCAATCTTGATGAAGGTACCGAGCGCGCGATCGCCAATGTCGTCAAGTGGCTGCCGTTTACCCGCATTATCATTTCGCATCGCCCCTTGCTGGTCGAGAGGGCGGACATGGTCTTCCGGCTCACCGGCGGCCGGCTTGAACTGATATCGGATCGCCGCAAGCTGGCGGCCTGATGGTCTGAGCTCGCAGCCGGCCCATGTGGCTCCGGTGGACCTCGACCCAGCCTCGACCCAGCCTCGACCATTCGTTGTCCAGGTTGAAAATAGAGCCTGATCGCGAAAGGGTCTAGAGAATTGAACTGCTCGAGGTGCGCACCTTGAACTCAATCTCAACCGTGGTTTGCATCTTGCGGACGCTCAGGCGTTTGCTCAGCCGGGGATCAAGGAAGTCCTTGAGCAGCGGCGGGCGCGCGGCGCGAAAATAGAAGGATGGATTGTCGCAGACCTTCTCGTCGGCGGCGATGCTCAATTCGTCAAGGCGCGTCACCCGCTGCACGATTGCGGGGGCGTGGGTAATCCCCGCTTTGAGCAGCGAATAGCAGCGATGATAGCCGTTCTGCAGCAGCAGTCTGCCTTCGCTTTCAATCACCGAAATATAGTTGGACCCGTAACCCACCGGCAGCGCCAGCACCTGGCTGACCGGGCCAAAGGTGGTCAGACCGGCAATGGCTGCGGCATCAATGATTTCGGGATTGTGAAAGCGGAAATCGGTCGAATCCGATATGAACATGTAACGCCCCGCAGCCAGCTTGCGGACCTGGACCGGGGCCGAAGGGCGCTCCACTGGCAAGCAGAAATGAAACAGGCTTTCAGGATCAGGACTGGTGCCCAGCCGCGTTTGCAGATCATCGGCAAAATCGCAGGTGATGCCCGCCTGCGATGCAATCAGCCTGGCAAGTTCAACCATCCTGACTTCGGTCGGCAGGGTGTCGAAAGTTTTGGCGAAATACGGGTTTCGCCGCAAGGCATCGATCAGCGGCCGCATGGCGCGGGGCGGATCGAGGCAATCGGGATGGTCAGCAATGCCTGCTTCTGACAATTCCAGCTCGTGATAATGATCGTTGGCCCGGCGCCACTCGTCCGCCAGATCGCGCGGACTGATGGCCTCGCCACCGGGAACTCTGGTCGCAACCAGATCAAGATAGTCGGCAAGGTGAGGCTGACCGAGAAGCCGGACAAGCTCTTCGCAGTCGCCAGGTCCGATCATGCCGACGGACAGGTCCTTGGGTGCTTGACACCCCATGCATCCCCCTCAAATGGCAAGCTGATCGTAGTAATTCTGCGATAGATAGCTGTCAGGATTTAAGACTTCGCTAAGCCTGCTCGCTATTGCGCGTCGCGGGTTCCGGGCTCTGGCAGCCATCGCCCGCACCCTGCCCGGCGATAGTCTTCGCGCTAACCCTTGCATGCGCGCCTGTTTCTTTCCGGGACACGGCAAAATGTCGGGTTGCTCGATATCGGCGAGCACGTAAGCCTTGCTGGGTTCCGCTCCTATATGGCGAACGCCTAGTTTAAGGATTGAAAAAATGCGCGATCTCAACGAACTCGAATTCTCCTATGTCAGCGGCGCCGGGGCCGGCACCTGCTGCTCGCCTTGCCCGCCTTCGACCAAGGCCAAGAAGCAAAAGGGCAACAACGGCTTTGGCAATGGCGGCAACGATCCAGCTCCCGGCAACTCGGGCAGCACCGGTCAGGACAAGTTTGACGACGTCGTTCGTTAAGCCCGTTCAGCGCGTAAAGTCAGGCCGCCCCGGTGATTGCCGGAGGCGGCCTCTTTTTGCATCTTTTTCAGGCAATCGCGCCGATTGTCAGTGCTTCCTTGCCGCTGCCGTCGACGGTAATATGAACAACCACAAGCGAGTTCGGCCGCTTATTTGCTCTGTGCAATTGCGCCAGAACCGGCAAGGTTACCCGCAGCTTCATGTCGAACATTGGCACCAACTTTGCGCGATGCAGCAACAACGCTCGATGATATTGCAGCCAATTCTGCATCATCATAACTTTTCTCACGCGGTTGCAGCGTAACCTCCACGGCAACTGACTTTCGCCCTTCGGGCACGTCGCGTCCGGTAAACAGGTCGAACACGCGCACGGCGGCAATGTTCGCCTTGTCTGCGCCCTTGACCACACGCACAAGATCGCCGGCAGGCAGGTCATTATCAACCACGAAGGCAAAATCGCGCGTCACGGGCTGCAACGCAGGCGGTACATAGGCAGCGCGCGCAAATCCAGCGCCCTTTTTGCCCGGAATCGCATCAAGGTATATCCCTGCAGCCACCACCGGCACATCGATATCAAACGCCTTCAGGGTGGCCGGGTGGATCACCCCGAAACTGGCCAGCACGTTTTTCGGACCCAACCGCAAGGTGGCAGATTGTCCGGGGTGGTAGAAGCTCCCCTGCCCAAGCGCATCAAAGCCCATGATCTGCAGACTATCGACCGGTGCGCCCGCGGCTTCGAGCAGATCGAGGCACAGCCGTTTGGCATCGAACGCGTCGAACATTTGCGCCTTGCCGCTCTGCCAGCCACGCGAAGCCTTCTCGCCGGCGAGCACCAGAACCAGCGTCGGATACTCGCCATCGGCCAGATAGCGCCGCCCGATCTCGAACAGTCGCAGCGCTGCGGCACCGCGATCGAGGTTGCGCTTCACGGCGGACAACAAACCGGGCAGCAGCGATGGCCGCATGACCTTCAGCTCTTCGCTGATCGGGTTCTGCAGCACCCAGTCACCGCCGCCAAATTCCGCCGCTTCCTTCTGGGATATGAACGACCAGGTGATCGCCTCATTAAGGCCCAGGCTTGCTGCGCTGCGTCGCAAATTGCGCTCAAGTTTCTGCGCTGCGGTGGCGGTCGGCCGGGCAACGCCATCGCTACGCGGAAGCGCGACCGAGGCGATGTTGTCCAACCCGTGGATGCGCACCACTTCCTCGACGATATCTGCCGGGCCATCGATGTCAGGCCGCCAGCCGGGGGTGGTCACCTGCCAAAGCCCCTCATCCCCCTGATCTTCCTCGTCATCCCGGCGAAGGCCGGGACCCAGCCCCGACGAAGATTCCTTGTTTGGGTCTGGGTTCCGGCCTGCGCCGGAATGACGGGTGATGGCAAACCCCAGCGCCTCCAGGATGCGTTTCTGCTCGGCCTGTGGCACCGCAAGCCCGCCCAGCCGTTCGGCCAGTTCGGGATCGTAGGCCACCGCTTTCGCCCCTGATGGCGGCGTGCCGGCGCGAACCACTTCACTCGCCTCGCCGCCGCAGATGCGCAGGATCAGGTCGGTGAGAATATCCAGCCCGGCATCAAGAAACTGCGGATCAACCCCGCGCTCAAACCGCGCGCGGGCGTCTGATGTCAGGTTAAGCTTGCGGCCGGTTGCGGCAATGCGCTGCGGATCGAAATAGGCGATTTCCAGCAACACATCGGTGGTGCCTTGCGAACAGCCCGAATGCTCGCCGCCCATGATCCCGGCAATGTCATGCACGCCTGCATCATCGGCAATCACCGTCATGCTGGCATCAAGCGGATATTCCTTGCCGTTGAGCGCACGGCAAACCTCGCCCTCACGCGCCCGCCGCGCCACCACGCCGCCGCGCAATTTGGCGAGGTCATAGGCGTGCGCCGGGCGGCCAAACGCCAGCATCACATAGTTGGTAATATCGACCAGCGCCGAGATGGGCCGCTGGCCTGCGCTGTTCAAGCGCGCTTGCATCCACTGGGGCGATGCGCCGTTGGTGAGGCCCTTGATGACCCGGCCATAGAAAGCGGGGCAGCCTTCGGGGTCGTCGGTGCGGATTGGTGTGGGGCAGGGAAAAAGCCCTCTCCCCTTCAGGGGGGAGGGTTGGGAGGGGGGGCAGTCGTCATGCGCCGAGCCATCCGGATAGCCCCCGCCCCCAGCCCCTCCCCTGAAGGGGAGGGGGGCAAGCGTCCCCAACCCAGCCGCCGCAAGATCGCGCGCGATGCCGTAAAGCCCCATGCAATCGGGCCGGTTGGGGTTGATCGCCACATCGAACACCGGATCGGCTTGCGAATAATCGGCAAAGCTCGCGCCAATGGGCGCATCGGCGGGGAGTTCGATAATCCCCTCATGATCGTCACCCAGCTCCAGCTCGCGCGTCGAACACATCATGCCGTTGCTCTCAACCCCGCGCACGGCAGCGACCTTGAGCACCATGCCGTTCGCCGGAACCACCGCGCCGGGCAGGCCCAGCACGCCGACGAGGCCCGCGCGCGCATTGGGCGCGCCGCAGACGACGGTGAGCGGCAGGCCCCCGTTGATTTCGGCGCCTGCATCCACGGTGAGTACCTGCAACTTGTCCGCATCGGGATGGCGGCTGGCGGTAAGCACTCTGGCGACGCGGAAACCGGCGAGCTTGTCCGCCGGGTTTTCGATCCCCTCAACCTCAAGCCCCACGGCGTTAAGCTTGGCGGAAATCTGCGACACACTCGCATCGGTTTCGAGGAAATATTTGAGCCAGGAAAGCGAGAACTTCATAATGCTGCTCCCACGGCCAGAAAGAAAATTGTTCGCGCGGAGGCGCGGAGGCGCGGAGGAAGAAGAGGGCGCAGAGGAGTCGTGCTTGGGGCGAAGCCCCCCGCAATATCAACGTTGCTGATTGCCGAATGCTGGATTGCAATAAAAGCCTGCGGCGCGGAGCAGCATCTCTGCGCCTCTGCGTGAAACACTTTTCTCTTCTCCGCGACTCCGCGCCTCTGCGCGAACGCTCTTTCTTGAACGATCATGCCCTCGCTCCCACACCGCCGGACAAGGTCGGGACATCGAGCGCGCCGAAACCGTAATGCGCCAGCCAGCGCTGATCGCCATCGAAGAACGCGCGCAGATCATCCATGCCGTATTTGAGCATCGCCAGCCGATCGACCCCGACGCCGAAGGCAAAACCCTGCCATTCATCAGGATCAAGCCCGCCAGCTTCGAGCACCTTGCGATTGACCATGCCTGACCCCAGCAATTCCATCCAGCCGTGACCGGGCGCATCGCCGCTGCCGCCGAGCACGCGCCTGCCGTTTTCCATTGCGAACCCGACATCGACTTCGACCGATGGTTCGGTGAAAGGGAAGTACGAGGGCCGGAGCCGCAGGACGATATCCTCGCGTTCGAAGAAGGCCTTCAGGAAAGTTTCCAGCGTCCATTTGAGGTGGCCAAGATGGATGCCCTTGTCGATCACCAGCCCTTCGACCTGATGGAACATCGGCGTGTGCGTAGCGTCCGAATCCGAGCGGTAAACCCGGCCCGGGGCGATGATGCGCAGAGGTGCGCCGCGCTCTAGCATTGTTCGAATCTGAACCGGGCTTGTGTGCGTCCTGAGCAGCATTCTGCCCGCGCCAGGTCCCGCTGTGCCGCTTTGTGCAGCGTCTTGTTCGGGAAAGTAAAACGTATCGTGCATCGCTCGCGCCGGGTGGCTTTCGGGCATGTTTAGCGCGGTGAAATTGTGCCAGTCGTCCTCTATTTCAGGGCCGGTGGCGACGGCGAAACCCATATCGGCAAAGATCTCGGCGAGCTCGTCCATCACCTGACTGACCGGATGAATCGACCCGCGCGGGCTTGCCGCGGCGGGGAGGGTGAGGTCGAGCTTTTCGCCGGCCAGCCGGGTTTCGAGCACGGCAGCTTCGCGCGTCGCCCTGGCATCGGCAAGCGCGGTCGTAACCCCTTGCCTAAGCGCGTGAATCTGCGGGCCTTGCTCCTGTCGTTCATCGCCGCTCATGCCGCCCAATGACTTGAGCAGCGCCGAGATTGAACCCTGCTTGCCGAGGAATTCGACCCGCAACCGCTCGAGCGATTCGAGATCGCCCGCTGCCGCAATGCGAGCAAGCGCTTCGGTCCGGGTTGCTGCATAATCCACGATGGCGGGTCCGTTCGGCTGGAGTCTAGAGGCGGGCCTTTAGCCACTGCCGCCGCAACCCGCAACAATCAGGCCCTATTCGTCAGGCGCTGCCGCCTTGGGGGCTGTCCAGACCCTGCACCGCGCGCCCTGCCAGCCGCGCCCTTGCCGCCATGAATGCGCCGAGAATGGGCTTGTCGAGAGCAGCGTATTTGCGCGGGGTCATTCCCATGAATGCCTTGAAATCACGGACAAATTGCGATTGATCGTGGTATTGGCTATCAAGCGACTCGATCCAGTTGTGCGCGGGATCGGCAACAAAGTGCGCGACGCTGCGCAGGAATCTCTGGCGGCGCAAAAGCAGCTTGGGGGAAAAGCCAAACACCCGGTGGCTGATCCGCTCCAGCGTGCGCTGATTGACCCCGGACCGTTCGACCAGCTGGCTGACATTGTGCACTTCGGGATCGATCAACGCGCTGTGAATCGCCAGAATCCGCGCCTCATCGGCAACCGGGGCGGGATCGCGCGCCAGAAAGTGCTGGGTAATCCGCGCAAGCTCGGCATC
>JANLOZ010000304.1:0-59135 GCA_031366845.1 Novosphingobium sp. | reverse complement strand
ATCAAGCGCCTCGATCAGGACGACATTGCGGATGGAGAGTCTGGTCAGCATGTTCGCCTATCGTTCTAAACCAGCGCGCCGCCCGAGTCACCCATTTCGCGGATTTGCACTGTTCAGAACTCAGCTTTGGCCGTCGGAGTCTATCTGCGTGGATCGCCGGGGTTGCAGTCCAGCTGTATCAGAAGTCAGCAGATTGCCTCAGGCTTGGTCCACCTCTTCGCAGAACGGCGGTTCGACGACAATCTTGTCTGCCAGCGACATCTTGTCGAGCATCGTCGCCATCTCGTCGCGCAGCGTGAGCATCAGCCCGCGCAGGCGGCATTCGACTTCGGGCAGGCAATTTTGGCAGTGCTCATGCGCGTTGCGACTGGCGCAGGGGACCAGCGCGAGGCTGCCGCGAGTCAGGCGGATGATGTCGCCATAGCGGACATCGACCGGATTGAGCGCAAGTTCATAACCGCCCTCGCGCCCGCGATGCGAATTGACCAGCCCCTCGCGCACCATTTCCGACAGGATCACGGTGAGGAACTTGCGCGGGATGTTCTGTGCTTCGGCAATCGCATCGAGCCGCACCGAACCCTGCCCCCAGACATCGGCGAGATGCTGTAGCGCGCGAATTGTGTAGCGGGTTTTTTGCGACAACATGCGGCGGCCACAAGACTCGCCCGGGTGTTAAATGTCAACTTGGCAGGTAGAACTTCCTAGCTCGTGACGAGGAAGAAAATCAAATCGCTTTGGTGCCCGGCGCGTGGCGCTGCATGAGCTTGTAGGCGCGGTCATACCATTCGTTGCCGGGGTAGCTGGCACCGAGCACGGCGGCTGATTTCTGCGCCTCTTCGGGCACACCCATCACCAGGCTCGATTCGACCATGCGGTACAGCGCCTCGGGCGTGTGGCTGGTTGACGAATACTTCTCAACCACATTGCGGAAGCGCAGGTTGGCGGCGAGCCACTTACCCGAGCGTTCATAGAACCGCCCGATCTCCATTTCCTTGCCGGCAAGGTGATCGTTGACCAGATCGAGCTTCAACTGCGCATCCACCGCATAGCGCGTCGCGGGATAGCGGCGGATGACTTCATTCATCGCATCGAGCGTCTGCTGGGTGGCTTTCTGATCGCGGGTTACATCGCTGATCTGCTCGTAATAGCACAGCGCCACCAGATAATAGGCGTAAGGCGCGTCCTTGTTGCCCGGATGGATCGAGAGGAAGCGCTGCGCGGCCTGGATCGACTTGGTGTAATCGCGATCAACGTAATAGGAAAACGCGCTCATCAGCTGTGAACGGCGCGCCCATGGCGAATAGGGATGCTGACGCTCAACCTCGTCAAACAGCGCGGCGGCAACCTTGGCATCGCCGCGATCAAGCTTTTGCTTTGCGGCAGCATAAAGTGTTTCCACGTCGCGCGCGACGTAAGCTGTATCGCGCGCCTTGCCCCCGCGGCCGCAGCCGGCAGTGAACAAAAGCGCGGTGGTGGCCACGGAAAGGACGACAAGCTTTGGCAGCGATCGGGTTAGCATGGGCGGGTCTATAGCCAGGCTCGGCATGAACGCCAAGTGAAAGGAGCAAGACTTTCGCACAGCGCAGAAGCGATTATCGCGATCATCGCTTGATCGCCCTGCCCGAGGCCCTAGCTTGGCCCGCGGATGCCCCGATTCAAAGGAGGGCCAGGGGGATCAATGCTTAGCCACACGCCTGATCAACACCCGGTGCGCGCCAATAGCCGTGTGCTGGCAGCGGCGATGGTCGGATCGACGATCGAATATTATGACTTCTTCATCTACGCAACCGCTGCCGCGCTGGTGTTTGGTCCGCTGTTCTTTCCGCAGCAATCACCCAGCGCGCAGACCATGCTTTCTCTGCTGACCTTTGGTGTGGCCTTTGTCGCAAGGCCGGTGGGTGCGGTGCTGTTCGGGCATTTTGGTGACCGGGTTGGCCGCAAGACCACGCTGGTGGCGGCGCTGCTGACCATGGGCTTTTCCACCGTGGCGATAGCTTTTTTGCCAACCTATGCGGCAGCAGGATGGATCGCGCCTGCGCTGCTGTGTCTGCTCCGCTTCGGCCAGGGGCTCGGGCTTGGCGGCGAATGGGGCGGTGCGGCGCTGCTCGCGGTGGAGAACGCCCCGCCCGGCTGGCGCGCGCGGTTTGCCGGTTTCCCGCAATTTGGTGCACCGCTCGGGCTTATTCTGGCCAACGGGCTGTTCCTGATTTTGTCACTGAGCCTGTCGAAGGATGACTTTACCGTCTGGGGCTGGCGATTGCCATTCCTGCTGAGCGCCGTGCTGGTTGGCGTCGGGCTGTGGGTGCGGCTGCGGATTGGCGAGACCAGGGCCTTTATCGCGGCCGCAGAAGCCGAGCCCGCCGCCCACGTCCCCATCGCGCGCCTGTTCGCGGACCACGGGCGAGCGGTGGTGTTCGGCACCGCAGGCGCGCTTGCCACCTTTGCCGCATTTTACCTCACCACCGCCTTTGCCCTTGCCCAGGCGACGAACCAGCTCGGCTATCCGCGCGAGCCGTTCCTCGCGCTGCAACTGGTGGCTTACCTGTTTTATGGCGCAGGGATCATCATCGGTGCCACACATGCTGACCGGACCAGCCCGGCAACCACCATTCGCGGCGGTGCCATCGGGCTGGTGTTCATCGGCTTGCTGTTTGGCCCGGGGTTATCATTCGGCGGCATTGCGCTTGCCGGGGTGACGCTTTCGATTTCGATGCTGGTGCTGGGGTATGGCAATGCTGCACTCGGTGCCTGGCTGTCCCAATTGTTCCCAGTGCGGCTGCGCTATTCGGGCATATCGCTGACCTTCAACATGGGCGCGATCATCGGCGGCGCGATCACGCCGCTGGTGGCGCAGCAGCTGAGCAGCCACGGCCATCCGGGGCTTACCGGGCTGCTGCTCAGCCTGGGCGCAGCCATCGCGGTTGTCGGCACCCGGCTTGGCCGCACCGACCACGATTGAACCGGGAAGCTTGAACTGGGAAGCACGATGAGCAGCGATATTGAAGAACTGAAGGCCACGATCACTCTGTTGAAAGATCGGCAGGATATCCTCGATGTCATCCACCGCGAATCGCGCGGGCGGGATCGGCAGGATGTCGAACTGATCGCCGCGTGCTGGTGGCCCGAGGGCACTGATGAACACGGCCCGGTGATCACTTCTGCGCCCGATTACCCGGCCCGCGCCAACTGGGGCCACGGCCGGTTTTTCTCGGCAACGATGCACAACCTCACCACCCACACCTGCGAGGTCGATGGCCATACCGCGCACAGCGAAACCTATGTGATCGGCACGATGCTTTCGGCCGACAAGCAATCGATGAAGATTGCGCCGGGCCGCTATTTTGACCGACTGGAGAAACGTGGAAACGAATGGCGCATCCTTTATCGCCGCTGCACGGTGGAAATGTCGATGGATGGTCCGTCAGACTGGGTGCATGGCCCGCTGGTCAAAGGCTTTTTGCGCTCGGTGTGGTCGAAAGAGGACAAAAGTTATCAGCGCCCGATTGAGGTGGGAGACGACGGCGAGCGCTGGTAGGTCACAACGTCGTCACATCAGTGCCGTAGGGGTGTCCTGCCAGTGACACCAATCCGCCACTTGCGAGTCATGCGAATCGACTAGTCGGCTCGGCAGGCACTCCCCCGGGTGCCTTGTGGGGCTAACTGATTCATGAACCTTCGTCCATTTGCGACTGCCATTGCAGCCTCATGCCTAGTCGCAACTTCAGCCGCCTGTGGAGCCGCCGACAAGGCCGAGCCATTGTCGCCGCTTCATTATCTGCGTGAAGCCGAAGTCAGTCCCAGCCGCCTTACTGCTCCGCGCGCGCCGAAGGATTCGGTCGCATTGCAGCGGGAAATGGCTCACCTGCGAGAGGTAATTGCTGCAGCCACATCGGAGCGCCTTGTCCAAGCCAAGGCAGACGGTGAGAACGAGTCTCCTTCCATCTTTGACTCTGCGTCCGGTGTCAAAATCTCCACAATGCCAACCACGAGCCGTTTGTTGACGGCAATTGGCGACGAAGCAGATGCGGTGATCGAGCGCGCGAAACGTCATTTCGCCGAGCCTCGCCCCTATCAGATCGACCCAACTCTGCCTCACTGCGGCAAAGGAAACACCACCTTCAGGGGCTACCCCAGCGGCCATGCAGGTATTGGCTACTCAGTTGGCTGGGCTCTCGCCGGCCTTTTGCCAGCCCGCGCCACGCAGATTCTCGCTCGCGCTGAAGACTATGCCTTCAGCCGCGAGGTCTGCGGCGTTGATTTCCATACCGATATCGAAGCCAGCCACGTCATCGGCACGGTGGTGGCTGAACGCATGCTTGCAGACCCAAGACTGGCCAAAACCGTCCGGGACGCGCGGAGAGAGCTGTCAGAGCATTGAGAAATCAAATTAACAGTGAGGGACAAACAATGACTAAGCTCTATTACCGCAACCGCCTGCTGCTCGCCAGCACGGCCAGCCTTGCTGTGCTGGCTTGCGCCACGCCGACCTGGGCATCGAGCACCGTCACAACTGCCGCTGACGGCACGACAACCGATGCAGCAGCCGATCAAAAACCCATTGGCAATGCCGACGATATTGTTGTCAGCGCGACTCTGGTAAACTCCGAAACGCCGATCACCGCGTCTGTATACACGACGCAGCCACAGGCGATTATCAGCCGCTCGATCATCGAAGACTCGGTCCCGGCCACGGCAGACTTTTCCGATGTCATCCTGCTGACCCCCAGCGCTTCGGGCACCAGCAACGGCGGCGGGCCGGGCCTCTCGGAGTCCAAGACCATTTTGCGCGGGTTTCAGGACGGCCAGTACAACATCACCTATGACGGTGTGCCGTTCGGCGATTCGAACGATCCGACTCACCATTCGACAGCCTATTTCCCCGATGGCACGTATGAGCGCATCATCGTCGACCGCGGTCCCGGCGCAGCAACCGATCTCGGCCAAGCGAGCTACGGCGGCAACGTCCACCTGATCTCGCGCGAAACCAAGGACGATTTCTTCGGCGAACTGCAGGGCGTCTATGGCAGCTACAAGACCGCGCAGATCCGCGCGACGATCAACTCGGGATCGCTCGACAGTCTCGGCGGGCTGAAGGTTATCGCGGTCGGCGAATATAAGGTCAGCGATTCCGCGCTGTCCGGCCAGCATGGCTGGTATGTCAACGGCTTCGTCAAGGCGGAGCTGCCCATCGGCGAGAATGCCAAGTTCTCGATCCTGTCGAGCTACAACCAGTCGCTCGATCACCAGTCGGATAACAATGGCGTCAGCTGCACCGCCAAACTGGTGACCACGCCGGGCGGCGCTGGCCCGTTCCCGCAGACCGACGGCAACAACTGCCTCGCAACCTCGCAGGTCGGGCTTTATGGCAAGAACTACGGCCTGGTGGTCGTCACCGATCCCCGGTTTGCCGGAACGCTCTATCCGGGCGCGCGCCGCGAATGGAACTGGCGCAACAAGACCACCGACATGGAAATTGCCCGCCTGCAGTGGAACGTCAACGATTGGCTGACCGTGGACAACAAGGCCTATACTTATTTCTACAAGAACTTCGGCATTTCCGCCGAAACAACGACCACGCCCTGCACCGGTGGCATTGTCACGCAGGTCACTTGCGGCGGCATGTCGGTCAAGACGGTCGGCACCGGCCTCGGCGGCAATGGTGGTCCGACGGTGGCTGGCGATATTCCGGGCTATACCAAGCAGAACCAGTATCGCACCTCGGGCGATATTCTGGAATTCACGGCGAAGACCGGCATCGGCACGGCCTCGTTCGGCGTGTGGTATGAGCATTCAACTTCATATCGCTTCCGCTACGATTACAATTTCACCAAGGCCTTTGCCGCCGGTGCCATCGGCGACGGCCACTTCGATTTTGCCGCCGCGGCCAATTTCTTCAACTATAAAGAAACCAACGATACGATTGCACAATTCAACAAACAGCTCGATGGCACGCAGGTTCCGGCCTATATTCGCTATGACGAACATTCGTCCTGGGACCAGATCCAGGGCTTTGCAGAATTTGCCTTCAAGCTGTTCGATGACCGACTGACGGTCACGCCAGGCGTCAAGGTTCAGAACTTCACCCGCAAGATCAACACGCCGATTGCGGCCCAGACCACCCGCGTCGGCATCAAGGCAGAAGCCAGTTACAAGCCGACCCTGCCCTATTTCTCGGCGAATTTCCTGATCCAGCCGAACCTGTCGGTCTATGGCCAATTTGCCAAGGGCTTCCTGATCCCCAAGCTCGGTGACAGCCTTGAGGTCATCTATCCGACCGCAGCTGGTGGCGTAACCTGCATCAAGCCGGGTACGGCGGTTGGCGCAGCTAACTGCAACCTCGACCCGACGCGCACCACCAACTATCAGTTTGGTCTGGTCTACGCAGGCGACCGGCTGAACATCGACGTTGATGCCTATTACATCAAGGCCTCGAACTCGACATCGACCGACCCGTCCTCGGGAATTTCCACGACCAACGGCGTACCTGCACTTTACAAGGGTATCGAAGGTCAGGTCAGCTATGTCTTCATGAAGGGCCTGACCGGGATTGCCAACGGCTCGATCATGAGTTCCAAGAATGACGATGCCGCTAATTTCTGGTTGGCTCAGGCTCCCAACTACACGGCAACTCTTGGGATGGTCTATCGTAGCGACCGCTTCAAGGTGAGCTACATCCACAAGTTCACTGGCACCCAATATGCCGACGGAGCCCAACTGGTCGAGATCAAGCCCTACAGCCTTGGCACGCTGGTTGCCAGCGTGAAGGTCGGGCCGGTGTGGATCGGTGGCACAATCTACAATGTGTTCAACGATTACTCGACCACCAAGATCGGTGGCTCAACCGGCAACACGCCTCTGTACTTCTTTAACCCCGGTCGCTCCTATCAGGCGCAGATGAAGTTCAAGTTCTAAGGCCTTGAGCCGGCGAGATCAGATTTTTGCCCCAGCGCGGTGCCAGCAGGGCGCTGGCACCGCGCAGGGCATAGATTAACAATTCGCTTGACGGGCGAGCATGATTTGATATTTCGATATTTATCGAATCATGGAAACGTAAATGAACGCCACGGACACAATTCGCGCCCTCAGCGCGCTCGCGCAGGAGTACCGCCTTGCCGCATTTCGCTTGCTAGTTCAGGCCGGGCCGGAAGGTACGCCCGCAGGCGTAATCGCTGATCGACTGGGCGTTCCTGCCAGTTCAATGAGCTTTCATCTCGCCCAACTGGCCCACGCCGGGCTGGTAACCCAGCAGCGGCGGAGCAGGTCGATTATCTACACTGCTGACTATGAGGCGATGAACGGTCTGCTCGGCTACCTCAGCGAAAATTGCTGTCAGGGCGCATCCTGCGCGCCTGCCGACCTAGCCCTTTCCACCATGTCAACGCAAAGGAGTGCTGCATGAAGCGCTTTCACGTCCACGTCGGGGTTACCGATCTTGATGCCTCTGTTACCTTTTATACTGAAATGTTCGGCGCAAAGCCCAGCATCGCCCGGTCCGACTATGCCAAGTGGATGCTCGAAGACCCGCGCGTCAACTTTGCAATCTCCCAGAAATGCGGCGCGGTAAAGGGCGTTGAACACCTGGGTCTGCAGGCCGAAACGACCGAAGAGTTGAGCGGGGTCTATGCCCGGCTCGCGCATGCTGGCAGACCGGTTCTGGAGGAAGGCGCGACCATCTGCTGCTACGCGCAATCGGAAAAAAGCTGGATTTCCGATCCCGACGGCGTCGTCTGGGAAGCCTTCCATACCCACGGCGAATCCACAACCTATGGTGAGGGGCCAGATTTCGCTGCGCTGTCATCGGATAAGGCTGCGGCCAGTGCCTGCTGCGCGCCCGCGCTTGCTGTTGCTCCTCCTGTCGCTGACACCGTCAAGGCCTGCTGCTGAGTTCCATGAGCTCAACTAGGCCCTTTTCAGTGCTGGTGCTCTGCACCGGCAATTCCGCGCGCTCGATCCTCGGCGAAGCGCTGCTCGACCTGCACAGTGCGGGACGCCTGATCGCCTTCAGCGCGGGGAGCAAACCCAAGGGCGTGCCGCATCCCGGCGCGCTGAGACTGTTGGCGCGCAAGGGAATCGATGGCGCGCCTTTCCGTTCGAAATCGTGGATTGAATTCACCGGACCCAATGCCCCGCCCATTGACCTTGCGATCACCGTCTGCGGCAATGCAGCCGGAGAAGCCTGCCCGGTTTTCATGGGCGCGCCGACAAAAGCGCACTGGGGACTGCCTGATCCCGCCGATGTAGTAGGCGGCCTTGCCGAGGTCGACGCAGCGTTTGATCAGACTTGGCTGCGGCTGGACATGCGGGCGCAAGCTTTTATGGCCCTGCCGTTTGAAACGATGGAACGGGCCGAGCTAATCATCGAACTAGCGAAAATCGGGCAAATGGAAGGCGCCGCATGAACCGCAAACTGATCGCTGAAGCCTTGGGCTCATTCTTCCTGTTCGCCACTGTGATTGGCTCGGGCGTGATGGGCGATAGCCTCTCTGCCGGCAATGCCGCAGTGGCGTTGCTGGGCAATACAATGGCAACGAGCGCGATGCTGTTCGTGCTGATCGCCATGCTGGGGCCGATATCAGGCGCGCATTTCAATCCCGCTGTCAGCCTGGTGATGCGGCTGCGCGGCGAACTGACCACGCGCGAGCTTGTAACTTACACGCTCGCGCAGGTGGCAGGCGGTGTGCTCGGCGTATGGGCGGCGCACGTGATGTTCGCGCTGCCGGTGGTGCAGTTCTCGCACCACGCGCGCACCGGCACCGGCCAGTGGCTCGGCGAGTTTATCGCTACTTTCGGGCTGCTGCTGACGATCCTCGGCACGCTGAAGTCACGCCCGCAATGGGTTCCGGCGAGCGTCGCACTTTATATCACCGCCGCCTATTGGTTCACCTCATCGACCAGCTTTGCCAACCCGGCGATCACTATCGCGCGCAGTCTTTCGGATAGTTTCGCCGGGATTGCGCCGGTCGATGTTCCGGGCTTCATCGCCGCGCAACTGGCGGGGGCACTGGCGGCGCATGGGTGCGCGAAAGTGCTGTTCAGCGAATAACCGGTCCGCGCTGGACATAAGGTTCAACCCCGTGCGTTTGCCGCGCGTTGGGCGGGAACCTGCCATTGGCATCACGCAGGCCATAACGCCGCCCCTCTTCCGCGCCGATCAGCGTGCGGCCTGAAAGTTCCATCAGCGCCGGATCATTCCACAGCGCCCAGATCACCTCGCCGGTATAGCCCGGCGTCTCGAGGCTATCGGCGAGGTGGCCGAACTTTGCGGGATCGGCGGCGATCATATCGAGCAGCCGCTCGGTCGCCAGCGCGCCCATCCAGACCGAGACTGCGGCAACCTGGCTCGCGGCATGGCGGAAATCGACCGCCATGTCCGCCGCCATCTTGTCCACCCCCGCCTTGTGCGCGCCATAGGCCGGGCCGAAGCAATAATGCGCAGCGCCCGGCGACGAGGTGAACACCACCAGCGCGCGCGACTGCCTGATCATCGCCGGAGCCGCGAGCCACGTCGCGGCAAAGCCGGAGCGCAGGCCGACATCGATCATCTTGCCGATCGCCAGCGGCTTTTCCCAGAAATTACCCGGCGCGGTGAGTTCATCGTGAATGGCGCAGGCGTTGTTGACGAGAATGTCGATGCGGCCTTGTTCGGCGATCACCTGATCGATTAGCGCGCGCACCTGATCATCATCGCCATGATCGCATCGCACCGCCACGCCCTTGCCGCCCGCCGCCGTTACCGCCGCAGCCGTTTCATAAATCGTGCCGGGCATCGAGGCATCGCCCGCCTTTTCCGAACGCCCGGTGACGTAAACCGTGCAACCATGCTGCCCCAGCGCAATGGCGATCCCCCGCCCTGCCCCGCGGCTCGATCCGGTGACGATGGCGATTGGCGGCTGGGTCATTTCAGGGTGAACTCCGTGCAGGCAATCGGCGCGCCTGTCACTGGTGCGCGGCCACGGTACAGCACCGAGCTTTTCTTGGTCAGGGCTGCGCCTTCGGCCAGCTTTTGCGCCGCCACCGGATCGACCACGGTGACAAACAGATCGCGCATATCCGCGCCGCCAAAGCGCAGATTGGTGCAGGCCGGGCCGGGCAGCGCGATGCGGTCAAGCTCGCGGCCTTCGGGCGACAGGCATAGCAGATGATCGCTGGCAAAGCCGCAGATCCACACGTTGCCGCTGCAATCGAGCGCCATGCCGTCGCAATCATACTTTTCCAGCATCGTCGCCATTTCGCCGAGGTTGAAGTTTGCGCTCACCGCGAAGCGGCGCACCGCAGCGAAGCTCTCGTTGAAATAGAGCGTGGTGCCGTCCGGGCTGAGCGACAGGCCATTGGCGAAGGCCAGTCCATCGTGCAGCACCGCCATGGTTCGGTCCTTCGTCAGCCGCCGGATCGAACTCGGGTCGGGCTTGCGCCCAGCCAAAATCGCCGGCAGATCAATCGTCCCGAACAGCACCCCGCCCGCGCCATCGCTGCGCATTTCATTGGCGCCGTCGATGCCGCTCACCAGATGCCCCTGCGCACCATTTGCCGGATTGACCCATTCGATCCCGCCCAGCCCGGCGACCAGCAGACTGCCATCAGAATTGCGCAACAGCCCGCCGATCATCGTCCGTCCGGGAAGAACCACCTGCCCGGTTCGCAAGTTCTGCACCCCGCCCTCGGTCACATCGGTGAACCAGATATCCTCGCCATCGACCAGCAGGCCTTCGAGATAGAACCCGCGCGCGATCTCGGTGAAGGCGGTCATAGTTGGGGCAGCGTCTGCGGCAGCGCATCGGTTGGCGCATCTTCAGGTTGTGGCAGGCTGAGCAGGGCGGCGCTGCTCACCAGCATCAAGGCAACGGTAAACCACAGGAACAGATCATAGCTGCCTTCAACATCAAACACCCGCGCCGCCGCGAGCGGACCGAACGCCGTGCCGACCGACAGCGCCGCGAGCACCCCGCCATAGAGCCCGCCGAAGTTTTTCAAGCCGAAATGGCGCGTGGTGAGGAACACCAGCACGTCAACTTCCGCGCCAAGGGTGAAGCCGATGAAACAGGCGGCGATCACCGCGCTCAGCGTGCCGCCGCCGCCCAGCAACAGCACCAAGCAGGCGACCGCCGGCAGCATAAACGCCGCCGCGCCCACTTGCGAGGCGCGAAGCCGGTCGAGCAGCAGCCCGGTGCCGATCCGCCCCGGGATCGAAGCAAAGCCGATCAGCGACGCCAGCCGGGCAGCGGCGAGCGGGTCATAGCCCTGTGCCTTCAGCATCAGCGGGAAATGGACATTGAGCCCGATCATCGCAAAAGTGAACAGCAGCGCGACGAGCATCAGCCGCAGGAAAACAGTTGATCGCAACCCTTGCCGCATCGAAATGCCGCGCAGCGCGGCGCGCTCCTCGGGCGCAATGTCCGCAGGCTTGACATCCTGCGCGCCGCGAAACAGCAGGAACACCAGTGGCCAGGCCACCGCCAGCCAGATCACAGCTTCGATCCGCATTGCCTGCCGCCAGCCGTGGTCCGCAATCAGCTTTGCACCGAGCCACGGGAAGACGATCAGCGCCACCGATGCTCCGCACAGCGTCACCGCGAGCGCGAGCCCGCGCGAGGCGGTAAACCGCGATGCCACCGCGCTGGTCCACACCGTTGCCTGAACCGGCAGCGAGGCGAGCGACATGACGATCCAGATCATATACCAGTTCGCTTGTCCCCCGCTGGCATTGCCGATGTTGGCAAAAGCGGCGCAGGTCAGGACCACGCCGATCAGCGCCAGCTTGCGCGGGCCAAAGCGGTCGACCGCCAGGCCAATCGGGATCGCGGTCAGCGCCTGGATCATCATCGAGAGGGTCAGCCCGACGGTAACTGCCGCGCGGCTCCAGCCGAATTCCTCAGCCACCGGGCCGATGTAAACGCCCAGCCCATATATGTGGATGACACAGGTTGCATAGCCGAGCGCTGCGGCGAGCGGCAACATGCCATTTCTGCGCCATTCATCGCCCGCGCTACCAGCATGACTGTCCATTTCCGCATTCCTCTGCGCCTGCGCCTGCGCCTCTGCCGCTTGCCCGGAAAGCTATGGCGGCAAGCCTCGCAACGTCAACGGCAGAGCGAAACGCTGGGGGGATCAATTCCCGCCGTTGCAATTACTAGCATAGCTTACTATATGCCCGGCAATGCCCGCCCAGATGCTCTTCCCTACGCCGGCCCGCAAGGCGCTGATCACCGCTTCGGTGATAGGAACCACGCTGATCGTCACCATTGATATGACGATCACCATCGTTGCGGTGCCGCACATGCAATCCGGACTCGCAGCCTCGCCAGACAGTATCGTCTGGGTGCTGACCTCCTATCTTATTGCCAGCGCCATCATGATGCCGCTAGCGTCCTGGCTGGCGAGCCGGTTTGGCCGCAAGCGGGTCATAACGCTGTCGGTTATCGGCTTCACGCTGGCATCGGCGGGGTGCGGAATTGCGCGCGGGCTTGAATTCATGGTGCTGATGCGGCTGATCCAGGGGATTTGCGGCGCGGGATTAATCCCGCTGGGACAGGCAACCTTGCTCGATATCAACCCGCCCGAAAAGCAGCCGGCCGCGACGGCCTATGCCGGACTTGGCGCCATGCTCGGCCCCTTGATCGGTCCGACTTTGGGCGGCTGGCTGACCGAAAACTACACTTGGCGCTGGGTATTCCTGATCAACCTGCCGATTGGCATCGTGGCGACAATAGCCGTGGTGATGAGCCACTATGAGATCAAGGACAAAGCCATCGGCAAGTTTGACTGGACGGGTTTTGGCACGCTGACCCTGTTCATCGGTGCCTTCCAGTTGATGATGGACCGCGGCCAGGCGAAAGACTGGTTCGATTCCGCCGAAGTTGTGGTCGAGCTCCTGCTCACTCTGCTCGGGCTCTATCTGACGTTGGTGCACATGCTGACGCGGAGCGATACCTTTGTCCGCGCGGCGCTGTTCAAGGATCGCAATTACACGCTTAGCTGTATCGTCGGCGCGGTCGTCGGCATTGTGGTGTTTGCCAGCAGCCCGGTCCTGACGACGATGTCGCAAGGGTTGCTCGGCTATACGCCGTTCAAATTCGGCCTGGTGAATATGCCGCGCGCCATTGGCACCATCATCGGCCTGCTGTTTGTCACGCGATTGATAACGCGGATGGACGCGCGGCTCTTGCTGCTGTGCGGGCTGGGGTTTTCGGTTGCCAGCCTCTACCTGTTTTCCCGGCTGTCGCTGGCGACCGACGAAGGCCCGATCATGGTCGCAGGCGGCATCCAGGGGCTGTCCGGCGGTATGCTGCTCTCGCCGCTTTCGGCGCTGGCGTTTTCGACGCTGCAGCCGCAGTTCCGCAACGAGGCGGCAGCGTTGTTCGCGCTCACCCGCAACGTTGGCAATGCACTGGGCATTTCGGTGATCCAGCTGATGACCCAGCGATCAACCGCGCAGGTTACCGAGCGGCTGGATGAAGCGCTGCGGCCCGACAACCCGATGCTGCCAATGGCCCGGCCCGATCTGGATTTTGACAGCACCGCGGCGCTGGGCAGGATGGCCGGCGAGGTGGCGCGGCAAGCGATGATGGTGTCAACCATCGATGCATTCTGGATGTGCTGCCTGCTGGCGTTGGCAACAACCCCGGTGGTGCTGATGATGCGCAAGCAGCAGCTTGGCCTGTCGGGACCAGCACCTGCTGATACGCTGCATTAGCGTTTTGCGTTGAACCCTGAATCGTCATTCCAGCGAAGGACAGAACCCAGACCTCACATACAAACGACGTCGCTAGAGCAGCGATTGGGAAATGTGAATCACCCCAACCCAACCCGTCTATCCTTAGCTTCAAAGACTGCTTTTTCTTCAAGCGGTTGTGCGCAACGCACGAAGTAAAGAACAGCCGTTGGCGCTTCGCGCCCTCTTCGAGTCCGACAAGCTCGGGGTAGGCGGGTTTGGTTCAGATTTTGCACGGTTCGCTTTAATGCGACGGCATACTTTTCTGTGCTGGGTTCGACGGAGTCACACCTCAAGTGCAACGCTGCTATGAAAGCGTTGCGATGGGAACACATTATGGCCAGCTCAGCCTCACCGAGCGCATATCGATTGGCCTTCTGCGAGCAGAAGGCCAATCGATATCAAAAATTTCTGCTAAATTGGGCCGCTCAAAGTCTACAGTCAGCCGTGAACTCAGACGCAACAGCAAACCAACCAAGCAGTGGTCCGGTGGCTACACTGCCGAACGCGCTCATGGCCTGAACGACCGACGACGACGTTGGGACAAGCGTTTCAAATTGGCGCGCCAGCCAGCCTTGCGCGATCATGTCAGGCAACGCCTTGCGATGGGTTGGTCATGCCTAGCTGGCCGCCCACCTCCACGACTTCATCAATGCCTACAATTACGGCCGACGGCTGAAGACACTGCGCGGCCTCACGCCCTACGAATACATCTGCAAATGCTGGACAAACGAGCCTGAACGCTTCAGCTTAAATCCGCACCATCAAATGCCGGGACCAAACATCTAGCCAGCTATCGTTCTAGCAATTGTGATCGCATCGCTTCACGCCGCACCGCATCAATTCCAAGCCGCGCAAGGTAGCTGTCGATACCGCCGAACTGCGTATCGATGGCCGCAAAGCTGGCAGCGAGATAGGCGGGTCTCACCCCCATAACGGTGTCGAGGGCGTCTTCCGGCATGGCGCGGTCGAGATGGTTGACCACCATGGCGCGCGTCGCCTCGCGCGCAGCAGCCGTAGTGCGGCTGGCGCTGAGCATATAGTCTTCGAGCATTGTCTCCCGCTCCACGCCAAGCGCAGCGAGCAGCAAAGCGATCATGAAGCCGGTGCGGTCTTTGCCGGCAGTGCAATGCACCAGCACCGGCACGCCGCCATCGGCAATCCGGCCTAGTAAGATCGGTGCGTGGTCCAGCGCTGCCTGCGGCAGGCCGCGATAGAGCGCAAGCATGGCCTTGTCGGCACCGTCGGCAGACGGGTCCTCGCGCATTGCGGCCCAGGGATTGCTCGTCGCATCGAGGCTAGCCAGCAGGTCCATGCTGATACATTCCGCGCCTTGTCCGGCCCAGAACTGGTTTGGCGCGCGGATGCATTCGGCTGAGCTGCGCAAATCGAAAACATGGGGGATCGCGCTGGCATGCAGCAGCGCCGCATCATCTGGCCCAGGATTGAGAACGGCCTCGGCCCTGAACACAAGTCCGTGGCGCAGGCGGCCCGATGCACCGGCTGCCATGCCGCCAATATCGCGGAAGTTTGGGTAATCCTGAAGTCTTGTCACATTCAGTCCCGTGTCAGCCAGACCCACATGCGTATCGCGACATTGCCGCTCCACACCTGCCTGTCAGCAGTTTCCGACGGATCGTGCAAGCCGCTTTCGGGCGCAAAGCCCTTAGCGCGGACATCGCGCTCGATCCGGGCGGCATCTTCGAGAAACCACGTCAGTGTTCCCGCTTGTTGCATCGTCGGAACCGCCACAATCGCACCGTTGCCGCGCATGACGATGGCAGGAGCATCGCCGAGCATCGCTGAGCATCTCCACCAGCGCCGCCGCAGCTTCATCGTCACGCAGCAGGCGCGGATCGGGCGGCAACAGCATTGATCTCAGGTTCCGAAGTCCGGCGGTTCTGGGCTGAGCCCGACGCTCTGACCGGCCAGATCGAAGCCGAATGGATCGCCGAAAGACTGGCGAAACCCCGAGACTAAACCTTGTGCTTGCGCACCCCCGGCTTGCGCGTCCGTATCACGGTGCCTTGCCGAGTTCTGCCGCCAATGTTTTTGAGGAACAGCTTCTGGCGGATGATTCCGAAGAAATCGAGCATTGTCGGCAGCGCAAATTCCAGCATCGCCGCCGCTTCATCCTCGCCGATCCGGCCTTCGACCCGCTCTAGGAACAGCTTTGCCTCCTTGCCCGCAACATATTCCGCAGCTTCAATATAGTAATCGAGAATTTCCGGCGGAAAGCCTTGCTCCTCGTCGAACCCGGCAAGCCGCATGCGCCCCCATATCCCGACCAGTCCGGCGTCGGTGACGCTCAGCATCCGACCATCGGGGCTGTCGATCAGATCGATGATACCGATCCGGGCAAGCGTCTGGGCATCGATTTGCCCCTTGGGATATTGTTTAATGATCGAAGCCAGCGAGATCAGTCCCTGTTGCACGCCAACGCGCGAGGCGACCAGCTCTTCCAGATGAGTGAAAGCCGCCACGCCCAGCGGACGGCCCGAAGTGTTCTCGCCGTTCAACACTGATTTGATCTGCGGCAGCGTCATCCGCGAATCGCGCTGCAGATTGCGGATTGCCTGGATTGCCCGGACATGGTCATCGCCATAATCGGCAACATTGCGTGCTGGTCTGTTGGGCTCGGGCAGCAGGCCCTCACGGAAATAGACCCGGATTGTCTCGCGGTTCACCCCTGTCTTCACCTCAAGATCACGCATCTTCATTGCCGGGCGGCCCCTATCCGCTGACGAGCTGCCTGTCTCGCACAAGGTTCCGTAATTGACGATTTGCCAAAGAGCAAATTTTGCGTATACGTATCACGCGAAATTAGCCTTGACAGGCAGTGGAGAGAGAAAATGGACTACGGTCGCTATTACCTCGGTGTAGCGCTCCAACTCGCCGTGATCGCAACATTTCTTGTCGGCGGGCCCTGGGTGTTCCTCGGCATCGCCAGCCTGCCGTTGTTCGGTCTGGTCGATTCGATCCTGCCCAACGATTTCGCCACCCGGCGGATCGACAACAAGGCGCTGGCCGATATCCCGGTATGGCTGTGTTCGCTGCTTGGCCCTGCGATCTATCTCTTCGCGGCGCTGTGGGTGACGCGCAATCCGGGCGCGAGTGGCTGGGAATATGCCGGGGTGATCATGTCCTGCGCCTGGCTCAGCGTGATCCCGCTGGTTCCCGCGACGCATGAACTCTATCACCAGCGCGCCAATACCCGGGCCGACATCCCCCCGCTCCTATGAGACAATCACCGTCGCCTGGCTGAGCAATGTCCTATGTCACGCGGTTCCGGGCGCAGCGGTGGTCGGCCACCGCCTGGGTCCGCCCGACGACGGCACCAACAATCGCCGCCGCATCCACCTCAGCTACAACCGCGAAGGCACATCTGCGGTCCCACCGGCCAGCGTGTTCTGCAAGGCTACTTTCGGCCTCGCCAACCGCCAGATGCTGGGCCATTCGGGCGGGGTGCTGTGCGAGGTGACCTTCCAAAACCATGCACGCGCGCTGCTCGATATCGAGGACTTCGGCGACACGGCAACATTCTGCTCTGAAGAAACCCGGTCGATCAGTCCATTGCCCGCGCGCAGCTGGATATTCTGGCGCGGTTACACGGGCGCCTCCACTAGGCCCCGGAACTCTCGGGCAGCCTTGGCGTGCCGCCGACATGGTTCGAACACTTTCAAAAGCTGATGACCTTCCATCTGGAGGAATCCTGCACTGTCGGGGTCGAGGCGGCCGAAGCGTTCCTGCCGCGTGACCTGTTCGCGCGGCGCGCTGAAATCTGGCCGGCAACCCGGCGCTCGCTCGAAGCATTACGCAGCCTGCCGCTGACGCTGTGCCACGGCAATGTCCATCTCAAGAACTGGTATCAGTGCCAGGATGGCCGGATCAGGCTGGACGACTGGGGCGTCACCCACCGCGGCCACTGGTCGCGCGATCTCGCCTATACGCTGGCCTCAGCCCTGATGATTTCCGACCGCCAGGCCTGGGAAAGCGACCTGATCACCTATTATCTTGACCGCCTGGCCAGCGATAGCGACCCGCGCGTTTCGATGGATGAGGCGATGCAGGCCCTACCGCCTTTGCTTGCTGGACGCTGACGCTCAAGCCAGACCCGGCTTTTCCAGATATGCAGCCAGCGGCGACCGCACGGATTTTCATCGAGCGCATCGGACAGGCCATGGCCGACCACGATGCGCTCGATGTTGTCTGGTTACCCCATCACATAGATCGATTTGATGTTCTGATAAGCTAAGATCGTTTCGGGACCAAATTCGCGGCCCATGCCGCTGCCCTTGATCCCGCCGAACGGCGCGCCAAGCGAGGGCATGTAGCCGTTTACTCCGACTGTGCCCGATTGGACCTTGCGGGCAACATCGGTGGCGTGGGCGGTGTCCGCGCTCCATACTGATCCACCGAGACCGAACTGGCTGTCGTTGGCGATCCGCAGCGCGTCATCCTCGCCATCATAGGAGATCACCGAAAGCACCGGCCCGAAGATTTCCTCTTGCGCAATGCGCGCGGAATTATCGACGTCGGCGAAGACTGTCGGCTGCACGAACCAGCCGTGGTTGGTGTCCTTGGGCCTGCCGCCGCCAGCTACCAACCTGCCCTCGCCTTTGCCGATCTCGATGTAGCTTTCCACCCGGTCGCGGTGCGCTGAGCTCGCCATCGGGCCTACATGGGTTTCGGGATCGAGCGCGTCGCCGACCTTGAGCGAACTGGCAAAACCGGCCAGCGCATCGACCACTTCGCCATAGCGGCTTTTGGGCGCTAACACCCGGGTGCCGTTGTAACAGGCCTGGCCGTTGTTGAGCAGCACCGCCATTGGCACACCCGCCAGGAAAGTGCCGATATCGGCATCCTCCAGCAGGATCGCCGCCGATTTTCCGCCGAGTTCAAGCGTTACCGGGCGCAGCAGTTCGCCGCAGGTCCGGGCAATCGTGCGACCCGCTGCGGTCGAGCCGGTGAAGGCGACTTTGTCCACGCCGGGATGGCCGACAAGATAGGCGCCGACTTCGCGATCCGCTGCAACCCAGTTGAGTACGCCCGCTGGCACCCCAGCCTCAAGCGCGGCTTCGGCCAGCAGGTAGCTATCCAGCACTGTCCCGGGTGAGGCCTTGATGACCATCGTGCAGCCAGCCGCCATGGCCGGGCCAATCTTGTTGAGCGCCAGCGTCACCGGGAAGTTCCAAGGCACGATTGCCGCGACCACGCCGACGGGCGAGCGTTCGACCAGCGTCTCCTTTCCCATTTGCGAGGGACGCACATCGGGCTGGCCCATCGCCTTGGCGAGCTCGGCGTAATATTGCACAATGCCAACCGAGAACTGGCCCTCAAGCGGCACGCTGATCGCAACGGGCATCCCGTTTTGCGCGCTGACAAGCTTTCCGATTTCCTCACCCCGCGCAGCGACAGCGCCCATGAAGCGCTCCATCACCACTGCACGATCCTGCGGGCTCGCATCGGACCAGCCAGAAGCAGCAAAGGCCTTGCGTGCGGCGGCGACAGCGGCGTCCATGTCGGCCTCGCAGCCTTCAGGCGCAGTGCCTATTGCCTCTTCGGTCGAGGCGTTGATCAGGGTGAATTTGCGGTCGCTTGCAGGCTTGACCCAATCGTTGCCGATGAAGAAGCTGTCTCTGCTGGTAGTCATCACTTTGTTCCTCTCCATTGTCCCGCCTTAATTGCCAGGCCGGGTACTCGCGTCAGTGAACTTGTCGTAGTAAATGTCGCCCAGCGCAACACCGGCTTCGGCTAATGTGGCGAGTCCGGCGTCGATCATCCCTGGGGGGCCGCACATATAGGCCTGAAGCCCTGCTATTCCGTCCAGTTCGGCAATTGCTGCGGGAATCTCGTTCGTGACCAAACCGAACCGGCGGCCCTCGGCGTGCTCTTCGGACAGGACCGGCCAGAAGTCGAAACGCCCCTCCCCATCCCGCAGCCAGAAATTGCCGTGCGGCGCTTCGATCTTAAATGATGCGTGCGTCAGCTCACCTGCAAACAGCTTCTTCAGCATGGAGCAGGCACCCGATTGTGGTCAGATATCATAGAAACCTGCGCACTCGGGTTGAGGCCAAGTGTCCCTTGTCGGGAAAGTCGTAAATATGTTGACATACGCCTTGCCTAACCTAGTTTGCGCATCAACGTCACGCAAAAAATGTTCCTGTGACGCGTTGGCATGACCTTTGTTCGGACCTGAGCTTTCGTATCAATTCTGAGCAAATTGAATGAACGGGGCGCACCCGCAAAAAGCGGGCTGCTCTATTTTCGCGGAAGAGTTTAGATGCAAGGCAAACACGTCAAGGGCACCCTCACACTCGGCGACGGCAAGATCAAGTGCGACACCACCGCTGGCCACCGCGATCACAGCTGGGGCACGCGCGACTGGCTGGCTTTCCAGCACTATCGCTGGTTTCAGGGGCAGACAGGCACCGATTGCTCGGTGCATTTCTGACACCTGCATGTGCTCGGCAGCACCAAGCTTTATGGTTATGTGTTCAAGGACGGGCAGATGGCGGGAGTCACCATTATCGATTTCACATGGGAGCATGACGAACTCTTCCGTCAGACCGTCCCCGACGCAACTTTGACCGACGAAGCCGGTCGCAGCACCACAGTGCATGTCGACTTTTTCGGGACTTTCCCGCTCGTCCCCAATCCCGAACTCGTGCAGATGGAAGGCGGCGGCAGCGCGACGATTGATGGGCGGGAAGATGCGGGCTGGATGGAAGTGGCCTGGCCCAAAGCATACCTAGATCACATCCGTACCGTCCCGCAATACAAGCAAGCCGCAGGAAAACCGCAATGAGCGCACAGCAAGACATGGAAACCGTCAACCGCCGGATTCTCGAGCGGCGGCGCGCCAGTCGCGGCTTGCCGCCATATCGCGCAGCGCTTTCCTCTGAAATCACCGATATTCTTTCGGTCTTCTTTGCCAAGCAGTGTCCCGGCGCGACGGTATCGGGCGTGCGGCGGGTTGGCGGCGGCGCGTCGAAGGAACAGTTCTTTTTCACACTGACCGACAAAGGCACGGACACCCGATACTTGCTGCGCATGGACCCGCGCCAGGCGATCTCCGAGACCGATCGCGAACGCGAATATATCCTGCTCGGTGCGATGAAGGGCACTGTTCCTGTCCCCGAGACGGCGTGGGTTGATGCCAGTGCCGAATTCTTCCCGCAGCCCGCCGCCATCATGCATGTGGTGGACGGCGTTACCAAACCAAGCGGGGCCGGTATCAAGATATCGGGCCTCGGCACCTGGCTAGGGCCTGAATTGCGCGGCAAGCTGCGCGATCAGTTCGTTGATCACCTCGTGGCGATCCACGCTTACGACTGGCGCACCGCGAAACTGCCGAAATTTGATGTGCCCGATGCCGACCCAAAGCAGGCGGCGCGCTGGTCGTTCAACTTCTGGCGCGCGATCTGGTCAATCGACCAAGGCGAAACCCGGCCGATCATCGCGCTTGCCGAACAGTGGCTGGCGGACAACATGCCCGATTGCGACGAACTTGTGATGACTCACGGCGATTATCGCACCGGTAACTACCTGTTCGACGAAGCGAGCGGACAAATCACCGCGCTGCTCGATTGGGAACTCGCCCGCATTGGCGATTTCCACGAGGATCTCGGCTGGGTGCTGATGCAGGTCTTCGGAACCTATGACGCGACCGACGGGGGCCGGTTCCGCGCCAGCGACCTCTTCGAACGCGAGGAATTCATCCGCGTCTATGAGGAGCGTTCGGGCCGCACGGTCAACCGCAAGACGCTGCATTATTACGACGTGTTGAGCAGCTGGAAATGCTACGTCATTGTCGGCGCGAACGGTATTGCGGCAGCACGCTCGCAGCACAACCATCAGGACGTATTGCTGACTTTCCTGGCCACCACCGCGCCCATGTTCGCTAACGATCTTGTCCGCCTTCTGAGCCAGGGAGATGCCGCATGACCCCCAATGTCGACGATCGGCTCGCCAGCATAATTCGCGCGCTGACCGAAGTCGTGCTGCCACACTTGCCGCCCGAAGCCTCGCTGGCGCAGGAACAAGTTCACCTAAGCGTCGGCCATTTGCAGATTTTGCGCGCGCAGCTCGATGCCATGCCAGGCTTCGAACGCGAGGAACTGGACGATGCCATTGCCGTCGGCAAGGCGCTGGGTAGCGCCGTCACCGGCGGCGCGGAGACCGCCGTAGCGCTTGCCACACTTGCTGCCAGCATTGCTGCGGCAGGCGGCAGCGAGGTACGCGCAGAACGCAAGGCGATCAGCACTGCGATCGATTTGCTCGTTCGCGCCGTTTCCGCCGATGGCGAGGCTGCCAGCAAGGTCGCGCTTGCGAAGATCATTCTCGAACACGAACACCCGCGCGCCCAGAAGGATCGCCAATGGTTCGCGCCCTTCGGGTTTGACACGCTATGATCCGCAATAACGGCCTGAACCGCTAACCCCAGCAACACTTTTTTGGAGCAAACTTTCATGCAAACCCAAGCTGCCGTCCTAAACCAGCCCATCGGGCCATTCGTGATCGAAACCATCGATGTCGGCGAGCCGCAAGCGGGCGAAATCCGCGTCGCGATCAAGGCGGTGGGGATATGTCACACCGATCTGGTCGTCGCATCTGGCGCGATGGGATTGCAGTTTCCGGCCGTGCTGGGCCACGAAGGTGCCGGCATTGTAGATGCTGTTGGGCCCGGGGTTACGTCTGTGAAGCCTGGCGACAAAGTGCTGCTCACCTTCAACAGCTGCGGCGGTTGCCGCCACTGCCATGCCGACCAGCCTGCCTATTGCCAGAGCTTCGTGCCGCTCAACATGGTCTGCGTACGTGGGGACGGATCGACCCGCCTGCATCGCGGCGACACGGTAGTGCACGACAACTTTTTCGGTCAGTCATCCTTTGCCGGCCTTGCCATCGCCAACGAGCGCAATGTGCTCAAAGTCGATGACGACGCCGATCTCGCCGTGCTCGCCCCGCTCGGCTGCGGCATCCAGACCGGCGCGGGTGCGGTGATGCGGTCGCTGAACGGCAAGGCGGGCGAATCGCTCGTCGTGCTTGGCGGCGGCGCAGTCGGGCTCAGCGCAGTGCTTGGTGGCAAGATTACCGGATGCAGCGAAATCATCGTAATCGAACCGCAGGAAAGTCGCCGCAAGATTGCCCTCGAACTTGGCGCAACCCACGCGATTGATCCGAATGCATGCGATCCGGTCGCGGCAGTGCGGGCCATTCTGCCTGCCGGTGCCGATATGATCGTCGACACCAGCGGCTACACACCGATTGTCGATGCGGCGGTCAATATGGCTGGAAATCTTGGGCGGATCGGGCTGGTCGGTGTGCCCGGCTCGCTCGATGCGGTGATGACCGTGCCATTGGTGCAGTGGATTACCATCGGCGGCACGGTGCGAGGGATTATCGAAGGCGACAGCGATCCCAAGGCTTTCCTCCCCGAACTGATCGCCCACCACAAGGCGGGCCGCTTACCTATCGAGAAGTTCTCCAAGACCTATCGCCTCGACGAGATCAACCAGGCCATCGACGATGCGCACCACGGCAAGTGCATCAAGGCCGTGTTGTTGATCGATTGAAGAGCAAGCCGATGACCTATCAATCCATGCGGCTTGATCGCGATGGCGCGCTCGCTCGCCTGACATTCACCCAAGCTGACCGGGGCAATCCCATCGACGGCACGTTCTGCGCTGATTTTGGTGCCGTGGCGAACGAGTTATCGTGCGACAAATCGATTCGCGCGGTGTTGATCACGGCAGAAGGCAAGGCCTTCAGCTTTGGCGGCGATGTCGGCCTGTTTGCCCGCAATCTCGGTCAGTTGCCGTTGATGATCAAGCGCTGGACGAGCGACCTGCACATGGGCATCGCCCGGATGCAGCAGATGGATGCGCCCATCGTCGCCGCCGTGCATGGCATCTGCGCCGGGGGCATGTCAGCGCTGATGGCCGGGTCAGACATTGTCGTGGCCGAACCGGGCACACGCTTTCTCGCGGCCTATGCGGGTATCGGCTATAGCAACGATGCGGGTTCATCGATCATGTACACCCGCCGCATGGGGCTCGCCCGCGCGCGGCGCTTCCTGCTGATGAACGAAACGCTGAGCGGCGAAGCGGCGCTTGCAGCCGGGCTCGCTGATGAAATGGTGCCTGTGGATGAACTCGCGACACGCGCCGAGGCCATTGCCCGCCAGCTTGCTGCGGGGCCGACCAAGGCGTTCGGCGAAATGCGCCGCTTGATGACGACCGTGGAAGATCAGCCGCTAGCCGCGCAGCTGGAACTCGAAGCACAGGCGCTCTCGCGCATCTCTGGCACAGCTGACGCCCGCGAGGGGCTGACAGCCTTTGTCGAGAAGCGCAAACCGCATTTCAAAGGCGAGTAATTTCGAATGTGGGTCTATCCTGAAATTCGCACGCTCGGCGATTATCCCGACTATTGGGCGCGGCATGATGCGGGCCGCGCGGCGCTCAAAACGGCAGACCGCACCGTCAGCTTTGCAGAATTCGACACCCGCGCCAACCAGTCTGCGCATTATCTGCTTGGCCACGGCGCAGAGGCGGAACGGCTGATCGGCTATTGCGGGAAGAACAGCCTCGATTTCTACTTCGCCATATTCGGCTGCGCGCGGACGCGGGCCGGATTGGTGGTTCTCAACTGGCGGCTCGCCCCGCCTGAACTGGCCGCGCAGATTGAGGATAGCGAAGCACGCTTTGTGATCGTTGAGCGCGAGCTGGCCGAGCTGTGGAATGCCGCAACCGCGCTGATGGCATCACCGCCCGAAGCGCAGTGGATCGATGGAAGCGAGACTTACGAAAGCATTATCGCCAGCCAGCCAGTAACCCGGCCCGATATTGCGGTGAGCGAGGATGATACCGCCTTCCAGCTTTACACCAGCGGCACGACAGGCAAACCCAAGGGCGTGATGCTTGCGCACCGGGGCACCAACATGATGCGGCTGTCCGAACATTTTGAGCCTGCCTATCAGTGGCACCTCGGTGACAGCTTTGTGAATGCGCTGCCCAACTTTCATCTGCTCCACCTCGGCATCACACTCCAGTGTCTTTATAACGGCGTGTCAATCACGGTGGTGAAGGCGTTCGATCCCGCAGCGGTGCTGGGCGCGATTGGTGCGCAGAGGCCGACATTGCTCACGCTCACGCCGACGATGCTCCAGATGCTGCTCGATCACCCCGCTGCGGCCACCACGGACTTTTCCTCGCTCCGGCTCACCCTCTATGCCGGATCGCCGATATCGCTCGGCCTGATCCAGCGCGCGATTGCGGCGATGCCGGGCGAATTCATGCAATTTTATGGCTCGACGGAGGCGGGCGGCGCGTCGTCGATCCTTCGGCCTGACGAACATGATCTGGGCGACGAGGCCAAGCTGCAAAGCTGCGGACGCCCGCTCCCCCTGGTCGAGTTCCGCATCGTTGACGCAGAGGGAAACGAAGCTAAAGATGGCGAACCCGGCGAGCTTCTGATCCGCCAACCCGCGATCACCAAAGGCTATTGGCGGCAACCCCAAACCACCGCGAGCGTGCTCGAAAATGGCTGGTATCGCAGCGGAGACATTGTCCGTCGCGATGCCGAAGGGCTGTACTACATCGTTGACCGGGCCAAAGACATGATCGTTTCGGGCGGCGAAAATATTTATTCCGCCGAAGTCGAGAACGCGCTCTCCACCCATCCCGAAGTGGCCCAGGTCGCCGTGATCGGCGTGCCCGATCCGCGCTGGGGGGAAGCAGTCAAGGCCTGCGTGGTCCGCAAGCAAGGCTCTGCGCTCGATGAAGCCGCGCTGCTTGGCCATGCCCGCGAGAGGCTCGCCGGATACAAAGTGCCCAAAAGTGTGGACTTCATGGACAGCTTCCCGCTGGTGCCCAGCGGCAAAGTCTCCAAGGTTGAACTGCGCTCACCCTACTGGAGCGGCCAAGGCCGGGGGGTCGGATGACTTGCCTTACTCGCTGACTCGGCAGCTCAGTTTGCCTCACCCGTGCCTATAATGTGCCGCTCACGCAGCACAAGATAGAGCGGGAATGCAAAGCATGTTCTCAGGAACGACAGACCGGCAAATACCCAGCCCCAGCACGCACCCAGCCCTATCTTTTGGGCATCACCAATAACCCTGACCCTGAAAGTCAACCAGGCCACGACAATGTCGATAGTTAGAATGGCAGCAGCCGGTCCCGAATTGTAGGCATCGGTGAAGAAGCTCGGCAAGTTGAGCAGATTGCTGCCCGCTGCCATCTACGCGAAGCCTTGCATCCAGGCGGCGATGACTGACACCGCTGCGATGACGATAAAAAAGAAATGCTTGACGCTGATCGAAATTGAAGTTCCCCCTTCAGGTTAATGCGATAATTCGCTTTCCGTTGTTCTCGCCGCGATAGAGCCCGGCCAGCGCGTCGGGGCAAGCCTCAATACCGCTCAGAATGTCCTCGCGGTAGCAAAGCTGCCCCGTCCGCACCCAGTCGGCGAGTTGCCCGACAGCGCTGTCCCATTGCGCCATGTGATCGAAAATGACAAAGCCCTGCATGCGCGCGCGCTTGACCAGCATATGCCGTTCGACGCGCGGCCCTTGCGGCCAGGGGTCCCACTGCGTGATCGAGGCGGTGCCGCAAATCACGACCCTGGCGCCCACAGACAACCTCGGAAAAACTGCGTCGCTGATGCGGCCCGCCGTATTGTCAAAATAGACGTCAATGCCATCCGGACAAGCCGCCGCCAGCGCTTCGCCCAGCCCGTCCACCTTGTAATCAATCGCCGCATCATAGCCGAACTCGCCCAGACATTGCGCCGCCTTGTTCGGCCCGCCAGTAATACCGACCGTGCGGCACCCCAGCAGCTTGGCAATCTGGCCGACAGCCGAGCCGACGCCGCCCGCCGCAGTCGAAACCACGACCGTTTCTCCTTGCTTCGGCTCGCCGATCCGGGTGAGTGCCAGGTAGGCGGTCACGCCGTTGATCCCCAGCACACCCAGGGCAAGCGATGACGGCAGGTCAGTTTCGGCAACCCGCCGTAACACCGCATCGGGCGACACCACCGCCTCGTCCTGCCAGCCGAACCAGCCGCAGAGCGTTTCGCCAACCGCCCAGCCATCCGCCTGGCTTTCAATTACTTCGCCCACCGCCAGTGCGCGCATCACTGAGCCGATGGCAACCGGCGCAGAATAATTCCCGACATCCGCAATCCAGCCGCGCATGGCCGGTTCGACCGAGAGAAAGCGGTTGCGGATGCGCAGCTGTCCGTCCGCAAGCGGCGAAGATTCGCTCTCGACGATGGCGAAATTCTCTGCTTGGGCCACACCGCCGGGCCGTGTGACAAGGATAACCTGCCGGCTCATGCGACCATTCCCCCAGTCATTCCAAATGCCTTGCGCGCGGCAACATATTCGTCAGCCAGCCGGTCGATATAATGCCCAGCAGGTTCCGCCTGCTTGACCGCACCAATCCCCTGCCCTGCGCTCCAGATCTCTTTCCACGCCTTGGCATTGGCACCGCCGCCGTCAATATTGATCTCGCCGCCTTCGGGCTTTTGCAGCGCGTTTGGATCAAGCCCGTTGCTGACAATCGAAGGCCGCAGGAAATTGGCGTTCACGCCGGTGAAGCAGTTTGTCACCATAATGTCTGCCGCGCTGCCATCCACGATCATGTCCTTAAATTCAGCCTGGGTATTGGCTTCAGTCGAGGCGAGGAACGGCGAGCCAATATAGGCCAGGTCCGCTCCCAGCACCTCGGCTGCCAGCACCGCGCGCCCGGTGGCGATGCAGCCCGAAAGGATCAGCAACCCATCCCACCATTCGCGAATTTCGGCCATCAGGGCGAAGGGCGAGATATCCCCAGTATGGCCGCCCGCGCCAGCGCCCACTGCGATGATGCCATCGACACCCATCTCGGCACATTTCTGCGCATGGCGGTTCTTGATCACGTCCTGAAAAACCAGACTGCCATTGGCCTGCAAGGTCTTCACCAGATCGGGATTGGCGGCGAGCGCGAGCACGACAATCGGCACCTTGTGGCGCATCACTACATCCAGATCGGCGTCCAGCCGCGAGTTGGTTTTATGTGCGACGAGGTTGATGCAATATGGTGCGTCGCCAACCGACTCTCTGATCTGCGCGACATCATCGTCCAGCGCCGAAGTCGAGCGCGGATTGAGTGCGGGCATCGAGCCGATGATCCCCGCGCGGCACTGGGCGATCACAAGCTCGGCAGTCGAGGCGATGAACATCGGCCCGGCCATAACTGGCAGTCGCAGACTGGCCTTGAGAGCATCAGTGCGTTTGGCGTCATTCATTGATCGATCCATTCAATTTCGCCGCCGTCCAGCACTTTGCGCTCGCCGATTTGGGCTGTGAAGAGCGCGCGATTGACGCCTTCACGCCACAGGTTGAACTGTAGTTCGTCGCCGGGCGTGACAATCCCGGTAAAGCGGCAGGCGAGGCTTCGGACATGCGCCGGAGACCGCCCCAGTGCCCGCGATGCGGCCACTCCGGCAATGCCATAGCTTGCCAGCCCGTGAAGGATAGGACGCGAAAAACTCGCTTGCTCCGCAACGCCGGGATCGAGATGAAGCGGGTTCCAGTCGCCCGACAGGCGATATATCAGTGCTGCGCGCGGCGATGTGGCAAAGTGGGGGGTGGCGTCGGCAGGTCTGTTCGGGAAATGCGTATTGTTGCGCGGAGTGGGTGATCCGCCGAACCCGCCATCGCCGCGCAGGAGCAAGGTCTGTTCAAGACGGCAATAGAGCGCGCCGCTATCCGCATCGGAAATACGCCGCTCCAGCACCAGAACAGCGCCCTTCCCCGCCCCCCGGTCAGTCAGCGACAACACCTTTGCCCTGCCGCAAATGCGGGCCGCAGGCGGAAGCAGAGTCGGAAATTCGGCGAGTTGCGCCGAATGGACCAGCTGGCCGAAGTCCACGCCAAGCCGGGGCTCGCGCATCCACATGCCGGGCGAGCACAAAGTGACGGCGAAACTGGGCAATAGGCTGAGATCGCGCTCGTCAAGAAATGCAAGGTCTTCGCGGTCGAGCGGGTCATGGCCGAGCCCTACACCCAGAGCGTACAGGATCGCATCGCGCGCTGAATAGGATTGCTCCGGCGCGCCGAAATCATAGGCGAGAATAGCCTCGGGATCAATCACACCGGGTCCCAGTTGAACACATCGGCCGAACGGTGCAGCGGATAAAAATCATTGGCGAACTGGTCAAACACGCGCTCGGCTATGGTTTCGGGGGTCCAGCCATCGGCAGTGTGTGCAGTTCTTATCGGGCGTGGCTGCGAGAACAGGAAAATCTCGTTGTTGCGCACGCCGAAAATCTGACCGGTTACCGCCGCGGCCTGATCGCTGCACAGCGCCACAACAAACGGCGCTATCTTGTTCGCATCCAGCTTTTTCAGGCCATCGACCCGCTTCTGCTGTTCGGGCGTGTCCGTGGGAATAGAGTCGATCATGCGCGTCCAGGCGAAAGGGGCGACAGCGTTGGAGCGCACGCCAAACCGATGCATGTCGAGGGCGATGCTCTTCGACAGACCGACGATTCCGAGCTTGGCCGCCGAATAGTTTGCCTGGCCGAAGTTGCCGACCAACCCACTGGTCGAGGTCATGTGCACATAGGCCCCGCCCGCCTGTTCCTTGAAGAACGGCGCAGCGGCACGGCTGGTGTTGAAACTCCCTTGCAGATGGACGTCGACGACAGCGCTGAAATCCGCCGGGCTCATCTTGTGAAAATAGACATCGCGCAGATTGCCGGCGTTGTTCACCACCGCATCGATCCGGCCGAAATTGGCGACCGAAGCCTTGACCATCGCGCAGGCCCCGTCCCAGTCGGCGACGCTGTCGTGGTTGGCGACAGCCTGGCCGCCCAGAGCAACGATTTCTGCCGCGACCTGCTCGGCGGGGGAACCATCTGCGTTTTCACCGGTAATGGATACGCCCAGATCGTTGACTACAACCGCAGCCCCCGCCTGCGCCATGGCCAGCGCAATTCCGCGCCCGACGCCCCGGCCTGCGCCGGTAACCAGCACGGCCTTTCCGTCCATCATTCCCATGCAAATGTATCCTCAATAAGACTTTGGCAGCCCCAGCACTTTTTCGGCGATGAAGCTCATGATCAGCTGTTCGGTGATTGGCGCGAGCCGCGTCAGCGCAGCTTCGCGGTAGAGCCGTTCTACGTGATATTCCTTGGCGTAGCCAAACCCACCGTGGGTCGCGACGGCTTGCCATGCCGCATCGTGGCAGGCGCGGGCAGCGAGGAACTTGGCGGCATTGGCTTCTGCCCCGCATTGCGCGCCGCTGTCATAAAGCCGTGCGGCCTTCTCGACCATCAACCATGCGCTTTCGAGATACATCCACTTTTCTGCCAGCGGGTGCTGGATGCCCTGATTCATGCCGATCGGCCGATCAAACACCACGCGGTCCTTGGCATATTGGGTGGCCCGGCGCAGCGCATCGCGGCCAATGCCGATGGCTTCGGCACCGATCAGGATGCGCTCGGGGTTGAGGCTGTGCAGGATATAGCCGAAGCCCTTGCCCTCCTCGCCGATGCGATCTTCCTCGGGGATGAACAGGCCGTCGATGAAGATGGAGTTCGAATCGACCGCCTTGCGGCCCATCTTGGAGATAAGGTGGACATCGATCTTGCTGCGGTCGAGATCGGTGTAGAAGATGGTGATGCCGTCGGTCGGCTTGGCGCAATCCTCGTATTTCGTCGTGCGGGTGAGCAGCATGATCTTGTTGGCGACCTGCGCGGTGGAGGTCCAGACTTTCTGCCCGTTGACCAGATAACCGCCAGGCACTTTCTCGGCGAAAGTCTTGATCCGGGTGGTGTTTAGTCCAGCGTCAGGCTCGGTGAAGCCGAAGCAGCACTGGTCCTCGCCTGCCACCAGCCGCGGCACCCAGCGCGCCTTTTGCTCTTGTGTGCCCTTCACCACAATCGGATGCGGGCCGAACAAGTTGATGTGGATCGTCGATGCCGCCGCGAAGCCGCCGCCGTGCGAGGCAACTTCGTTCATCATTGTCATCGCCTCGGTCACGCCAAGGCCGGAACCACCGAACTCCTCGGGCATGGTGATGCCGAGCCAGCCGCCTTCGGCCATCGCGCGGTGAAACTCGCGCGGGAACTTGCCGTCGTCATCGCGGGCCAGCCAGTAGTCGTCGCCGAATTGCGCGCAGACAGCGCGAACGCCCTCGCGGATTACAGCGAGATCATCTTCGGTTGGCAGCGGGCGAGCGGCACTCATGCAGATTCTCCTGCGGCGGCGAGCACTTTGTGCGCGGCCTTGAGGTGGGGGATGTCATACATCTTGCCGTCGATACCGATGGTGCCGACATCAGGCTGGGCGGCGAATAGCGCGACAATCTTGCGGGCTTCGGCAATGTCTTCGTCCGAAGGCGAGAAACAGCGGTTGATCGTCTCGACTTGATCCGGATGGATCGCGATGCGCCCCAGGAACCCATCGCGGCGGGCGCGGCGGCAGTCCGCCTCAAGCCCGGCAGCGTCGCGAAAATCGACATAAAGCGTATCGACCGGGAACACTTCCGCTGCCCCTGCGGCGAACAGGCAGTGCGCCCGCGCTAGCTGATAGGGGAAGGTCCAGGAGCCATCGGCTTCCTTGTTGGTGGTCGCGCCCAGCGCAGCGGAGAGGTCTTCCGCACCCCAGGTCATCGCGATCAACCGGGGATGCGGCGGCGTGTAGCTGCCGAGATGGAACATCGCGAGTGGCGTTTCGGTTGCCACCACCATGATCTTCACGGCTCCGGCCGCCAATCCCGCAGCCGCCTCCAGTCGGTCAAGCGAGGCGGCAATAGTCGAAACGTCCTGCGCCCCGTTGACCTTGGGGACGAGGATTCCGGCAAGGCCCGGTCGCACCACGGCGGCAAGATCGCCTTCGGTAAGGCCAGTATCCAGCGGATTGACCCGGACGAATAGCGATGATTCCAGTCCATCAGCCTGATCAATCCAGCTCGCGACCAGGCCGCGAGCCGCTTCCTTCATCGAAGGCGCAACTGCATCTTCAAGGTCCAGGATCAGCACATCCGCGCCGCTCGTGCTCGCGCGCGCGAACTTCTTTTCGCTGTCGCCAGGGACAAACAGGAACGAGCGCAGCTTCATGATTGCCAAACTCATTTTGGGCGCTTCATCATCAGGGCATTGCGGGTCGTCCGGCAGACCACCTCATCGCGCTGATTGAGACCGACATGCTCCATAGTCACAATGCCCTGCCCGGGCCGCGATTTACTTTCCCGCAGGGCCATGACCGTGGTTTCAGAGCGGATTGTGTCGCCTGCGAACACCGGTTTCGGAAAGGTCGTGTCGGTCATGCCGAGATTGGCGACGGTCGTGCCCAATGTGGTGTCCTGGATCGAAAGCCCGATCACCAGCCCCAGTGTGAAAATCGAATTGACCAGCGGCTTGCCGAACTCGGTGCCTGCGGCATATTCGTAGTCAATGTGGATCTGGGCGGGATTGTAAGTCATCGCGCTGAACCAGATGTTGTCCGCTTCGGTCACCGTCCGGCGAATCTCGTGCTGGAAGACGCGTCCAATCTCGAACTCCTCAAACCACAGGCCTGCCATAACTTCCTACTCCTTCAGTCGAGACGGCCAAGAATGGCAACCGCCGCAACGCTGTTAAACGGCGAGCCGCCGAGATTGTGAGTCAGGCCAAGGTCGACCTTGCCAAGCTGGCGTTCGCCCGCCCGGCCCTGCAACTGGTTGTAAACTTCATAGGCCATGCGCAGACCCGAAGCTCCGACCGGATGGCCGAAGCATTTGAGCCCGCCATCGAGCTGGCATGGGATCGCCCCGTCCTTGTCATAGCGACCGTCCAGAATATCCGCAGGCGCTCGGCCCGGATCGGACAGCCCAAGGTCTTCCATGATTACCAATTCGGTGATCGAGAAGCAGTCATGAACTTCAGTCATATCCAGCTCGCTGCGCGGATCGCGGATGCCGGCTTCGGTATAAGCGCGCGCGGCTGCGGCCTGGGTGTTCGGCACCGAAGCGCCATCCCAATCGCCGAACTGCATCTCGCTGCCGTTGCTGGCGGACAGCTGCACCGCTTTGATCGTCACCGGATTGGCCCGGCCAAGGCTGCGGGCGATTTCGGGCGTGGTGACAATGGCGCAAGCCGCGCCATCCGACACGCCGCAGCAGTCATAAATGCCAAGTGGATCAGCGATCATTGGTGCGCCGAGTATCTTTTCCATTTCCACAGCGACACGCATATGCGCCTTGGGCGCATGCACTCCATTTTGGTGGCTCTTCCAAGACACATGCGCCATCGCCCGCTTCAGGTCCGCCGGATCAATGCCGTGTCGTGCGCAATAGGCCCCCGCCAACTGGGCGAATGTGCCGGGCGCAGAGCCATAGGGCATCCACAGATCATTGGCCAAGCCCTTGGTACGCAGGGGCAGGCCGCCGTAGCCGGTGTCCTTGAGTTTCTCGACGCCGATGGCCAACGCGATATCGACTGCGCCAGAAGCCACCGCATAGGCTGCCCCGCGCAGCGCCTCGGTGCCAGTTGCGCACATGTTTTCGACGCGGGTAACTGGCACCCTGTTCAGACGTAACGCATGGGCCGCCGGCAGGGCGCTGTTGCCGACATTGATATCATCAAGTGCATTGCCAACCCATGCGGCTTCGATCCGGCTGCGCTCGATCCCGGCGTCGGCCAGTGCTTCGGCAAAGGCCTCGACCATCAGCCCGTCTGCACCCACATCCCAGCGTTCGCCAAAGCGGGTGCAGCCCATGCCGACGATCGCGACCTTGTCCTTGATCCCGCTGGCCATCAGGCGTCTCCCAGCTGCGACCGGACGGCGGGCGCTGCCTTCCAGAAGTACGTTCGGAATCCAAGCCGCGCATTCTGCGACTTGATCCGCAGCCGCATCCGCACCTGGTCGCCCACCTTGAAGCCACCTTGCGGACGATTGACCATTTCCATCAGCACCCGCGCGCCATTATCGAACTGGACCAGCCCAAAATCGAACGGCGGATCGGGCGAGAAATTGAGCCGGTCAGACGTAAACGAGACAATCGTTGCCGGATCATCAGCAAGGCGGACGTCGGTCAGCTCTTCGGGACCGTCGATCGCTGGATTTACCGGATAGGCGCTCTTGGGGAACTGGACATTGCCGGTGCTGTCGCGCCCGCCGATAAATCCGATCATGTCGCGTCCGACCCGGTCAAGCACCGTGGCCTGCGCCTTCTGTTCGAATTCGGCGCGCATGCCCCAATCGAGGTCGATCGCACCGGTGAGGCAGAGGAACCGGGTGAAGTCGCGGATGCGATCACCTTCAGTGAGCGATGCGGCCATGGCGGCTGCACCGGGAACAGGAGCGGTCACCTCGAAGATCATCGCATCAACGCCGCTGCCGAAACCCACCAGCAGCACGAGATCGCCTGTCTGAGCAGCGGCGAACGCCAGCCCGAGTCCGAACAGGGGATGGGCCGCGCCAAGGTCTCCGGCCTGCAATGCCAGTGCCTCGCAATGGTTCGCAGCGGTCATCTTCAGCGCCTTGGCTACGCCCCTCCAGCAGTTGCCAACCGGTTCGGCGCAGGCAGCATGGGCGATGCGCGATGGTTCGATGCCTGCATCGGCGCAAGCAGCGGCGATAGTCGGAACCAGCAGTTCAGGCACCGCAATGTCGCGAACGAAGCGCTCTTCATAGGCATAGGGCGCGGGATGATCGCGCGAGGTGTAGCGGTCAACCAGATCGCGGGTCAGGCAGGCATGTCCGAGCAAGCGCGCTGCGCCATTGTCGGCCACCAGCACCGCAGCGCCGCCGTCACCTTGCCCGAAATGCGCAGCACTGCCGACCTGCGCATCGCGCTTTTCTGCCGCAGCGACCAGCTCGGTGCGGCCGCTCAGCAGCGCATCAAGCAATGCGGTCGTTCCAGCGCGGCGGCTATTGGCATAGTCGGCACTGCGCACCGACTGCGGCAAGGCCAAAGCATCGAGCATCAGGGCAGCTTGCGATCGGTCTGTGAAATAGGCCGAGGTCGAGGCGAATCGCAGAGCTACGGGCGACGTCGCCGTCAATCCACGCGCTGCCTCAACCGCCATTGTGAGAGAATCCTCATCCCAATCGGCGACAGCGCGAAAGCCCGCGCGCGGCATGCCGAGGCCCGACCAGGCCAACTCTTTCGCGGCAATCTTGCGATCAAGCCGCAGCAATGGGAGATAGCCGCCGATTGCGGCGATGCCGAAATACATTCTGCTCTCCGATTATGGTTCACCCGGCAGCGGACGTCGCCATCAACAATCCGCAGAGTGCGGCTTGACAGTGGCTCGGTCTTTAGTAAACAAGTTCACTAATGATTGGCAAGCGGGAATTCCGCTTTTAACAGAACTGGGATCGCGCATGCAGAAATCTCGCGATATTTTTCGCGACGATGTGCTGGCTGGCAAGGTGATCCTGGTCACCGGCGGTGGCGGGGGACTGGGGCGCGAAATCGCCGATGCGCTTTCGGCCCGCAAGGCGAAAGTCCACATCTGCGGACGACGGCAAACGCTGCTCGATGACACCGCCGGGGAAATATCGCGCGCCACCGGCTCGCCTGTTTACGCCCACGGCTGTGACATCCGCGATGCCGATGCCGTCGATGCCATGATTGAAGCAATCTGGCAGGATGCGCCGTTGACCGGGCTCGTCAATAACGCAGCCGCCAATTTTATCTCGCCGACCAAGGACCTGTCCGCACGCGGATTTCGCGCCATAACCTCCACAGTGATGGACGGCAGCTTTCATGCCACCCTGTCGTGCGGCAAGCGCTGGATACGCGACGGCATTGCCGGATCGGTCGTGTCCAATCTCGTCACCTGGGTGTGGACCGGGTCTGCCTTTGTCGTTCCTTCGGCCATGGCCAAGACCGCGATCCATGCCATGACAATGAGCCTGGCGGCGGAATGGGGCCCATACGGCATTCGCCTCAATGCGACGGCACCCGGCCCCTTCCCCACCGAAAGTGCTTGGGAAAAGCTCAACCCCATTCCCGATACAACCTCGTCTGTTACCAGCCCTGATACGGTGCCAATGCGGCGGTTTGGCCAGATGCCGGAGCTGACCAACCTGGTCACCTTTTTGCTGTCGGACGGCTGCGATTACCTTACCGGACAGACCATCGCCATCGACGGTGGCCAGCATCTGGCCGGGCCGGGCACTTTTGCCGACTTGACAAATCTGACGCCTGAACAATGGCAGGCCGCGCGCGAGGCGATTGCCGCGTCGACTGCCAGGGAAAAGACTCAGCGATGATCGAACGCAGCCTATTCTCTTCTGAGCACGACATGTGGCGGACAAGCGTGCGCCGTTTTGTCGAGAAGCAAATCGTGCCGTTCCACGCGCAGTGGGAAAAGGACGGTATCGTCCCGCGCGAGCTGTGGCTCAGGGCGGGCGAAGCGGGCCTGCTATGCTGCACCGTGCCCGAGGAATATGGCGGCTTGGGCCTGGATTATCTGTTCGATGTGGTGGTGTATGAGGAACTGTGGCGGGTCGGGGCCAGCGGTCCGGGGTTCCTGATCCATACCGATCTCGTCGCCACCTACGTCCTCTCGTTCGGCACTGAGGAACAAAAGCGTCACTGGCTGCCCAAGATGGTGCGCGGCGAAGCAATCGGCTCGCTCGGGATGACCGAGCCGCACGCTGGTAGTGATCTGAAAGCAATCCGCACCCGCGCCGAGCGTGATGGTAATGATCACTTCATGATCAACGGCCAGAAGGTATTCATTTCCAACGGCCAGCTGTGCGACATTCTGGTTCTGGCGACCAAGACCGACAGCAGCGCCGGTGCCAAGGGCATGACCATGTTCCTGGTCGATACCAGCCTGCCCGGTTTCAGTCGCGGCCAGAACCTCGAAAAGCTGGGCATGAAGGCACAGGATACTTCAGAGCTGTTCTTCGACAATATGCGCGTGCCCGCCAGCGCCATGCTTGGCAGCGAGGGTGACGGCTTCAAACTGATGATGACCAAGCTGCCGCAGGAGCGCCTGGCGCAGGCAGTCCGTTCGGCAACGGTCACCGAAGTGATGATCGAATGGACGGTTGATTATACCGCCGAACGCAAGGCGTTCGGACAAACCATCGCCGATTTCCAGAACACCCAGTTCGTGCTCGCTGATCTCAAAGCGCGCAGCGTGATGGCGCGAGTGTTTACCGATCGCTGCATTGAACTGTTCATGCGCGGTGAACTCGATCCGGTCGATGCAGCGATGGTCAAGATGACCACATCGGAACTGCACTGCGATGCAGCTGACAAATGCCTGCAACTGTTCGGCGGGTGGGGCTACATGTGGGAATACCCGATCACCCGCGCCTATGCTGATGCCCGCATTGTCAAGATTGCTGGCGGTTCAATTGAGGTGATGAAGACGATCATCGCCCGCGAAATGTTCAAGGGCCGGATCGGACCGAAGACGTGATTGCTCCGTTGCAAAAAAATCTCGACGCCAATCTGAGGTTCGGCTTCCTGACCCATGACGTTTCGCGCCTGCGCCGCATAGTTGTCGACAGGGCGCTCAAACCGCTGGGGATCACCCGGGCTCAGTGGTGGGTTCTCGCCTATGTTTCGCGCCGCGAGGGCATGACACAGACCGCGCTCGCCGCGCAACTTGACCTGACCAAAGTAGCGGTCGGCGGGCTTGTTGACCGGCTGGAAATCGGCGGCTTTGTGGAACGCCGACCTGATAAGCGCGATGCCCGTGCTCGGCATGTCTTTCTGACCCTGTCCGGACAAAAGCTCGTCTCGACGATCCGTGACAATGTGGACATTGTCGAAACCAAGATTCTGTCGGCGATCACCGCCGAGCAACTCGACCAGGCAGCAAGTGTGCTGCTGCGTATCAAGGAACAGCTGATTGACATGCTTGGCGGCGATGCCGACTTGCAGGAAATCTAGCGCGGGTCCAGCAACCAGACGGAGAATGATGTGAAGGGTTTGACAGGCAAGGTCGCCATTGTGACTGGTGGCGGACAGGGCATTGGCAGGGCGCTCGTTTTGCGGCTGGCCGAAGAGGGCTGCAAGGTCGCGATCTTCGATCTCAGCGTTGCAGCTGGCGAAGAGACGGCCAAACTTGCCGGTGATGCCACCGTGCACACCTGGCAAGTCGATGTCAGCGACTTTGGCGCGGTTCAGGCCGCTGTCGAAGCTGTCGAGACCGATCTCGGTCCAATTTGGGTGCTGGTCAACAATGCCGGCTGGGACAAGCCGCAACCCTTCCTCGCCACCGATCCCGCGTTCTGGGACAAGGTGATCGCGATAAACCTCAAGGGCAATCTCAATACGCATTTCGCGGTGGCAGGCCGGATGGTCCAGCACGGCGGCGGGCGGATCATCAATATCGCATCTGACGCGGCCAAGGTCGGCACGGCGATGGAAGCAGTTTATTCGGCCTGCAAGGGCGGCCTCATCAGCTTCACCAAATCAATCGCCCGCGAACTGGCACGCAAAAACGTGCTGGCAAATTGCGTCTGCCCCGGGCCGACCAATACCCCGATGATGGCCGAAGTCGCAGGCGAAGGTCCCGAAGCAGAAAAATGGAAAGAAGCGCTGGTGCGCGGCATTCCGCTGCGCCGCATGGGCGAACCGGAAGACTATGCCGGGATCGTCGCATTGCTGGCATCGGATGATGGCTCTTATATCACCGGGCAGGCCATTTCGGTCTCCGGTGGGATGAACATGGTCTGATGGCAGAGACTGACGGCCCCCAACAGGTCAGCGGTGACTGGCTACCGACCGAAGTAACCAATACCGGTGCCTGGACGGTCGGGACAATCTGGCTCGACGCTGGCGCGCGCCGCTATGCCCTCAAAGTCGAGCCACGTCATTGCAACGGCCTCGGCGGCATGAACGGCGGGGCCATGGCGACGTTTCTAGATGGTCAAGCAGTGGCAGTGCGAGAACTTGCCCTGGATGGCAGCAACCACACACCGACGATCTCTCTCCACGTCGACTATCTGGCGCCGCCCATGCCGGGCGACTGGCTGATTGCCGAGGTGACTCTGGTCAAGACGACGAAAACCATGATTTTCACCCAGGCGATAGTCTCCGTCGGCGACCGCGCCGTTGCCCGATCACACGCAATTTACAGCAACACCCAAGGAAAGGTTTCGCAATGAGCGATGCACCCCAGCTCGAAGATGTCATTTATGAAGTCCGCGGCCGCGCCGCCTGGATCATCATCAACCGCCCCAAGCTCTACAATGCCTTCCGCGCCCAGACGATTGAGGAACTGATCACCGCATTCAAGCTGGCCGCGGATGATCGCGGCGTTTCCAGCGTGGTGTTGACTGGTGCGGGCGACAAGGCCTTCTGCACTGGCGGCGACCAGAGCGCACATGAGGGCCAGTATGACGGGCGCGGCATTGTCGGCCTGCCGATTGACGAATTCCAGTCGATCATCCGCGACATTCCCAAGCCGGTGATCGCCCGGGTCAACGGCTTCGCCATCGGCGGTGGCAATGTCTTCGCCACGCTATGCGACCTGACGATTGCTGTCGATACCGCCAAGTTCGCGCAAGTTGGACCCAAGGTCGGCTCGGTCGACGCAGGCTGGGGCACCGCCCTGCTCGCCCGCCACATCGGCGACAAGAAGGCGCGCGAGATGTGGTTCCTCAACGAGCAATACACCGCGCAGCAGGCCCTGGAGATGGGCCTGATCAACAAGGTCGTTCCCGCAGCCGAGCTCGACGATGCGGTGGGCGCCTGGACCGAGATCCTCGGCCAGCGCTCGCCCACCGCACTCGCGCTCGCCAAGCGTTCGTTCAACGCTGACAGCGAGAACATCCGTGGGATTTCGCTGATGGCTCTCAACGCTGTGAAGCTGTTCTATGAGACCGAGGAATCGAAGGAAGGCGTGCGCGCCTTCACCGAAAAGCGCGCGCCTGATTTCCATAAATATGTCAAGTGAGGGCGAATGGGCCTAGGCCATGTCCGCACTCTACCTGCGCCACGGAGAGCTAGCGTCAGCACTACCGTCCGGCGGGCTGACCCTGGTTTCATCGTGCTCGGCAGAATCGGACCTGCTCGCCACGGAAGTTGCGCAAGCGGGCGAGGCGCTGGGCGACATGGCGTTCTCGGGTGTCTTCGTGCCCGGTCTTAACCGGCTCGACTGGCAGGCAGGCGCCCAGGCTCGTGTCGTGACGTTTTTCCAGACTCCGGAACTTCGCCAGCAGCCAGATCGCGCCCGCTTCCTGCCGCTGTGTTATCAGGACATCCTGCGGTTTTATCACCAGCAACGACCGCAAGCCGCACTCTTCATGTGTTCGCCGCCCGATGACAATGGCAACTGCAGTTTCGGCTCCGAAGTGGCATTCATTGCCGAGCTGTGGCGTGAAATTCCGGTGCGCATCGCCCATATCAACCCGAAGATGCCGCACACGGGGGGCGATCCGGGTATTCCGTTTGGCGAAATCACTGCTGCGTTCGAAGGTGAGCAGGCCCTGCGCGGTTCTCAGGCCGGAACCGCCGATGCTGTGAGCAATGCTATCGCCGCAAACGTCGCCGAGCTCATACCGGACGGGGCAACGATCCAGACCGGGCTGGGCAAGCTGCCCGATGCGGTTCTTGCCGCCTTGGCCGGGCACAGGCATCTCCGCCTGCATACCGGGCTGGTCGGTGACGGAGTGCTGGCCTTGCTGCGTTCAGGTGCGCTGGCGGGTGTAGCTGCCGCAACCGTCGGCGTCGCAATCGGCAGTCCGGAACTTTATGCCGCGCTGGAAGAACCGACTTTCGCCTTTCGCCCGGTGTCGGTCACACACGGCCCTGACATCTTGGCAGGAATTGACCGTCTGGTGGCGATCAATTCGGCGATGGAAGTCGATCTTTTCGGCCAGGTCTTTGCCGAGGCATCCAGCCGCGGGCTCCAGTCCGGCCCTGGAGGCGCAAGCGACTATGCGCGCGGGGCGAGGCGCAGCGAAGGCGGGTTGCGCATCATCGCCTTGCCTGCCGCTGCGAAAGATTTCAGCCGCATTGTCGCCCCCGGCACTGGCCACGGCCCTGTATCGCTATCTCGTTTCGACATCGACGTTATCGCCACGGAGCACGGCATTGCCGACCTTCGCGCATGCGATTACCACCAGCGCGCCGCCCGCCTCATCACCATTGCCGCCCCCGTTCACCGGGATGCCCTCTCGGCTGCATGGCGCTCGGTGGCGAGCGAGTTTTAGGTTGGCCAATTCCAGAAAGGAAAGCCTTATGTCCACAAGCAAGGTCATCATCAGCTGTGCAATTACCGGCTCGATCCACACGCCGTCGATGTCTCCTCACCTGCCGGTAACCGCCGCCGAGATCGCGACGAGTGCGCTGGGCGCTGCGGAAGCCGGGGCGGCAATCGTCCATCTCCACGCCCGCGATCCGGAGGACGGGCACCCCGTCCATACGCCCGAGGATTTTGTGCCCTTCCTCAAGGTGATCAAGCAGAGCTCAGACGTTGTCGTGAATATCACCACCGGGGCATCGCCATACATGCCGGTTGAATACCGGGTGAAACCCGCCGAATCGCTGAAACCCGAAGTCGCCAGCCTCAACATGGGTTCGATGAATTTCGGTCTGTTCCCGATGCTTAAGCGGTTCAAGGAATTTAAGCATGCCTGGGAGCCCGAGATGCTCGAGGGCAGCCACGATCTGGTGTTCCGCAACAGTTTCAAGGACATTCGCTACGCGATCGAGACGCTGAACAAGACCGGCACGCGCTATGAGTTTGAATGCTACGACACCAGCCACCTCTACAATCTCCATTATTTCTGGACCGAAGGACTAGTCTCGGCACCGCTGTTCATCCAGACCTGCTTCGGCCTGCTCGGCGGCATCGGCAGCCACCCCGATGATGTGATGCACATGAAGCGCACGGCAGATCGCCTGTTCGGCGATAATTACCGCTGGTCGGTGCTGGCGGCAGGGGCGGCTCAGATGAAGGTTGCTGCCATGGCTGCCAGCATGGGCGGGCATGTGCGCGTCGGGCTGGAGGACTCGCTTTGGCTCGGGCGCGGTGAACTGGCGCAGACCAATGCGGCACAAGTGACCAGGGTGCGTCAGATCATCGAGGGATTGGGGCTGGAAATTGCCTCTCCCACCGAAGCCCGCGCAATCCTGTCGCTCAAAGGCGGCGACAAAGTTGGTTTTTGACATGGCGACTACCCACCCTCAGCTCACCCAGTTTCGCATCGAGGAACAGGCAAATGGCTTGATCCATCTGGTATTCGATTGCCCTGACCGATCAATGAACGTCTTCTCGAACAAGGCAATCCACGAGTTGCGTGCCTTTGCCGACTGGCTCAGCGCAAGCGATGCGCGCGGCGTGGTCGTCCGCTCAGGCAAGCAGTCGGGCTTCTGTGCAGGGGCCGATCTTACCGAGCTTGGCCTCGCCTATGACATGATAGTCGCCGCGCCGCCCGCAACCCGGTTTGACTTGGCATACGATCACTTCTTCCCGCTCAGCCATGCAATCCGCCGTCTCGAGACTGCGGGCAAGCCCGTGGCCGCCGCCATCGCCGGGGTTGCGCTGGGCGGCGGCTGCGAACTGGCTTTGGGCTGCCATTACCGCGTCGTCACGGGTGGCAAGCGCGCCATGCTTGGCCTGCCAGAGTGCGCCGTTGGCCTGCTGCCCGGCGCTGGTGGCACCCAGCGCATGCCGCGACTGGTCGGGCTTGAACTGGGCCTCGATGTGCTGCTTCTCGGCCGTAACTTGCAGGGCGAAGAGGCCTTGAAGGTCGGACTAGTGCATGCCGTGGTTGGGGAAGGCGAAGAAGTAGCCGCAGCCGAAGCCTGGCTGCTTTCCGATGCCGCCCATTGCATCCAGCCGTGGGACATGCCCGGCACTCGCCCGCTACCCTACAGCGCCAGCGCAGATCACATTGCCTCAGTCCGCACTCGCGAACTCGCCCGAATGCTGGGCCATGAACCTGCGCCACTGGCGATCCTCGATTGCGTTGAACTCGGCTTAATGCAGCCAATGGACGGCGCGATCCGCTCGGAAATAGCGGTCTTCGCACGCCTGATCCAGCGACCCGAGCCGCGCAATATGATCCGCGCCATGTTCTTCGGAAAACAAGCCTTCGACAAAGCCGCGCGCGCTGACGCCGTTCCGGCGGAAGTGCTGGATGCTAAGGATCGCAGCGAGGCCATCATCCGCAAAGCCGCGGTCAGCTGCCCCAATCTTTACCGGGCGGGCTTTCTGACCGGCAATGCAGGCAACCCGGTGCAAGCAGATATCGGCGAGGACTTTTGGTTCAGGTCAGAACCGGGTGTGACCGCAGCAATCAGGAACATTCTGGCAGAAACCGCCGCCGTCACGCGCGAATTTGACGCCGAGAGGCTGCTCCTGCTTGACTATACCCTTGCCGCAGATGGCATCATCCCGCCTTACCTCGGCGGACTTTCCGGACTGTCGTCAGCCGCTCAGCGTGCGAGATAGCCGCCGTCGATCGGGTAATATCCGCCCGTGACAAACGAGGCCTCGGGCGAGGCGAGCCAGGTAACGAGCGCGGCGATTTCATTCGGGTTAGCAATGCGACCGAGTGGATGCCGCATGCCGACTTCGGTGCGTTGCGCTTCCGTCCGGTCGGCGAAAATGGCCGTATCGACATAGTCGGGGCCAGCCGCATTTTTGCGTAGTGCCATCGCTGGCGTGTTGGCACTACGCCAGACCCGATTCGCTCCCGGTATGGCAACGTCGAGCATCGCTTTCGACACATCAGCCGCGACGTATTGAGAGGTATTGAACATCATGTTTTCTCCACCTTGCATGCGAGCTGAAGGCTATGGCAACCGTTCGAGACGATCATGGATGGAGCGGACGGCTTCGCTGAGAATTAAGAGCTTGAGGCCCAATGACAGGCACAGCCTATCCGCTCCAACTTATCCGGGATCATGATCCCGAATAAGTCAGCACCAACTCAACCAAGGCCGAACTGAATGCCAAGCCCAATATGCAAGGACAGGCGACGGCAAGTCCAAAGGTGGCTGGACGACCAAGATCCTCGCCCTTCGCGATGCCTTGGGCAACCTCGTGCCGTTCATTCTGCTGCCGGGCAACCGCTACGACACCATCGGAGTCGCACCGCTCATCGAAGGCCTCGAGTTCGGCGCTCTGCTCGGCGAAAATGTCTTCGATGCCAACTGGATCGTTGAAGACCTCAATCAGCGTGGGGCGAAAGTCGTCATCTCACAGATGCCGCAACGGCTCAGTCCCATCGACGTCGATCTGGAGATGTACAAATGGCGGCATCTCATCGAAAACTTCTACTGTAAAATCAAATAGTTCAAACGGATCGCGATGCGCGTATGCAAAACCGATCAAAGCTTCGAGGCCTTGATCCACCTATGCTCAGCTGTCATAAACTCACGGTGAATCTCAACAAGGCCTAGTTCGAGATTCACGAATCCCGGTCGTGAACGACGTGACGCCGGACTTGGGGGTGGCAAGTGATCGCGTTGAATCATACACTGCTCACCGCTAAATCTCGACAGAAATTAAATAAGGGATATGCGAAAAGAACATATCTGATTATCTCCGCGCCTTCACGCGCGGTGAAGCGCAAGAATGGATGGACAGGATGCTGATTGCTGAAACCGAATATGACTTCGTGGTGGTTGGCGCAGGCTCGGGTGGTGCGGTGGTTGCGGCCCGGCTGAGCGAGGACAGCCGCAACAGTGTCCTGCTGCTTGAGGCAGGACCAGAGGATAATGGCCGCTGGATCGGCCTGCCGATGGGTTTCGCCAAGGTACTGCCCGATCCGAAGTTCATGTGGCATTTCGAGACCGATCCAGAACCGAACCTCGGCGGCCGCCGCATTTCGGCGCTGCGCGGCAAGGTGCTGGGCGGCTCGAGCTCAGTCAATGGCTTGTTATATGTGCGCGGCACGCCGTCCGACTATGCGGTCTGGCGACAGATGGGTGCCGATAGCTGGTCCTACGAAGATGTCCTGCCGTACTTTCGGAAATCGCAGCGCCAGCAGCGCGGCGCGGACGAGTTTCATGGCGATGAAGGGCCTGTCGGAGTCGAAGACGCTCGCTGGGTGAACCCGCTCGCCGATGCGTTCCTCGATGCCGCAGCGGAAGTCGGCATTCCGCGAACGGCGGATTTTTGTCGGCGCGACATTGCGGGGGCCGGCTATTACCAGATGACCACGTGGAAGGGTCGGCGATCCTCGAGCGCGACCGCTTTTCTAAAGCCGGCGCGCCGCAACCGGAACCTTCACGTCGTCACCGAAGCTCTCGCCACCAAGATCGAGCTGGACGGTCGTGAGGCGACTTCGGTCCTTTATGAGCGCGGTGGCCAGCAATATCGCGCCCGCGCCCGGCGGGAGATCGTGCTCGCCGCCGGTTCGTTCGCAACACCCCAGTTGTTGCAGCTGTCTGGCATCGGTCCCGCAGCGGTGCTTGGTGCCAGCGGGGTTGCCGTCGCCCACGAACTGCCCGGCGTGGGCGAAAATCTGATGGACCACATCCTGCCCAAGCGATCTTACACGACGTCAAGCCCGCACACTTTCAGCGCGACGATGAGTAATATCGTGTCGCAAGGGCTTGCTGGGTTGCGATATCTCACCACCCGCACTGGACCGCTTGCGGTCGGTGCGGCGCTTGCCGGTGCCTTCGCCTATACGCGCGAGGGTTTGGACGATCCCGACATCCAGATTTATTTTATGCCGTTCGAGGCGAGCGATTATTCGGGAAAGCTGCTGCCTGAATCGAGCTTTCAAATCGCTTTCTATCAGAATCGGCCTGAAAGTCGGGGCACCGTCCGCATCGCTTCGGCCGATCCGCACGAACCGCCCCGGATCGCGCCCAATTATTTTTCATCGCCACGCGACATGCAAACCGCCGTGGACGGCCTCAGGCTGATCGGGAGGATCGGCAATGCGGCACCGATGCGCGCGTTCGATGTCAAACCACTTCAACCGAACCTGTCGATTGAAAGCGATCAAGGACTGGAAGACTATATCCGGGCCACCGCGAGCACGGGCTACCATCATGTCGGCACCTGCCGGATGGGAGCGGTTGGAGACAACAACGCCGTCGTTGATCCGAAGTTGCGTGTGCGCGGAATCAGCAAACTGCGCATCGCCGACGGATCGGTGATCCCGAGTATCACGTCGGGGAACACCAATTCGGTCTGCATGATGATCGGAGAGCGGTGTGCGGACATGATCCGGTCCGGGACATGAGGCGCGGCACGATGATCGAGATTCGTTGAAGTGAGGCCGCTCGAGGGGCTTTTGGTGCTCGACTTCAGCACCTTGCTGCCTGGGCCGCTGGCAAGCCTCATGCTCGCCGAAGCCGGGGCCGAAGTGATCAAGGTCGAGCGGCCGGGACAGGGCGACGAGATGCGTTCGTATGAGCCCAAGGTAGATGCCGACAGCGTCAATTTTCATCTACTCAACCGCGGCAAGCGCAGCCTGGCAATCGACCTCAAGCAACCCGGCGTGGTCGCGACGCTTCGCCCGTTGATCGAACGCGCCGACATCCTCATCGAGCAGTTTCGCCCCGGCGTCATGGCGCGGTTCGGTCTCGGTGCCGATGCGGTGCGGGCGCTAAATCCCAGGATCATTTATTGTTCGATCACTGGCTGGGGACAGTCTGGTCCCAAGAGCGGCGTGGCCGCGCACGATCTCAACTACATGGCCGAAACCGGTCTGCTGGGCCTGACCTGCGGCGCGGACGGAGCGCCGGTCCTACCGCCGATCCTGGCAGCGGACATCGCCGGAGGCGCCTTGCCCGCCGTGCTCAACATCCTGCTGGCGCTAAGGCGGCGCGACGTGACCGGGGAAGGCGCCACGCTCGACATCGCCATGGGCGATTCGCTGCTCACCTTCGCCTATTGGGGCCTTGGCAATGGCCTGTTCGCCGGCGCGTGGCCCGCGCGTGGCGGCGAACTTGTTACCGGAGGATCACCGCGCTACAATATCTATCGAACCTGTGATGACCGCTTCATCGCGGCGGCACCGCTTGAGGATCGGTTCTGGAGCGCGTTCTGTGATGCCATCGAGCTTGAACCCGAATGGCGGTCCGCCACGGCGGAACCGACACGCGCTACGCAAGCCGTTGCCGCTCGCATCGCCACCCGCACGGGTGACCAGTGGGCGGCACTCTTTGCGGGCCGCGATGTCTGCTGTTCGATCATTCTCGATCTGCGCGAAGCGCTCGCCGATCCGCATTTCCGCGCGCGCGGACTGCTCGGTTCGAACGCCTTGGCAGGCGCTGTCCTTCCTTCGCTTCCGGTTCCGATCGATGCCGCGTTCCGCGGGCAGGCGAACGATCTTCTGCCCGCGCCAGCGCTTGGCGAATATCAGCTCGACTGACCAGGCGGCCTCGAATGGACGTTGACGAGCAACGCTGTAAACCGTATACCAGATATGCAATTATTGGAGGCCCATATGGCAACTGTGCTTGATCCGCCGTCGAAGGCGGCGCCCGATGTCGCGCCGGACAAGTCCGCTCTGAAAGAATATTTCGTCGTTTCGGCCGACGGGCATGTGAACGAACCGCTCGATGTATGGTCGGCGCGGGTCGAGCCCCGGTTTCGTGATCGCCTGCCGCAGGTCAAGGTCGACGAAAAGGGGCGCAAATGGTTCGTCGCCGAAGGTATCCGCCCGTCGATGATCCGCGAAGCACCCCGTGACGAATCGGTCGCCGTCGCTGCCTTTATCGAGACGGTTGGCGACAGCGGCGAACGACCGTCGCTCGACAAGACCAAGGGCGCCATGTTCCAGAACCAGGGCGGTTTTACCCAGGACCGTTACCGAGACATGGATTATGACGGCATCGATGCCGAGATTGTGTTCCCCAACAAAGGTCTGACGAACTGGCAGTCGCCCGATCCCGAACTCAATGTGGCAATGTGCGCAGCATGGAACGACTGGGCTTTCGAGGCTTTCGGCGGCCACAGCCGCAGTTTTCCGGCGGCCTGCGTTGCGCCCGCCGACATACCGGCGGCAATCAAGGAAATTGAGCGTGCGGCGGATCGCGGGTTCAAATTCGTGATGATGCCCCCGCTGGTGAAGGGCGCAAGCTACAACCAGCCGGTGTTCGATCCGATCTGGGATAGCCTGAGCCAGACCGGCCTGCCAGTGACATTTCATGCCGGGACAGGGAAGGATCCCCGCACAGCGAGCGGCGATGGCGGCGCAATTATCAACTACGTCGTCCATGCGATGAACACAGTCCTGGAGCCGACCGTGCAACTGTGCAGCTCGGGTGTGTTCGATCGCTTCCCGAAACTTAATTTCGCAACCATCGAAGCAGGCGCTGGCTGGCTGCCTTATGCCTAGTGGGCAATGGACCATGGGCAGGATAGCTTTGCCTTCTGGGTGTCGCCACAGCTGAAGTACAAACCGTCGGAATATTTCCGGATGCACGGCCATGCCAGCTTCGAAACCGATCCCGTCGGAATCGAGCTTTTGGATCGCATCGGCGTCGAGAATCTTTTGTGGGGCAATGACTATCCGCACGTTGAGGGTTCGTGGCCGAACAGTGAAAAGGCAATCAAGTCCTGGTCCGCGGACCTGACATATGAGGATACGGCCAAGATCGTAGGCCTCAATGCGGCGCGATTGTTCAATATCCCGGTGCCGCCAGCCACGCCAGCGGGTCGGGTCTGAAGACGGTGGCAGAGGGAGAAGATCGCGGCGGACCGCTTGCGGGCATCCGGGTGATTGAGCTTGGTACGATGATCGCCGGGCCTGTCGCGGCGACGCTGCTGGGCGATTTCGGTGCTGAGGTGATCAAGATCGAGCCCCCCGGAAGCGGTGATCCGATCCGGCATTCGGGCCCGTTTGTTGGAGAAGAGAGCCTTTACTGGAACGTTGAAGGGCGCTCCAAGCGGTCGGTGACGCTGGACTTGCGCAAGCCCGAGGGGCAGGCGGTGCTCCGCAAGCTGGTCGCGCATGCCGACGTGCTGGTCGAGAATTTTCGGCCGGGCACGATGGCCCGTTGGGGGCTCAGTTACGACGTTCTGAAGGAGTTTAATCCGCGCCTCGTCATGCTTAGCATATCCGGATTCGGACAGACCGGACCAAATGCCGAACGGCCGGCTTACGACCGAATTTCGCTGGCATTTGCCGGCTTTCTCCACATGACCGGTTATCCTGATCGGCCGCCGGTGCGACCAGGAACCGCCCTTGCCGACTATCAGTCAGCATTGCTCGGCGCTTTCTCCATCATGATCGCACTGTACGAACGCGACGCGCGCGGCGGTGGCGGCCAGCAGATTGACCTGTCGCTGTTCGAGGCGGTGTTCCGCTTCACCGACGTGATGATTACAGCCTACGACAAGCTCGGGATCGAGCGGGAGCGCTCCGGCAATCGTCATTTTGCCGCGGCTCCCGGTGATCATTATCTGAGCGGAGACGGACAGTATGTTGCGCTGACGGTGGCGGCGAGCAACGTCTTCAAGCGGCTGTGCACGGCAATCGGTCGGCCTGAGCTGGGCGAGGAGCCCCGCTTCGAAACGCATATCCTTCGTGTCGAGAATTACGACGAGATCAACGGCATCGTCGCCGACTGGATCAAAGCGCGTCCGACCGCCGAGGTGGTCCGGATCCTGGAAGCGAACGGACTGCCGCACAGCCTGATCTACACCCCAAAGGACATCGCCGCCGATCCCCATTATGCCGCCCGGGGCGCAATCGCGACGTTGGAGCACCCGGTCATCGGATCGATCAAGCTTCCTGCCATCCAACCTCATTTCAGCAGCGGCCCGCCGCCCGAAATGAGGCCGGCCCCGGCTCTGGGCGCGGATACCACCGACGTCCTGACCGATTTGCTCGGCATGCCCGCTGCGGAAATCGCGGCGCTGCGCAGCAGCGGCATCTGCTGATGGCGAATCCGGCCCAATCGCTGCCACTCAAGGATGAGCAAGGGCTCGACTTGCTCGAAGGCCTGGTAGTGCTCGATCTCACAACGTCGGTGGCGGGCCCCTATGCCGGACAATTGCTGGGCGATCTTGGCGCTACGGTGATCAAGATCGAGCGGCCCGGCGCAGGTGATGATTGTCGCGCGTGGGGTCCTCCATTCCTCGACGGCGAATCGCTGTGGTTTGTCAGCGTCAATCGCAACAAGCAGTCCGTAACGCTCGATACCGCGGCACCGGCGGGTCACCAGTTGCTGCTGCGGATGGTGGCGAAAGCTGATATTGTGCTCGTCAATGTGGTTGCCCGCGTCCAGCGCAAACTCGGGATAGACCATGCGACCCTCGCGGCGGTCAGGCCCGAGCTGATTCATGTATCGATCACCGGCTTCGGCCTCGACGGTGACCGTGCAGACATGCCCTGTTACGATCTTGTCGCCGAAGGCTATTCGGGAGTGATGGATATGACTGGCGCGCCGGACGGCCCGCCGCAGAAGGTTGGCACGCCCGCTGCCGATCTGCTCGCCGGAGAGGATGCAGCACTGGCCGCAGTCGCCGCGATCGTCCGCAAGCAACGCACGGGACAAGGTGCGGCGATCGACATTGCACTGGTCGAGAGCATGACGCGATTCATGGCCCCGCGGCTCGTCCCCTACCTTGGCTCGGGCGCGGAAATGCGGCGGTCTGGCGGAAGCGACAGCGTGATCGCCATCTATCAGGTGTTTGATACTGCCGATCACCCGCTGACCCTTGCGCTTGGCAACGATGCGATCTGGCGGCGCTTCTGGACCGCGCTGGGCACACCCGAAAAAGCGGAGGAGCCCGCTCATGCCAGCAACGCCGGTCGCCGCGAAGATCGTGCCGCGATTGTAGAAGACATCGCGGCGCAGCTGAAAGCGCGCGGTCGCGATGATTGGCTCGCCATTTTTCAAGCCGCGCGCATTCCCGCCGGCCCGATCTACCGACTTGACGAGATCGGTCAGGATACCGCGCTCAGGCGGCGCGGCTTTTTGTACGGATTTGATCGGGGCGGTGAGCGTGTACCGCAGGTCGGGCTCGGCATCGCGGTCGACGGGGGGAGCGAGGGATGCCGTCCGCCACCGCGGCTCGGCGGCGACAATGATGCGGTCTTCCAGAACTGGCTCGGGCTGTCTGCGGCCGAGCAGGCTATTCTCGCCGCCAATGGTGTGATCTAAAAGGAAAGATGATGGAATTCAGTGAAATCCTGTACTCCGAAGACGGGCCAATCGGAACGATAACGCTCAACCGCCCGCACGACGGCAACATGTTTACCGAAACCATGTGTCATGAGATTCGTGACTGCATCAATGCCGTCCGGCGGGAGACGCGGACTCGCGTGCTGGTGATCACCGGCGCTGGCGACAAATTCTTCTGCATCGGCGGCCGCAAGGAGGGCATGGAGGACAGCCACCTTTACGCCGGGGTGCTGCCCACACTCGAGATGTATGAAAGCATCGACCGGCTGCAGAAGCCCGTGGTGGCGAGCGTCAACGGCTTCGCCGTCGGCGGGGGGAATGTGCTGCAAATGGTCTGCGATGTGACAATCGCCAAGGAAAGCGCGGTGTTCCGGCAGGTCGGGCCGATGATGGGCAGCTTCGACGCGGGGTATGGGACATGGTATCTCGAAGATCTGGTCGGCAAGAAGCGCGCCAAGGACATCTGGTTTCGCAACCCCAAGATGACGGCGCAAGACGCCGAGGCAATCGGTCTGATCAACAAGGTCGTCCCCGATGCAGAATTGACCAGCGCGACACGGACATTCGCGCTGGAGATTGCCGAGCGCGGGTCCTTCGCGCTCGCCGCCATCAAGGCAGCGTTTACTGCCCGCCATGGCGGCGTCGGCGGGCTGTCGCGCATCTCGCATGACCTGCTTCTTCCAGGCTACCTGCGCTCGCAGGAGTCGAAGGAATTGTCCGGCGCATTTGCCGAGCGGCGCAAGCCTGACACTGACAAGTTTGGTCACTGAGGAACAGGCCCGGTGGCGCGCATCCTCACTCTGCACGATCCGGCGGAAGCGCGTCGTTATTACGAATCCGGGCTGTGGCGCGCGGACACGCTTTATGGCCTGGCGGCGCGCTGGGCGGCGGAACGGGACGACGCCCCGGCGCTGCGAGATCCGTCCCGAAGGCTGAACTGGCGTCAGCTGGTTGCGGAGGCCGATGTGGTGGCGGCGGCGCTACACGGCGCTGGTCTGACGTCAGGCGACCGGGTTTCGGTGTTCATGCGAAACCGGGTCGAGGCGGTCATCGTGTTGCTCGCCTGTTCGCGAAACGGCTACGTCTTCAATACCTCGCTCCACGCCACTTATACCCCCGAAGAAGTCGCGACCTGGCTGGAGCAGGTGTCGAGCCGCGCCCTGTTTGGCGAGGTTGGCCATGGCGCGGGCGCTGATCGCGCCGATATCTTTGCCTTGAGCGTGGCCCTACCGTCGATGCGCGCGGTCTTCGCACTGACACCGGGTAGCGAGCCGCCGGTCGGTTGCCGCAGTTTCCCCGATCTCGCTGCGGAGCAATGCCCTGTCTCCAACGACCCTGACCAGGTCGTCTATCTCGCATTCACGTCGGGAACCTCGGGGTCTCCGAAAGGCGTCATGCACAGCGACAACAGCTTGCTCGCCAATGCCCGCGCTATGGTGGCAGACTGGGGGCACGGCCACGACACGGTGTTGCTCACGCTTAGTCAGATGAGCCATCATATCGGCACCGTCGCGCTGACCCAGTCTTTGGTCGGGGGCTTCGAATTAGTGTTGAGCGATCCGGCCGCCGGTATCGATCCGATCGATTGGATCGAGCAGACCGGTGCAACCTATGTGATGGGTGTGCCCACGCACGCCATGGACCTGCTGGTCGCGCTCGAATTGCGCGGTGCCGACAAGCTCGGCCAGGTCAAGACCTTTTACCTAGCCGGCGCACCGATCCCGCGCGCGACCGCTCAGTCACTGCTCAGCAAGGGCATCACGCCGCAAAACGTCTACGGGATGACAGAGAACGGATCGCACCAATATACGCGGCGGACCGATCCTGTTGAGGCCATCATCGGCACTTGTGGCAAGGCGTGCGATGCCTATACGGTCAAACTTTTCCGGCAGGATGATCGCGATACCGAGACCGACGATGGCGAGACCGGTGAGATTGGCGGCATGGGCGCGATGCGCATGCTCGGCTATTTCGGCAATCAGATGGCGACCGAAGATTCGTTCAATGCCAGCGGATGGTTCATGAGCGGCGATCTCGGGCGATTTAACGGGTCCGGCAATCTCGAGATTGTCGGCCGATCGAAGGACATGATCATTCGCGGCGGACATAACATTCACCCTGCACGGATCGAGGATCTCGCGCTGCGCCACCCGGAGGTGAGCAAGGCGGCGGCGGTGGCAGTTCCCGATGCGCGTCTCGGCGAGCGCGTATGCCTCGTCCTGGTGGTCAGCGGCGCGATCGACGGCGAAGCCATGTTGTCGCATCTGGGCGCTGCCGGTCTATCAAAATACGACATGCCCGAATATTTGCTTCTGACCGACCAGCTGCCGCTGGGGCCGACTGGCAAGATCCTCAAACGGGAACTTGGCGCATGGATCGGGTCCGGCCGGTTGGTGCCGGTGCCGATCAATCGTCGCCATACGGAAGAAGCAGCATGAGCCTGAACCTGGATTATCGCGACAATCTCGCGATCCTCACCCTGAACCGGCCGGAAGCCCTCAACGCGTTGAGCTTTGACCTGATCGGGCAAATCGGAAAGGCCATCGACGAGGTCGCCTCATCCGCCGCCCGCGCGCTCATCATTACCGGCGCGGGTGAAAAAGCGTTTTGCGCAGGCGCCGATATTACCGAGTTGACGGGGCGCAGCCTTGCCGACCAGAAAGCCGGTGCGGAGCTGGGCCAGTCGGTATTTGCCAAGCTCGACCGGCTGCCTGTGCCTTCGATCGCCCTGGTCAATGGCTATGCATTCGGCGGCGGTTGCGAGCTCGCGCTCGCCTCGAGTTTCCGCCTTGCTCTGCCGAATGCCAGGTTCGGACTGCCCGAGATCAAGCTCGGCCTGATACCAGGCTATGGCGGCACCCAGCGGCTGCCGCGGCTGATCGGCGAGGCCAGAGCGCTGGAGATGATCCTGACCGGGCGCACAGTCGGCGCCGAGGAGGCCGAGCGCATCGGCCTGGTCAACCGGATCGTGACCGAACCGGGTGTCGACGCCGCAATCGCCTTTGCCCATGAATTTACCGGCTATGGCCTGCTAGCGGCCCGCCTCGCGCGCGAGGCGGTACAGCGCGCGCCTTCGGTCTCGCTCGCCGATGGATTGCGGATCGAAGCGGATCTGTCGACGCTCGCCTACCAGACCAGCGACGCCGAGGAAGGGATGCGCGCTTTCCTGGACAAGCGCCTTGCGCAGTTCGAGGACCGCTGATGCGCGAGGATATCGTCATCGTGACTGGTGCGAGCCGCGGGATTGGCGCAGCGATTGCGCTGCGCCTCGTCCGGGCGGGGAAGCTGGTCGCCTGCCTGTCGCGCAGCGGCGCAATGCCCGAAGGGGCGGAGGATGCCGATGCCGATCACCTCTATCCCTTCGTCGCCGACGTGACGGACGCCGATGCTGTAATGGCGGCGACTGCAGCAGCGGTCGACGGGCGCCGACTGGTCGGTTTCGTCAACAATGCCGGCCTTCATACTGAAGCTATTTCGGCCGATCTCAAGATCGAAGACTGGAACGCGCAGATTGCCGCGAATGCCACGTCCGTGCTGATCGGCTGCCAGAACGCGTATCCCCATTTGCGAGAAGAAGGCGGGCTAATTGTCAACATCGGGTCATTCTTCGACAAGATCGGGGTGAAGCGTAACCTGGCCTATTGCGCGTCGAAGGCGGCGGTTGGCGCTATCAGTCGCGTTCTCGCGGTGGAGTGGGCGCGCGATCGCATTGCCGTGATCGATGTTGCGCCGGGATACATCGAGACCAGTCTCAATCGCGATGTAATGCGTCAAGGACCGCTGCGCGCCTATCTGGAAAAGAGGATACCAACCGGAGCGCCGGGTGAAGCCGACGACGTCGCACGCCTCGTGGCCGGCCTGTTCGCGATGGATTTGCGCTTCCTGAGCGGTGAGACCATCTATCTCGACGGCGGACAAGGGATCGCACATTGACCGTCCTGAACCGCCTCGATGACTTAATCGGCCTCTCCGACGACGAGAGCATGGTGCTGACTAGCGTCCGCGCGCTTGCCGGGTCGGCGATCATGCCGCGCGCCGCCGCACTCGACCACTCCGGTGAATTCCCATGGGACAATGTTCGCGACATCAATGCGCTTGGACTCAACATGATGTTCATTCCCGAGGCCTATGGCGGGATGCCCCTGTCCTATCTTTGCTACCTCGCCTGCGTGCGCGAAATATCGAAGGCGTGCGCATCGACGGGCATCGTCTGGGCAACGAATTTTCACGCGGTGAAACCGCTGATCGAGTTCGCCAGCGAGGAGCAGAAGGCGCGCTTTCTGCCCCGGATCGCGGCGGGCGGGCTGGCCGCGCTTGCCATCACCGAACCGGACGCAGGCTCCGACGCCACCGGCATGAAGACTGCTTTCCGCGACGATGGTGATGCGATTGTCGTCGATGGCGGCAAGACATTCATCACCAACGGCGATGTCGCGGACATCTACCTCGTATTTGGCAAATGGGCCGCGATCAATGATGCCAAGCGGGCGATTTCGGTGCTGGTAATCGAAAAGGGCACTCCAGGACTGGAAGTGCTGCGCACGGAGGACAAGATGGGGACGCGCGCGTCGAGCACTGCGACAATCCGCTTCGATGGTTGCCGCGTGGCTCGCGCGAATCTGGTCGGCGAGCCAGGTGATGGGCTGCCGATCCTGCTGGCATCGCTCAATCGATCCCGACCCAGCGTGGCCGCGCACGCGCTCGGGATTGCACGCGCCGCTTTCGAGGACGCCGTTGGCTATATCAATGAACGTCGCCAGTCGGGCAAGCGGATCATCGAATTCCAGGGCATCCAGTTCATGCTCGCCGATCTCGCCGCAGAGCTCGCGCTCGTCGAGAACTGGCTGTGGAGCGTCGGACGGATGATCGATGCCGGGGCGACGGAGTTTGGCATCGAAGCGTCGATCCTGAAGATGCGGGCGTCGGATCTCGCGATGCGGATGGCTACCGACGCGGTCCAGCTGCTCGGCGGTTATGGCTATTGCCGCGATTTCCGCGCCGAGCGTCTGATGCGCGATGCCAAGATCACCCAGATCTGGGAGGGTACCAACCAGGTTCACCGCCAGTTGATTGGTCGGAGTTTCATGACGCGATGACGCAACAGACAATCAAAACAGTCGGCGTCGCAGGCTGTGGCACGATGGGTGCCGGAATCGCCATCGTTGCCGCTCGCGCAGGATTTCGCACGCGGGTATTCGACAGCCGCCAGCCCGCGCTCGATGCGGCGCGGGCCCAGACCCAGGCGTTCCTCACCAAGTCTGTCGATCGCGGCAAGCTGGCGCGTGAGCGGCTTGATGAGATCATGGACAGCCTGGTCGGAACGACGGACATCGGCGATCTTGCCGACTGCGATATCGTCATCGAGGCGATCTACGAGAATCTCGCCGCCAAGCACGCCTTATTCGCGCAACTCGACGCGGTTTGTCCCGCCCTAACCCTGTTCGCGTCCAATACCTCGACGATATCGATAACCGAAATCGCCGGCGGATCGGGCCGGGATGATCGATTCGTCGGGATGCATTTCTGCCTGCCGGCGCAGCTGATGAAGCTGGTCGAGATGTCGCCGGGGCTCAATACCAGCGAGGCGACTTGGCAAACTGCCTGGAACTTTTGTGAAGCGCTCGGTCAGCTCCCCGTGCAGACGAAGGATACGCCGGGCTTCATCCTCAACTATTTCCTGATCCCTTATCACAACGATGCGATCCGCCTCGTCGAGAAGGGTATCGCCGAACCGAATGATATCGACCTCGCGATGAAGACTGCGATGGGTTATCCGATGGGGCCGTTCGAGCTTCTCGACCTGGTCGGGCTCGATACCCAGAAATTGCTGTGCGAGGCGATGCATAGCCTAACCCACGAACCGCGTGCTGCGACACCGTCACTGGTGCGGCGCATGATCGCCGCAGGGCGGCTCGGCAAGAAGAGCGGCTGCGGCTTTCACAGCTATGGCGACAGCAAGATGTTTGGAGCCTGATATGGCCGTGACATTCATGATCGAGGGCGAGAGCCGCTCCTTTCCAGAAGGTGCTATCGCGATGACGGGGAAGGGACTCGTACTGGCGGGCAATTCGTTCGGCCTGTGCCGGACAGACGTCGGGACGAGTGCCGACTTCGTAGCGATCGAGCTCGGAACTGAATGCCTTGGCGCGCATGTTGGCCTCGAACCTGAGTCCGGACTGCGAAAATTCGTTGGATTTGCCCGCTTCCGACTTGGCGAGGCCGCGCCGACCCAGCTGATTGAATTGGTGTCGCTGCCCAAAACAGAACCGGCGGCGGTCGCGGCGGCGCAGGCCGCGTTCGAGAGCGCTGGCTTCAAGGTGGCGCGTTGCGCCGACACGCCCGGCCGTATCGTCGACCGGCTGCTGCGACCCTATTTCAATGCTGTCCTGCGCCGCCTCGACGAAGGGCTGGCATCTGCGGAAGACATGGACCGGACCCTGCAGCTTGGGCTCGGCTATCCCGAAGGACCAAATGCGCTGCTCGCACGAACCGGGCTCGAGCATCATCATGACGTCACGTCGGCGTTATATGTTGCTCTCGGTGATCAGGATTTTGCGCCGGCGCGGCGGGCGCAGGTCGCCAAGGCGAACAGCGCATCATGATGCTGCCGCCCTGCATTCGCCACGGGACCAGCGGCATCGAGGATTCACGCATCAGGCAGGCACTTGCCGAGGCAAGGGACCGGTGGGGGGTTGCGGTCGAGAATGACCTTGTTTCACTGGTCGATTACGACGGTCAGCTGTGGGCGACGTGGCGCGATGCACAGCTAGGCCAGCGTCACGGCACTGCACTCGCGGATGCATGGTCAAAGGCCGGTGGTGAGCGTGGCGCGGTTCATCTTGTCTGTATCGATGAGGATTTCGATTACCAGGAAGACTGCATGAGCGAGGCAGCCGAAACTTTTCTCTAGAGCACTATTTTCCCTCGATTTATTGCGAAACCCGGTGCCCGCTTCTTCACTTCACCTTCTAAACGGCGGCGTCCAGATTGGCTACCCTTTCGTGAACAACATCGGAGATGTGGCGAACCATCGCCTCGACAAGTTCCTTGTTGCGAACATCCTTGGGATGCGCTGCGAAGAGCGAGCGTTTGAGCGTCGGCGTGAGGCGGATCGATGAGAACCGGTCAGTGTCGAATTCCAGTGCTGCGGTCGATTGGGGCAGGATCGTTGCCAGATTCCCCTGGGCGACAAGCGCGCGGATCAGCGGGATCGAATCCACCTGAAGATGCGGCACAAACACAGCTACACTTTCCATATAGGAATTGATGATATTTCGCAGTCCCTGCGCCGACGACGGCACGACGAGGCGGTGTTCGGCAAGCGCCGCCCGCGACACCGACGTTTTGCCGGCAAGCGGATGATCGCGCCGCACGATGCACATCATGGGCTCGACGAGCAGTTCGTGAACCTCGAACTTGGCCTTGTTGGGAACCGATTGCACGATGCCGATGTCCACTTTGTCGGCCACCATCTTCTCGTAGACTTCACCCGTCAGGACTTGCAGGGCAACCACTTCGATGTCAGGCAGTTCCGCCATGAATCTCCGAAGGGCTTCGGGCATGTACAGGCTCATGAAAGTTGCAGGTCCGGCCAGCCGAACCTGGCCGGTTGGATTGCGGCGCGCGCTGTCCAGTTCGTCGGTGGCTTGCGCCATGACTTCGAGGATCGTTTCGGCATGCCGGAGCAGTTGTTCGCCGTACCGTGTCAGCGTCACTCCCCGGCCATTGCGCTCGAGCAGTCGCACACCGACTTCGTCCTCCAGTTTGGCGATCTGGCGGCTGATCACCGGCTGCGGGGCGCCCAATGCGGCCTCGGCTCGACTGAAGCTCCCATTCTTGGCGACATGATAGAAATAGAGCAAGCGTCGGGAGTCGATGATCGACCGGCTGAATGCTTCGGACATGGCTTCTCCCTTCGGCGTCGGTGGCCTGTTGAAGCGCACGCTGGATTGGGTCAAGCGCCTGTTTTCGGTGAAATCGCACAATCCATGCCATTCGCGCACCGCAGCAAGTGTAAACTGCGTGGCCGCATGTAGCTGCACCCCTTGCCAAATACGAAAAGATCGTAGCTATATCTGATATTCCATCAACGCGATTCTCATCATCGATCCAGCGATAGCACCAACCCAGGGTCGAACAGGAGCGAAATGACCCAAAGAGCGGCGATTATCGGCACTGGCGCGATCCCAGTCGGCCGTTATCAGACCGGTCCAGATGCGCCCATTCAGGTCGTGGAGCATGAGTTGCTGGCGAGGCTGATCGTCGACACGGTCGAAGAATCGGGGGTCGAGCGCGCGCGTATCGGCGCGGTCGTGGTGGCGCAGCCCCGACCCTACACACGCCAGCAATATTTCAGCACATTTCTCACGGCCTAT
>JANLOZ010000221.1:0-2796 GCA_031366845.1 Novosphingobium sp. | reverse complement strand
ACCGCTGCGAGCAATGCCGCGACCCAGATTACCCCGCCGCCGGTCCGTGCCAGCAGCACCGGATCAGGCCCGACCGCGAAGGGGAACAGCATGGCGACCGCCAGGAAAAACAGCACAGGCAGGGTCGCGCCGCCGCGCCGTCCGCCCAGCAGCAGCATCCGCAGATCGCGGCGCAAGATGGCAAGCAGCGCGCTCATGCCGGGTGGTCGCGCAGATCGAGCACAGCCGCGCCGGGCATGGCGATGGGCTGGTGGGAGGCGACAATTGCGATCCCTCCGCCAGCACGATGCTCAGCGATCAGTTCCTCAACCAGCGCCGCACCTTGTGCATCGAGCCCATTGAGCGGCTCATCGAGCAGCCAGTTGTCGGCGCGCTGGCTGAGCAGCCGGCCGAAGGCAGCTCGTTTGCGCTGCCCAGTTGAGAGATAGCGCACCGGCACATCGAGCAGCGGTTCGAGCCCAAGCCGGGCGAGCGGGCAGTGTTTGGCCCCATCAATCACGCTCCAGAAGCCGAGCGCCTTTCGAAGCGGCAGATGCTCGTCGAGCGCGGGCTTGGCATCGATCAAGCCGAGGCTGCCCTGCCATGCGATCACGGGCTGCCTGCCATCGCGATAAGGGGCGATGAACCCGGCAAGCAGCCGCAGCAGCGAGGTTTTGCCGATGCCGTTCGGCCCCACCACATGCACCGCTTCGCGCGGCCCGAGTCGCAAGTCCAGCCCGCCAAACAGCAGCCGGTCCCCCCTGCGGCAGGTCAGATTGCGGGCATCAAGGCTGCTCGATTGCATGTACCGGGCGATAGGCGAAAGCCGGGGAACTGCCAAGTTGTGCCAGCCACCCGGCAATTGCCAGCGGCGCAGTGTCAGGCTAGCCTTACCGATGAGGGTGCAAGGGGGCCGAAAACATATGGGGGCATTTATGCGCGAAAAAGGACATCTGCTGCGGGTTCTGGGCGTCGCCTTTGGCCTTGCCGCCGTGGTCGGATCGATGGTCGGGCAGGGCATCCTGCGCACGCCGGGGCTGGTCGCAGGCGCGGTGCACAGCCCGGGATTGATCATTGCGACATGGGTGCTCGGCGGAATGGCTGCGGTGATCGGCGGGATGGTCTATGTCGAACTCGGCGCGGCAATACCTTCGGCCGGTGGTCCTTATGACTATACCGAAAAAGCCTTCGGCAGGCTTCCGGCGGCGCTGACCGGGTGGACGCTGTTTCTGGCAATGGTCGCTTCGACCGCAGGTGTGGCTTATGTAACCGGCGAATATGTTGTCCGGCTGGGCGTATTGCCCGGCGCATCACCCGCTGTGCCCGCGCTTATCGTCCTGACGCTCTTCTGGGCGATCAATATGAGCGGCACGCGCGCTTCGGGTAAGACCCAGGTGGTGTTTTCGGCGCTCAAGGGCGGAACCTTGGTGGCGCTGATAATCGCGCTTTTCCTATACCGTGGAGCAGAGCCCGGCGCCGTCTCCGCGCAGTCTGCCGGGCCGGGGCTGGCCGGGCCAATCGGCATTGCCGGGTTCGCGCTCGCCATGAGGTTGATTGTCAGCACTTATAATGGCTGGCAAGATATCGCGCTCTATTGCGAGGAGCTGGATGATCCGGCCCGTTCGCTGCCCCGATCGATGTTTGGCGGGCTGGCGGCGGTTATTGCGATATACGTGTTTTTCAACCTCGCCTTGCTTCACGTGCTTACCCCGGCACAGATGGCGGCATCGAACTTGCCCGGAGCTGATGCAGTGACGCTGCTGCTGGGCGCTGGCGCGGGAAAGGCGATGACGCTGTTTGGCGTGCTCTCGGTTTCGGCAATCACCAGCCTTTCGATGATGGGATCGACCCGCCTTGCCTTTGCCATGGCGCGCGGCGGGCTGCTGCCATCGCGGCTGGCCTCGGTTACTGCCAACGGAACCCCGCGCGCGGCTTTGGCGCTGGTGGTTCTGTGCTGCGCCGCATTCGTGGTGACCGGCTCCTATGATACACTCAGTTCGACCTCGACCTCGCTTTATCAAATGGCCGTGGTCGCGGTGCTTTTGGCGGCGGTGCAATTGCGCCGCAGCCATCCCGATATGCCGCGGCCCTACCGGATGCCGTGGTATCCGGTGACGATCACCCTGGCGCTGATTGCCAATGTGGCGCTGCTCGTCGCTTTTATCTACGATGACCCTTTCGATGCCCTGATCGGCCTTGGCATTGTCTTTGCCTTGATGCTGGTGTGGCTGATCATTGAGCGCCCGCGCGGGCGCGTTGCGGAGAATAGCTGATGCCCATCGCCCGCCTTACCGATGCCAAATGCGAGGCCCTGCTTGAAGAATGCCCCGAATGGAAGCTGCGCAAGGATGGCCTGGCGATCGGACGCGATTTCAAATTCGCCGATTTCAACGCAGCTTTCGGCTTCATGACCCGCGTGGCGCTGGCGGCGGACAAGGCCGATCACCATCCCGAATGGTCAAACGTTTACAACAAGGTGCATATCACGCTCACCACCCACGATGCCGGCGGGCTGAGCCAGCGCGACGCCGATATGGCGAAGACGATAGCAGGCTTCCTGCCCTAACCTACCAAAGTGGTCTCGCCAGTTGGCCCGCGCGCCGCGCGCGGATGATCGCCTGCCGCTGATCGGGCGTAACCTTGCGCACAGCGGCGGGGAGGTGCGCCGCCAGCTCGCTCAGCTTCACTTTGGTCAGCACCGGGATCGGCTGGCTGTCGCAGTCCATCCACCGGCCTTGCAAAAGCCCGGTCGGGTGGCCCGCTGTATCGATCCAGTTCGCCACACCGGGATCGGCTGCGGAAATGACGATGCGCAGT
>JANLOZ010000127.1:0-46691 GCA_031366845.1 Novosphingobium sp. | reverse complement strand
CTGAGCTTTTCTGGCGAAGCATCGGCAAGCTGGTTCAGCATCGCGCTCGCATCGATAATCCGTTTGGCCATCAGATGCGCGACATTCTCCTTGCTGCGCTCGACCACGCCTTCAATAATCATCAGCCGCGCCGCCATTACCGCGCGCCGCTGAAGCTCCATATCGCGCGCCCACAGCAGCGCGTTGGTGATCCCGGTCTCGTCCTCAATGGTGATGAAAACCGCGTTGCCCTTGCCCGGCCGCTGGCGGATCAGCACCACGCCTGCGGTGCGCACGCGGGTGCCGTCCTTCACGGCATTGGTTTGCGCACAGGTGAGCACACCCTTGCGGGCAAGCCGCGCGCGCAGGAACTGCACCGGGTGACCTTTGAGCGAGAGCCGCGAGGTTTGGTAATCAGCGACAACTTCTTCGCTGAGCGGCATGGCTGGCAGATCCATATCCGGCTCAGCCCCCAATTCCGGCGCATCAAGCGCGGCGAACAACGGCAATTGCCTGGGCGGCATACGGCGCACTTCCCACCCGCCCTCACGCCGGTTCCGTGCCAGCGATCCCAGCGCATCGGCATCCGCCAGCATGCCCAGCGCCGCTGGCGAAAGCGCCGCTCGCCGCGCCATATCCTCCAGCCCCGTGAACGGCGCAGCTGCGCGTGCCACAACCAGCGCTTCGGCCCAGACCTGCCGAAATCCGTCGATCCGCCGCAAACCGAGCCTCAGGCGGTTGGGATTCTCAAGCGTATTATCCCAATCGCTTGCACCCACATCGATCGGCTGGACATCGACATCATGCGCAAGCGCATCGCCAACCAGTTGCGCCGGGGCATAGAACCCCATCGGCTGCGAATTGAGCAGCGCGCAGGTGAAGGCCGCCGGGAAATGGCATTTGAGCCATGACGAAACATAGGCGAGCCAGCCGAACGCCTGGGCATGGCTTTCAGGGAAGCCATATTCCCCGAAGCCTTTGATCTGGCCAAAGCATCTTTCGGCGAAGTCCCTTTCATAACCACGCCGCACCATGCCTTCGACCAGTTGCTCCTCGTAATCCGGCATGGTGCCATGATTGCGGAACGTCGCCATCGCGCGGCGCAGGCCATCGGCTTGTGCCGGGGTGAATTCCGCCGCGACAATGGCGAGCTTCATCGCCTGCTCCTGAAAAAGCGGCACCCCCAGCGTCTTTTCCAGCACATCGCGCAGTTCATCGGGATCATGCGGCGGCGCGGGCGAGGGAAACACCACCGCCTCCTCGCCATTGCGGCGGCGCAGATAGGGGTGGACCATACCCCCCTGGATCGGCCCCGGGCGCACCACCGCAACCTGAATCACCAGATCATAGAGACAGGCGGGCTTCATCCGCGGAAGCATGTTGATCTGCGCGCGGCTTTCGACCTGAAAGGTGCCGATAGAGTCGGCGCGTTGCAGCATGGCGAATGTCGCCCGGTCATCGCATGGAACATTGCGCAGCGCATAGTCGCCCAGCCCCTGCGCACGCACCAGATCAAAGCATTTGCGGATCGCGGTGAGCATGCCGAGCGCCAGCACATCAACCTTCATCAGCCCCAGCGCATCGATATCGTCCTTGTCCCACTCGATGAAGGTGCGGTCGGGCATCGCAGCGTTGTGGATCGGTACCAGTTCATCAAGCCGCCCTTCGGTGAGGACAAACCCGCCGACATGCTGCGAAAGATGGCGCGGCGTCTCAAGCAATTGATCGACAAGGTATTTGAGCCGCACCATCGCCGGATTGGCGGCATCGAACCCGGCCTCGGCAAGCCGCGCTTCGGGCATCTCCGGCTTGCCCCAACTGCCCCAGATGGTGCTCGAAAGCCGCGCGGTAACGTCTTCGCTCAGCCCCAGCGCCTTGCCCACCTCGCGGATCGTGCTGCGCTGGCGATAGTGGATGACGGTCGCGGCAATGCCTGCCCGTTCGCGGCCATAGCGGCGATAGACGTACTGGATCACCTCCTCGCGGCGTTCGTGTTCGAAATCGACATCGATGTCGGGCGGTTCATGACGCTCTTCGGAAAGAAACCGCGAAAACAGCAGCTTTTCCTTCACCGGATCAATCGGCGTTACCCCAAGCAGCCAGCAGACCACCGAATTCGCCGCCGACCCGCGTCCCTGGCACAGGATCGGCGGATCAAGACTGCGGGCGAAGCGCACCAGATCGTGGACCGTGAGAAAGTAACAGGCATATTGCCGCGAGCGGATAAGCGCGAATTCTTCCTGAATGGTTCTACGGTAAGTGTCGGGAAGCCCTTGCGGGAAATGCTGCTGCGCGCGCTCGATCACCATATGCTCAAGCCAGTCCTGCGCCTCCCAGCCTTCGGGTACGGGCTCATGCGGATATTCGTAACGCAGATCATCGAGCGTGAAGTTGATCCGCGAAAGAAGGTCGGCGGTTGCCGCAATCGCCTCGGGGCAGGAACGGAACAATCGTGCCATTTCCTGAGGGCTCTTCAGATGCCGCTCTGCATTGGCTTGCAGCCGCTTGCCCGCGTTGTGCACTGTTGTGCCTTCACGAATGCAGGTGACGATATCATGGAGCTGCCGCGCGGCGGGGCTGTCATAAAGCGCATCGTTGCTGGCGATCAGAGACACGCCGGTTTCGCTGCTCAGCGCGCTCAGTCGGGCCAGCGCGCGCGCATCCTTGCCGCCGCGCGGCATTTTCGCCGCCAGCCACAGGTGCGGAGTGGCCTCGGATAAACGGCGCAAAAGCTGGGTATCGGTGCCGGTGGCGATCAACGCCAGGTCCTCAATATGGCCAAGCAGATCATCAAGGCCAAGCAGGCAATCGCCCTTCTCGGCGCGGCGATTGCCCAGCGTCAGCAGCCGGGTCAGCCGCGCCCAGCCTGCGCGCGTTGTGGGATAGGCGATCACATCGGGGGTGCCATCGGCGAACACCAGCCGCGCACCGACAGCCAGCCGGAATCCTTGCTCGCGCGCGCCCGAATCCTTCCATGCCACATGCGCGCGCACTACGCCTGCCACAGTGTTGCGATCAGCAATGCCGATGCCGCCCATGCCGAGCTGCCATGCCCGCATCACCATGTCACCCGGATGCGATGCCCCGCGCAGGAAGCTGTAATTGCTCGCGGCGATCAGTTCACAGAACGCCGTCACGCGAACAACCCGTGCATGTACCAGCGCGGGGTCTGCGCCTCGTCATAAAGCCCGTGGCGGAATATCCAGTAGCGGCGCCCGGCGGTGTCCTCGATACGGTAATAGTCGCGCGTCAGCCCGCCCCTGCCCGCCTCATGCCCGGTCTTGCGCCGCCACCATTCGGCAGCAATCCGCTCGGGCCCTTCGGACAGTCGCACGTCGTGCATTGTCCGCCGCCAGCGAAAGCGGTGCGGCGGGCCATCGGGGACTTCGGCGATGGCCTCGATAGGCTGCGGCGGATCGAACAGGAACAGCGGGCGCGGCGGTGTTTCGGGCTGGGGCTTTGGCCACACCGGCGGCTTTGCCCATTGCATCGCCGGGAAAGCGCGCTGGGCGATCTCGGGGATATGCGTATCCTGGGGTCCAAGCCGCTGAACATTTTCCGCTCCGAGCCGCACGCTCAGCCGGTCAATCAGGCCGTTCAGGCTATCCTGCGCGCCCTGGCCGGTGTCCTCGCTATCAAGCTGGAATTCAGCCAGCGGATCGGCGCGCAGGATGGCGAGGCGCACGGCATCGAAGCCAAAACCGGGATCGAGCGGATCGCTCAAGCTATCGATCCGTTCGCGGAACAGCCGCATAATCACCTTGGGATCGCGCGATGGCAGCGATGTTTCGATGGTCAGCACGCGGGCTGCTCCGTCACTGCGGCACAGCGTTGCGGCGAACCTGCGCCCGCCCGCCTTGCGCTCCTCAAGCTTCAGCGCGGCTTCCCCCAGCAGCTCCTCGATCACTTCGAGTGCATCATCGGTGCCGGCAATCGGTTCGGCAAAGCGGCGTTCAAAGCGCAAGGCCGCGGCCGCGCGGCGTGGGGCAATCGGGGCATCGGCCTCACCCAGAATCTGTCGCAGCCGCGTGACCGCTGCCTCGCCAAAACGGGCAGCAAGCGCCGCCATCGGCCGCGCGGCAAGATCTCCGATGCTGTTCAACCCCGCCCGGCGCAGCGCCCTGCTGGCAGTCGCATCAAGTTCGAGCGCGGTTACCGAAAGCTGGCGGATATCGCTGCCTGCGCCGTCATTGCGTGCGTGCGCCCGGGCACCATACCGCGCGAGCGCCCGGGCGGCGGCGGCGTTGCCCCCCCAGGCATGGTGAAGGGTCAGGCATGCCGCATGGCGCACCTGCTCGACCAGCGCGGCATCGCTGGCAAACATGTGCATGCAGCCGGTCATATCGAGCACCAGCCCATCGGGCTCATTCAGCGCCACCATTGGGGTGAACGCCACGAGCCGCGCGGCGAGCCGGCGCAGAAACCGGGCATCGCCTTGGGGATCGTGCATTGCAGAGAGCAGACCGGGAATTTGCGCCTGCGCATCCGCGAGCGCCATCCCGGCCTGCAAACCAAGCCTTTCCGCACCCGAATCAACCGCCACCAAACGCAGCGCGCCCTTGATCTTTTCGACCAGGACCAGCGGCTCAGGCTTTTGACGCTCAGGCTTTTGACGTTCAGGCGGCCCTTGAGAAAGCCCCTGAACCCGCTCGCAGGCCAGATAGGGGAACCACAGTGCCAGGCAGTGCCGCTTCATCGCTGCGCGCTGTTCTGAAGCGGCCATATTCGCTGTCCCATTCCAATCGCCAGTGCGTGCCCGCCGGTCCTCCGCGCTGGCGGAGCAAATGTGCATTGATCGCCGGGAGCCCCGGAGCATTGGCGGCAAGCGCAATCGAAGGCGCAGAGGCTATGCTCCAGCGCGTCTGGGCGCTGCTCGGTTGTTCCTGCGCCTCGCCGCGCAAGATCAGCACCGAAACACCCGATCGTTCGGCCGCGAGCGACAGCCGCCGGCTCGCGGTGAGTCCCCATTCGGGGCAGCGCCCCCACATCTCGACCAGCACCGCCGCAATCCCCCCGCACCGCGCCGCCTCCGCCGCAGCCCGCAGCATTTCAAGATTGCTGGCGGCATGAGCAAGCAGCAGCCGCTCAGGCGCGAGGCCCAGCGCGATGAGACCCTCCCCATAAACCGAGGCCGGAAGTTTGCCTCTCGCCGAGCGAATGGTGACGATTGCCCCCGCTTGCGCTCTCGTTTGCGCTCCCGCTTGTGCTCCCCCCAGCATGGTGAGCGCAAAGGCCGTGGCCGCCGCCCAATCGCCTGCAACAGCATGAACTTCATGCAGACAGCCCGCAGCACTGGCCGCTGCAGGCAAAACGCCCGTCTCTCGCCCGTGGCCTGAGCCAGGAAGAGCTGCTGCTTTATCGAATCGCATAAGTTCTCATTATGTTCTATAAATCACTTCTGCAAGCGCGCTCTGCAGGCTGGGCAAGCAATGCAATGAACCTCACCCAGCTTAACGCGTCATGCTCAAACGAATTCAACAGGACGAAGGCAATAATTGATACGAAGTGCGCCTTCAAAAGCTTGCTTTCAAACTATCAACCGCCTAGTGGCGCAACCTTGCTGGCACCGGCAAAGTTCGGCAACGAACGCCCACGGCCCCTTCGTCTAGCGGTTAGGACGCGGCCCTCTCACGGCTGAAACACGGGTTCGATTCCCGTAGGGGTCACCACTTAAATAATTGATATGTACTCGCTTCGTGGGAGCGAAGCCGGGGAAGGAGTCTTGCCTGCGCCTAGGGATGCGAAGCCCAAACATTGCTGCACGGGTCTGTCCGTCACACGCGCGAAGACCGTTGCTCCGCACCAATCGGTGAGGCGACTTCTCGCAGTAAGGCGCGTCGGTCGGGCCGAAGACCTCCATCTCCATAAACCGTTCGGCAGCAAATGGCACCACGGGTCAGTCCATCTTGCGCTCGTCCAGCCCCAGCCCGCGCCCGATGATTTCAAGCATGATCTCGCTGGTCCCGGCGAATATGCGGCTGATACGGGCATCGGTGTACATGCGGCTGATACGATACTCGTCCATATAGCCGGCACCGCCGTGGAACTGGACACACTGGTCCATCACACGCGCTTCCAGTTCGCTGGTGAGCAGTTTGGCTGCTGACGCGTCTTCTGCGGTCAACTCGCCAGCATTAAGCAGCATCACGCACTGATCGACATAGGTCTGCGCCATGTCCAGTTCCGCACGCATCTGGGCCATTTTGAAGCGGGTGTTCTGAAACGCGCCGATCGGCTTACCGAATGCCCGGCGGTCCTTGACGTATTCGAGCGTCAGATCAAAGGCGGTCTGCGCCGTAGCGGTGAAGCCAATGGCCGCAACGAGCCGTTCCTGCGCCAGCATGCGGGCCAGATACTTGAACCCCTGCCCCGCTTCACCCAGCAGATTGCCTTCGGGCACTCTCACATCATTGAAAAACAGTTCAGCCGTATCCTGGCTCTTGAGCCCCATCTTCTCAAGTTTGCGGCCGCGCTCAAAGCCTTCCATGCCGCGTTCGACGAGGAACAGGCTGATCCCGTGTGGCCGGTCTGGATCGGTGCGTGCGGCGACAACGATGAGATCGCCCAGTATGCCGTTCGAGATATAGGTCTTGGCACCATTCAGCACCCAGTGATCGCCCTTTTTCACCGCGCGGGTCTTCATTCCGGCGAGATCGCTGCCGGTGGAAGGTTCGGTCATGGCAACAGCCAAAATCGTTTCGCCCGAGACAATACCAGGCATGAAACGCTGCTTCTGGTCCTCGCTGCCCAGCTTGGAAATGTAAGGCGCAACCAGATCATTGTGCAGGTTGATATAGAAACCAATGTCACCGTGGCGCATGTTCTCTTCGATGATGATCTGGTTGAAGCGAAAATCGCTGATCCCCGCCCCGCCGAACCGCTCCTCGGCATCGACGCAAAGCAAACCCTGCGCCCCTGCCTTGGTGTAGGTCTCACGGTCCACAATTCCAGCCTCGCGCCAACGATCCGCATGAGGCGCCACTTCTGCTTGCATGAAGCGGCGTACGCTATCGCGGAACTGTTCGTGTTCGGCTTCGAATATTACGCGGCGCATTATAGACGAACCCTCCTTAGGCCCCCGGAGCAGGATAAAAGCCTTCGCCTTTATCGGCCCTGGCGCGCAGCCATGGCGATGGGGCGAAGCGATTTCCGTAAAGTTGCGCCAGGCGATCACTCTCAGCCACGAAGGGGCCGATGCCAACCGTATCGATGAAGCTCAGCGTCCCGCCGGTCCACGCCGGAAAGCCCCAGCCATAGACCGCACCAAGATCGCCGTCTTCGGATGTTTCTATCACACCTTCTTCAAGGCAGCGGGCAGTTTCGATCGCTTGCGCATAAAGCAGTCGGGCCTTTAGCTCGCTCTGATCCGGCTGTTTGGAAGCAACTGGAAACTCCTCGACCAGCCCCTTCCACAGATGTTTGGGTGCGCCGTCCGGATAGTCATAGAAACCGCCTCCCGCTTTGCGGCTACCGCGACCCAGAGCAATCATGCGCTTGAGCACGGCCATTCCCTTTTCGATGGTATAGGTATTGCCGGTCTCACCAGCGGCATCCTCAAGGATCTTGACCGGCAGTTCCATCGTGACTTCGTCGAGCAATGCAAGTGGGCCGACCGGGAAACCGGCTGACTTCGCAGCGTTTTCAATGCGTGCAGGCGCCACGCCTTCCTCCAGCATGGCGACCCCTTCGAAGATCATCATGCGGAACACACGGCTGGTATAAAAACCGCGACTGTCATTGACGACGATTGGTGTCTTGCGCACTTGTGCCACGAAATCCAGAGCCTTGGCCAAAGTCTGGGGTGCGGTTTGTTTGCCCATAATCACTTCGACAAGGCCCATGCGGTCAACCGGCGAGAAGAAGTGTGTGCCGATGAACTGCGCCGGACGAGCTGAGGCTTGCGCCAGTTGGCCGATCGGCAAAGTTGAGGTGTTACTGGCAAAAATTGCATCAGCGGGAATTACCGCTTCGGCCTTGCGAGTGGTTTCCGCCTTGATGCCCAGATCCTCGAATACTGCCTCGATAACCATCTGGCAGCCTTCGAGCTGCGCAAAATCGTCGGTTGGGGTAATCCGGGCAAGGATGGCGTCGGCCTTGTTCTGCGTCATTAAACCCTTGGCGACTTGCTTGCCGAAGGCCTTTTCGCTGTAGCCTTTGCCCTTGTCGGCGGTGGCGACATCACGATCGATCAGGACCACATCGATACCAGCCTGTGCAGAAACCAGCGCAATGCCGGCCCCCATCATTCCCGCACCCAGCACGCCGATCTTGGTGAAGGTGGTTTTGGGAACCCCAGCAGGACGCCGCGCGCCCTTTTCGGCAGCCTGCTTCGAAATGAAGGTGGTACGAATGATGTTGCGAGCGATTGGATCAGTCAGCAGCTTGGCGAAGTACTTGCTTTCCACGGAAAGCGCCTTGTCGAAGGGGAGCTGAATGCCCTCGAAAACCGCGGACAGGATCGCTGGAGCAGCAGGCATATTGTAGCCCGCCTTGTCTGCAACTTGCGCCACGCCGACCGAGAAACCCAGCGCCACTTCCGGAATAATCATCATCCGTTGTTCGGGTGCTGCGTAGCCCTTGACGTCCCACTTGCGTATCGGACTTGGATCCGATGCCAGCCATGCTTTAGCCGCGGCGACGACATCGCTAGCGGGCACCACTTCATCGACAACTTTCGCTTTAAGCGCCTCCGCCGGAGCGAGCGAGCGACCAGTCAGCAGTAGGTCGAGCGCGGCCTGCACCCCGATCATGCGGGCGAGGCGCTGTGTGCCGCCTGAACCAGGCAGAAGGCCGACATTGACTTCGGGCAGCCCGACAACTGCCTTGGGATCATCGGCCAGAACGCGATAATGGCAAGCCAGAGCCAGTTCAAAGCCGCCGCCCAGCGCCAGACCGTTCATCGCGCAGGCCACAGGCTTGCCCATGGTTTCCAGCGCGCGGTGCATCGCAGTGGCCTTCTGGCTAAATTCGTAAGCCTGATGAGGCGTTAGCTGGCCGTAGGCCGCAACCATCGCCTTGAGATCGGCCCCGGCCATAAAGGCCTTCTTGCCGGAAGTGATTACCACGCCTGTCACCGCCGCATCATTGCGCAGCAGCGCTATGGCGGCATTCATTTCGCCAAGCCAATCGTCCGAGACGACATTCATGCTTTCATCGGCGTTATTCAGGGTGAGGATAGCGACGCCGTCAGCGCCGGTTTCAATTGCAATATGTCGCATCGGTTCAAACCCGTTCGATAATGGCGGCAGTGCCCATGCCGTTGCCGACGCAGAGCAGCGTCATGGCGGTGTTGAGATCGCGGCGTTCCAGTTCATCGAGCACGGTGCCCAGGATCATCGCACCGGTCGCCCCCAGAGGGTGCCCCATAGCAATGGCCCCGCCGTTGACGTTGATTTTGCTGTGATCGATTTCCATGTGGCCCATGAAGCGCAGGACAACGCTGGCGAAGGCCTCGTTGAGTTCCCACAGATCGATCTGGTCAGCGGTCATCCCGGCATTCTTCAGCGCCTTGTGGGCTACGGCTACCGGCGCGGTGAGCATGATGGTCTGTTCGGACCCGATAGACGCCCAAGACCGCATCCGCGCGCGCGGTTTCAGCCCGGCTGCCTTGCCGAATTCGGCATTCCCGAGCAGCACCACGCCCGACCCATCGACAATGCCACTGGAATTGCCGCCGGTGTGGACATGGTTGATCTCTTCCACTTGCGGATAGCGTTCCCTAACGACGCGGCCAAAGCCCATTGCCGCCATTCCGCCAAAGGCTGGCTTGAGCGCCCCGAGCGATTCCACCGTGGTGCTGGGACGACGAAATTCGTCATTGTCGAGAATGACTTCACCCATGACGTCGCGAACTGGCACGATTGAACGGGCAAATCGCCCTTCGTCCCAAGCCACGGCCGCTCGTCGCTGGCTTTCCGCAGCGTAGCTGTCAACATCGGTGCGGCTATAGCCTTCGAGCGTCGCAATGAGATCAGCCCCGATGCCCTGCGGTGTGTAGTAATTGTGCAGCGCCACGCGCGGATCGGCGGCCCATGCGCCGCTGTCATAACCCATGATCGTGCGGCTCATCGATTCAACGCCGCCGCCAATGCCAGCCATGGCCATGCCCGAGGCAACCTGCCCGGCAACATTGTTTACCGCTTCAAGTCCTGATCCACAGAACCGGTGCACTTGCTGGCCACCAACAGTGTCGGCATATCCGGCATTGAGCACCGCCGCCCGCGCCAGAACGCCACCCTGCTCGCCAACTGGCTGGGCACAACCGATCACAACATCGTCGAGCAGCGCGGTGTCGAGTTCATTGCGATCTCGCACAGCTTCGAGAAGCTGAGTAACCAATTGAATAGCGGGAATTTCGTGCAATGAACCATCGGGCCGACCGCGTCCTCGCGGGGTTCGTACATGGTCATAGATGAAAACATCGCGCATGGTTGGGCGTCTCCTGAAGTCTTCGCCGTCTTGAAAAGGTGAGACGGCGAAGCCTCTCTTTCTGGCCGAACCTGCGCTTAACACCTACCCTGCGGTAGGATGTCAGGATTGGCCGAGCGGGATTCGCCGGCCGAGCATCTCGTCAGCCTTTCCGCCAGATCTTCAAGAGCGCTTCCGGGCTAGTTTCGGTGCTGTCAGTGGCGCTGCCCGGCGTCACCGAAAATCGTGGCGCGGGCGCGGCTTGCACCACGCCTTGACGTTCGACGAAGACACCTCGGGCAGTGTTGGCCGGATGAACCATCGCCTCGCGCATTGACAGTACCGGCGTGACGCAGGCATCCGTCCTGGCAAAACGCCTCTCCCATTCCTCCCGGGTAGCGGCATTGAACACGGCGGCAAAGTCCGCTTCCATGGTCGGCCATTGCGCCCTGTCGTTCTGGTCATAGCGATCCGCTGGAATTTCCAATCCGGCCAGTAACTGAGCGAAGAACTGCGATTCAAGCGCTCCGACCGCCACATGGCCCCCGTCCTTGCATGCATAACAGCGATAGAACGGCGCCGAGCCATCCAGAAGGTTGGAGGCCGGCTGGTCCTGCCAAAGCCCCGTCGCAATAAAGGCATGAAACAGGCTCAGCAGATTGGCGACGCCATCAACCATTGCCGCATCAACCACCTGCCCCTTGCCGGTGGTCTTGGCTGAAAGAATGGCCGAAACCATTCCCAGTGCCAGAAACATCGTGCCCCCGGCATAGTCCCCGACCAGATTGAGCGGGACTGTCGGTGGCTGCCCAGCCTGCGCAATTGCGTGAAGCGCGCCGGTCATGGCGATGTAGTTGATGTCATGACCAGCTCTAAGCCGCAGCGGGCCTTCCTGACCCCAGCCTGTTGCCCTGCCATAGACGAGACGAGGATTGCGGGCGAGGCACTCATCCGGGCCAAGTCCCAGCCGTTCCATCACTCCTGGCCGCGCGCCTTCGATGATGCCGTCCGCCTGCTCGACCAGCTCAAGCAGGATGGCGCGGTCTGCATCGGCCTTAAGATTGAGCGAGAGGTTCCTGCGACCGCGCAGCAACACTGCTTCGCCCACATCGCTCCAGGCCTGCTGCCCACCCGGGCGGCAAATTCTGACGATGTCAGCGCCAAGGCCAGAGAGGATCATGCCGCACAGCGGCACCGGGCCGATGGCATCCATTTCGATGAGGCGAACGCCAGACAATGGACCTGAAACCATTGGATCTCTCCATTTCGGCGTATCAGACGATGCCAGTAGAAACTATCGACCTAATTCGACCGCCTGCCAAGCAGTGCTAGCCGGACAAAAGAGAATGGCCGCCCCAAATCAGGGGCGACCATCCTTTAGCCTTCGATAGTGATCGCTAGACCATCAGAACTTGAAAGCAACCGTCCCGCCAAACGTGCGCGGGGCACCCTGGAACTGAAGTGTCGCACCCAGACCGGTGTAGTTGTTGAACACGTTGGTAAACCATGCGTGGTTGGCAAGGTTGCGGCCCCAGATTGCGATCTCGATATTCGGATTGGCGAGATTGAGAGCAATGCGACCGTTGAGCAGGCCATAGCCCTTGATGATCGATGCGCGATTCGAAATTGCGGTGTTATCAATAGCCGCTTGCGTGCCACCCTGAGCGATGGTCTTGGCTGTTGCCGCATCCATTGCGCGTTCAGTAGTGTAGGCATAATCAAGGTGGAAGGTGAGTTTGCCAACCGATGTATCAACCTTCTGGGTTGCACCAAAGTTCAGCGTCCACTTTGGAGCCTGCGTTACGGGCTCGCCCGAACGATCAACATTGATCGGTGCCGCGACGGTGCCCTGGTTTTCAATCCGGCTACCGGCTACATACTTGGCATCGAGATAGGCCGCGCTGCCTGTCAGTTCCATGCCTGCCCAAGGAAGGGCAGTCACTTCAAGCTCACCGCCACTAGCGCGTACCTTGCCGGCGTTGGCAACGAACTGCGTGAGCGTTGTTCCGACCAGCGCGTTGACGATGCGCTGCACGTTGCCTTGCCATGAGGTGAACACCGAAAGGTTGGTGCGCAGGTGGCGATCAAGAAAATCGCCCTTCAGACCAACTTCGATGTCTCGCACGGTCTCTGGCAGAAACTGCTGAGTGTAAGGCGCGAACACTGTCCGCGAATTGAAGCCGCCAGACATCGATGCGCCGCTGGTTTTGGCGTAGAGGAACAGCTGATCATCAACGCGATAATCAACTCCGAAAGTCCACGCCGGATAGCTGAAGCTGGCGTTGCGCGGATCGGTGCAAGGTGCCGCAGCCGCCGTCAGGCCGCTGTTTACGCCGACCGTGCACTTCTCAAGCGGATCGGGAAGCGACCAGTCGTTCGTGCTGTGCCGATCAATGCTGCGCTTGTCCCAGGTATAGCGGAATCCGCCGGTAACCCGCAGCGCATCCGTGACGTGATAGTTCAACTGCGCAAAGGCACCAAATGAGCTCGAGGCAAAATTGCTGAGCGTCCGCGCCCGGGCCAGACCACCAAACACCCACGAGCGCGACTGTTCGTCACCCGTTTCCTTGAAATAGTAGAGACCGGTCTGCCAATCGAGACTTCCCACTTTGCCAGAGAGTTGAAGCTCCTGACTGAACTGCGACTGATTGTATGTGCTGACAAAGGCAGAACGGGCATCGCGCAGGCCCGGAACATAGGGGCCGAACGCACCAGGAATAACCAAGAGATAGTTGGAGGAAAATGCACCCGTACATTGCGCGTCCAATGCAGGGACGCTGGGGCCGTTAGCGAGACAAGCCTGAGCGAAGGCAATCGGCAGGCTGCTGGCAACCGCGGTTGAAGGCACACCCTGAAGATCAAGACTGTCTTGCGTATACGACGTGCGATAGGCGGTGATGGACTTGAGCTTTGCCCCACCCATATCCCATTCAAATGTCGCCGAAGTCGACTTCACCCGATTGGTATTGTGGAGTTGGTCAATCTCAGGATCGCCGGTCCTTGGCTGGGAGAAGGTATCCGTCCATTTGGAATTCGCCGCCGTAAACGACGGCAACTGCGCTGCTGTGACATTCTCGGCAAACGCCGGGTTGATATAGGCACCATAACCCGGAAGAGCTAGCACCGCCGGGTTGATCGCGGCAACTGCCGTGGCGTTCCCGTTATCCTTGTAATCAACATATTCGCCAGTGATGGTCAGCGTGATCGGCAGCGCCTTGGGCGACCACTTCAGGGTTGCTCGGGCAACAGTTTCGCCGTTTACACTGCCCTGCGGATAGCCCGCCAGCGCGTTGGGGAAATAGCCCTTATGTTCGCTATAACGGCCTGCGAAACGTACCGCGAGTTCATCGCCCAGCGGAACGTTGAGGATGCCTTCGATCATGTGCTGGGAATAGTTGCCGATACCAGCCTTCAAGCTACCCTCAAGGATATCCCTGGGCTGATTGGAGGTAAGGATCAGCGCGCCACCGGTGGTATTGCGACCGAACAGCGTACCTTGCGGACCGCGCAGCACTTCAGCGCTGGCTGCATCCAGGAAGCCGAGGTTGCCGACTATCGGGCGGGCAACATAAACGCCGTCAACATAAATGCCGACCGAGGAATCCGACAGCGAGTTAGGGCTGTTCTGCGCCTGACCGCGAATGGCAAGATAAACGATCGAGGATGGGCCAGTGCCGCCGGTGCTGATTGTCAGGCTTGGTGCAGTACGGGCAAGGTCAGTCACTTCAAGAACCTGCCTGGATTCAAGCGCCGCAGTGTTGAGGGCGGTAACCGAAACAGGGACTGATTGCTGGTTTTCCGACGATTTACGCGCTGTCACAACGATATCTGCGATACCGCCCTGATCGTCGGTGGCGGCAGGTGCAGCGGCTGGAGCCGCCGCTGCTGCCATGGCTGGCATGCTGCCTACAAATCCCAAGGACAGGATTGTCGTAGCGAGCAGCGCGTTGCGTGTTTTAAGAATGTGCATTAGTTACCTCCCGAGTATGTCACGCCAGGCAGATTTGGGATTGCCATGGCAGTTCTGGCACAGATGATTCCCGCGCAATGTCACGCGGCTCCTCTGCTTGGCGGTCAGATGCTATCGACGGGTGACCTTTCACACCTATCTATTGGCAGGGGGTGCAATTTCCAGAAAAAACCGCTAAATCACTATTTAATTCATGATATTAAAGGATATTATGAGAGTCTCGTTGCTATATATGAACTATCCGGCTGCCATCCCTGAGCGCCTCGTCCGTCGCAAAAGTGCTCCACAATACCTCTGTTGCATCACCTATCAGGTGCAACGCCCGCCGCGATCCGTCGTTCAGACCGATCCGCGCGCGAAACTAAAGATTCCTCTGGTGGCTTCGATGTAACGAGAATCGCGTTGTCAACGTTCTCCAGAACAGTCTGCGCCCCGGTGCAGAGATGCACCAGCATTACATTGGCCGGATCGCTCTCACTGCTCACTGTCTGTGGCGCGAAAGTGACTTTGGGCAGCAACCGCTTGCAACTGGCCCTTTTGATGCCGATTTCGGTAACCGACATAGTTCGGGCGCTGATGGCAGTTTCGCTGTAGCGTCGGTTCCAGTAACCCCAATCTCCTGACAGGATTGCCGGTAAGTTCACTTGGGCATTGCTAAGCGCCTATCATCAACACAAATGTTCCAAACTGCACTTCAGCAAAGTGCGTGCCGTCACTAAGGACGAAATCTGCTCATGACCACGCGCCATCTTGTCGATCCCGAACTGTTTCCATTGATCGACAGCTTCCCGCCTATGGAACTTTCGGACGAAGCGCTTCCGGCGATACGCGCGGGTATGATGACCATGCTTGCTACTAAGCCGTTGCCCGACTTGCCGGTGGTCTGCCGCGAAATCCTGATCCCGTCCGGTGAGGGCGACCGGACTATCCGTTGCCTCAAAATCCAGCCGATTGAGATACCGAAGAATGCCCCGGCCATTCTGCATTTCCATGGCGGCGGGCATGTTATCGGCATGCCCGAAATGAACCAGCCACAGCTGATGCAATGGGCGGACGAACTGCAGTGTCTGGTGCTGTCAGTGGATTATCGCCTCGCTCCGGAAACGCCCTATCCCGGTCCGATGGATGACGGTTATGCCGCCCTGAGCTGGCTGCACGGGATGGCAGCGGAACTGGGCATTGATCCCCACCGGATTGCCGTCAGCGGCGAAAGCGCAGGCGGGGCCATGGCAGCGTGCCTGTGCCTGATGGCGCGTGATCGCGGCGATCATGCCATCGCCTTTCAGCATCTGGAAATGCCGCGACTTGATGACATGTTGCCAGATCCGCCGAACCCCTCGACCGGCGAGTTCATCTGGCGGGCCGAGAACAGCCTCTATTGCCGCGAAGCGTATCTCGGCAACAACTACGCCGCACCCTATGCCTCTGCAGCAAGGGCCAGTGATCTGGCCGGATTGCCCCCTGCCTATATCATGGTTGGCGCGCTCGATTTGTTTGTCGATGAATGCCTGGCCTATACTGATCGCCTGATCCGGGCAGGCGTTTCGGCAGAACTAAAGGTCTATCCTGGCTGTTTCCATGGTTTTCGCATGGCGAGGAAAGCTTCAGTCAGCCGCCGTGCCAACCTTGACAGTCTGGATGCGCTGCGTCGGGCCTTCGCCCAATGACGGGGCCGCTCGATGCCGACAAGTTGCTGGCCTTTGCAATCCCGCAGGCGCGCGACGATTATGATCCGCGCGATGCGATATTGTATGCGCTGGGCGTCGGCGCGGGATTGAGCGCGGAAATTGATGAAACGCACTTTCTGTTCGAACGTCAGCTGCAAGTCCTCCCGACAATGGCCCTCGTGCTGGGCACGCCCGGTTTCTGGCCGATGGACCCAGCCAGCGGGCTGGATTGGCACAATATTCTCCACGGTGAACAGCGGTTGAAACTGTTTGCACCACTCGACCCGGCTGGAACGCTGATCGGTGAAACCACTGTTACTGCCCTTGCGGACAAGGGATTGGGCAAGCCAGCAATGGTGCGCGCCGTCAAGCATCTGAATAGTCCCGGCGGCATGCTGGTGGCAGAGGCGACAGAGACCTGGGTCGTGCGCGGCGCAGGCGGCTTTGGCGGGCCGCGTGATTTGTCCGGCGAAGCCCTGCCCCCCGCGCCGAAGCGCAATCCCGATTTCGAGATCAACCTGCCAACATCGCGTGCCCAAGCAGCAACCTACCGCCTGTCTGGTGATCGCAATCCGCTGCACATTGACCCAGCCACAGCACTTGGAGCCGGGTTCGATCGCCCGATCTTGCACGGCCTCTCCACTATGGGGCTCGTCGCGCGTGCGCTGATTCACGCCTGTTGCGCAGGCCAGGCGGATAGCTTGCGCGAGATTGGCCTGCGCTTCACCGCACCGGTCTATCCCGGCGAGACCATCTGCACCCATATCTGGCAGGAGGGCGATAGTCTGCATTTCCGCGCCGATGCCGTGGAGCGCGATCTTCGCGTGATCGACAACGGTCTGGCGTCATTGGCGGGTCAATCGTCCTTCTGATCCACCGGGGTCATGTTGCTCATGAATGCGTAAAAATCAGGGCCAAGCTCGGGCAGATCCATCCCCAACCGCTCGGCAAGGTATAGCGTCATGAAATTGGCGTTGAGTGACTTGTTTTCCGGCGCGATGTTGCCGACGCCAACCTGGCGATCAAATGCGCCCACCACCACCAGCGCCATGCGCAGGGCAACCACTACGTCATAATAGTCAAGATGCTGCGCCTTGCGGCCGACCGCAGCTTCCCAGATGGCAATGCTCTCATCGCGCGTCGGCAGACCTTCCAGCCGGGCTACGCCAAAACGGCGGCTGAAGAGGTCGTCGAAGTAGAGCCACCAGGCAAGATCGAGCTCGGACGGCCCCATCGCTGCCAGTTCCCAGTCGATCAGCCCGCTGACGCTGCCATCGGCGCGAAACATCACGTTCGATGGCGTGCTATCGCCCCACAGCACATTGACCGGCGTATCCTTCGGCTCGTGCGCACGAATATAGGCAATCGCAGCATCGACAGTGGGCATCACCCGGTCCTTACGGCAGCCGCTATACCAAGCCTCGATATGGCCGAGATACTGATCAAGCCCCGGCCTGCCCCATTCGGCGCGGGCGAGGAAGGCAAAGCCATCGGCCTGCCAGTCGATCTTGCTGAGCTGGGCAAAGGCTTCGATCGCGTTCTTCCACGTCACCCCGCGCTGGGCAGGCGTCATTTCGGCAATCCAGCCCGTGCTGTTATAGTTAGGGTTCTGTGTTGCAGACTGGCCATCAACCCGCCCCATGATGAGGAACGGATTGCCCAGCACCGCAGGATCAAGTTCCATGCCGATCCAATCCGGCACAGGGGCCAGTTTCAACCGGTCTAATGCGGCCATCATCCGGCCTTGCAGTTCCAAACTTGAACCCAGCACAACTTCCAGATCGGTTGGCTGACGGCGCACCACCAGCGTGCGTGATTGCGCCCCTGAGGCGTCATCATAATCAACATCGACAAAAAAGATTTCCGCCGAAAAGCCCGATCCTAGCAAGACTTCAAGAGGCCGCAGGCGAACATTGCTCCACCCTGCTACGTTAGCTTCCAGCCAGTCGCGCAGGCGTGCCTGCACTGCTTCCGAAGCAAGTGCCATGTCAGAACCCCTTTGCTGCCAGTGCGCGCTTCAGTTCGGTCGTCAGCGGTCCCATGTCTTTCGGGCCGGCGCCGTGGAGGAGGATTTCGTCCGCTCCAGCATCAAGATAGGGCATTAGCTGGTCAGCGCAGCGTGCCGCCGTGCCGACTGCAGCGCCTTCTTCGATCCAATGCTGGGGGAGGAGTTGCCCCACATCGACCAGTTCCGCCCGCGTATAGGCCTGATCAGCGGGCTTGCCGTTCAAGCTGGCAATCTTCGGGTGCGCCCGAATCTGATCGAGTACGCCCCTGTCCCATTCGTTGATCTCGACAATCAGATCGCCAAATCCTGGCAATTCGAAATAGGTAATGGCGCGGCCCCGCACCACGGCGTCTTCCTCAAGCTTGGGCAGATCGGGGGCCACAATGATGTTGTGATAAATCCGCACGGACATCGGATCACGGCCCGCTTGCTCAGCGGCATCGCGAACGATCTTTGCGCTGTTCTTCACACCAGTGGGCGAAACGAAGGGATGCAGCAGCACGCCATCGCAATGCTGCCCCGCGAACTCCAGGCTTTTGGGGCCGATCGCGGTAAAGATGATCGGCGGCTTTGGCCCTTTGTGCATGTCGGTCAATTTGAGCGAGGGAAACTTGCCCAGCAGGCCGTCATAACTGACTTCCTCGCCATCCCACAGGCGGCGGAAAATGCTGATATAGTCGGCGAGCCGCTCCATCGTGATAGCTGGCGCACCCATCATTTTCATATAGGCTGGCACGGCGCGGGCGAACATCACACCAAAACGATTATCGCTCATCGCCTGCATCATGTTGGCAATGCTGGCGGTGACCAGTGGGTGGCGCATGGTGGCGTAAAAAGTCCCGTTGATCCGGATGCGCGAGGTTGCCTCGCTGACCGCACCGGCCAAAACTGCTGGTTCTTTCAGAGCGAAGCGTTCAGATATCCATAGCGCGCCCAGCCCTATGCGCTCCGCCTCCAAGGCTTCATCAATACCGCGACGCGGATCATCAACGCGGCCGGGAAGGATATAGGTGCCAAATTTATCAAACAGGGCCTGCGCGCCTGGCTCTTGCATCATCTCAGCTGTCCTTGGGCTGTAATCGCGGTTGTCGTCATAATCCTAGCCCACGGCAGACAATCAACCTGCCCGAAGGCAGGGTGCTGATGCGGGCCCTTTACCGCAGACTGACCGTCTAGGAGATCACGATGAACGCGCTCAACGATTTGCTGGCCATTGAGGATATTCGCTTAGTGAAGGCCCGCTACTGTCGCCTGCTGGACAGCAAGGACTGGTCCGGTTTTGCCGCACTGTTCACCGAGGATGCAGTGATGGACGTGCGCGAGGATACGGGCAACCCGCCGATAACCGGGGTTGCTGCGATTATGGCACAAGTCCGCTTTGCTGTTGATGCGGCCGCTACCAGCCATCAGGTCCATACGCCCGAAATAGGATTGGACGGACAGGATGCCGCGAGAGGCATTTGGGCAATGCAGGATCGGGTCGTCTGGCAGATGGGCAAGTCCCCGATCCCCGGCGTTGCTTCGATAACCGGCTATGGTCAATATCATGAAACTTACCGGCGAGAGGATGGCATCTGGAAAATCGCCTCGCTGCGCCTGTCACGGTTTCATGTGGATATGCACGCGGGTTGAGCGGTCAGTCCCATTGCAATTCCAGCTTGGGCACAAAGGTTATGTTGCCAACGAAATAGCCAAGTTCGAAGCCATCCTTGATGCGAAACTGCGGGATAGCCGCAAGGAACACTTCCAGTGCAACCTGCATTTCCAGCCGCGCCAGATGCATGCCAAGGCATTTGTGGATGCCGCCGCCCAACGCGACATGCGCTGCCTTGCGATCAAAGCGCACTTGGGATGGATTGTCATGCATCTTGGGGTCCTGATTGACCACCGGCGTGGCTACTGAAACATAATCGCCCGGCATGATTTTCTGCCCGTGCAGTTCGATTTCGCGTGCGGCGATGCGGAAGGCAGTAACCGGGCCGTAAACCCTCAGGAATTCCTCAACGGCGAGCACCATGCGCTCGGGATGGTCACGCAGTTCCTGCTGTTGCGCGGGATATCGTGCGAGGTGGGTGAACATATTGCCGAGCATCGAGGTGACCGTATCGAGCCCGCCGAGGAACAGGTTGAAGCAGTGGCCCAGCACTTCTTCGTCATTCCACTTCCGGCCGTCCTCGGCCACGTGATCGAAGATGCGAGTGATATAGTCATCGTGCGGATTCGAGCGGCGTTCGGCAATTTCTGCCTTGAGGTATGCCACGGCATTGCGCACAGCGTTGCTGCGCACTTCCCAGTCATTGGAATGGAGCATATCCTTTTCCCATTCCAGGAATTCCATCATCCGGTCTTGCGGCAGTCCCAGCAGGTCCAGCACGATGTAGATAGGATAGCGTTCAGAGAATTCGTTGACGAAGTCGCAGTTCTTGCGATCCTTGAACTTGTCGATAAGGCCATTGGCACGGCGGCGCAGATCATCCTTCATCGCCGCCATTTTTTGCGGTGAAAACGCGGGGTTGAGCGCCTTGCGATAGAACGCATGCATCGGCGGATCGACTTCGGTGGGCACCACCAACCAGTTCTCGCCAATGCTCTGCGACCACTGGCCCATACCGTTCTTGGTATAGTTATCAGCGTCGCGCAGCATCTCCATGGTATCGTCATAACCGGTCAGCAGCCAGCCCGGCTTGTCACCTGGAAAGATGTTGGTGACATAGGTGATCGGCCCCAAGGTGCGGTGCATTTCGGGGATCAGCGTTTCCTGCGGACATTCCTTCACCACTTCACGAGAGAAATACGGCAGGCGCATCGCCATGTCAGCAGGAACGTGGGACGGAAGGGTTTCGGTGCTCATACTATGCTCCAGTTACCAGATGATACGCATCTGGGCGGCAAGGCGGCGATTGCGCAAGGCAATGGCGCGCTCTTGCGGTGTTACACGTTTTGTGTCGGCGGGCAGATGGTCAAGGACGTCCGCCAGTTTCATTTTCTTGATCAACGGCATCGGTTTTTCACTCGCTTCGAACCAGCGGCCCTGAATTGCGCCGGAACGATAGCCTGATGTGTCGAGCCAGTTGTGCACCCCGGGATCGCGCGCGGAAATGACCGAGCGGAACACGCCGTCGCTATCGACCACGCCCTGCTTGTCGTTGAGGCTGGCCTGATTGTTGTACCAGTCGGTCGTCTCGTAAAGCTCGTTAGTCAGGATAATCGACCAGTAGCGGTATTTGGCCGGAACCATCACCTCGGTTATAAGGGCTTCATCGTCCGCCAGTTCATAGGCACCTTCATAATAGAACTGCCCGGCGAGGCCCGACATCTGCGAGACATCGAAGATCTTGAAGGCATTGAGGTGACCCTGCGCCCGCAGTTCCTCGACATGGGTGGGGAACGCCAGCGCGCAAACACCGACGATACCGGGGATTTCTCTAAAGGCATGATGCAGCGCATCTATTGAACGGCGGCCTTTGGACTCTTCGACATCAAGTCGGGCGATGCCGAATCGCGGTTCGCGCTCTACTCCCCAGTCGCAGCCGACAATGCGAACCATGAACTTCTCGCACAGCGGATCAAGGTGCCGCCAGTCACCCGCAAAGTCAGCCGGACGCTCCGGAGAAATCACCAGCTCAAAATGACCTTTGGCATCCAGCGTCAGCCTATCGAAATCAATCTGCCCCAGCAGCGGATGATGCTTGCCAGTGCGCAGGGTATCTGGCCCCATCTGCGCCAGAATGACCATGCGCACCGTGCCGCGATCGCCCTTGATTACATAGCTACCGCCCTTCTCGATCAGGCAGGCCTTGTAGATCGTATCGGCATTAGGCTGGAAGATGTTCTGGCCGATGTTGAGTTCGGGCACGAACAACGGGTGCCGACGATCACCCACCAGTGCATCAGTCGTGGCTCTCGTTACTCCGGACAGCAGCAAACGCATCGATTCCGCCATGATCTGCCGATCACCGCGCAGCCGTTCGGGCACACGGGCACGCATGGCATCACCCAGTGGGCGCAGGGCGTCGAGCAGCTCTTCCCATTCCAGGCTATCGCCCGCCATATCTGGCATCCCACTTTGGTTCGCGCCGTTCTTACCGATCTTTGCGCCAAGCAACCTGCCGGAAGGCAGGTGGACAGCAAGCACCCCGGCCCATGCAGACAGCTTCAGAAGGGATCGGCGGGCGATGAAATCAATTGACATGATGCTCGACGTTACCTCGGCCACGGGTCTTCCCGGGCAAACCTTCATTGCCGCAACCCTGCACCTGCCTGACGGAATGGACAGCCGGCCTTCGCAGTTGATCTTTGCCATTCACGGTGGCGGCTACTCCCGCATTTACTGGAATCCGAGCTTCGCCGATGATAGCTACAGCTTTGCCCGCTGGTTCACCGGTCAAGGCAAGGCAGTGTTGGCCATCGACATGCTGGGGATGGGCGATAGCTCTCGCCCTGAACCGGAAAGCAGCCTGAGCGGTGCCATAATTGCCGCCGCCCATGCCGAAGCCTTGCGGCAGGTAGTGACGCAATGGGGTGACCCGGTCGATGTGACCGGTGTCGGCCATTCGATGGGCGGAATGATGATAATTGCCCAAGGTGGTGCGCAATCTGCCGCCCATCCTGCGATGGACCGTGTCGCCGTGCTCGGCTGGGCGAATGAACCGATGGTACTGGGCGACACCGATGTCACCACGTTGCAGAAGGGATTACCCGGCAGCGGTTATATCGCCACGCCGCGCACGCCAATGCGCAAGCTGTTCTATGGGGATGACGTGCCTTTGGCGCTGATTGAGGCGGATGAGGCCCATGCTTCCACCACGCCAGTCACTTTGGGCCGCGAGTCCCTGACGCCAGGCATTGTCCACAAGGCAGCTGCCATGATCGCCGTTCCGGTGCTTGTGGTGCAAAGCGTGATCGACACCAGCCCTGCGCCGGACAAGGAACCGGCCTACTTCAGCGCCTCACCAGCGGTTGAGTTGCAAATACTCAGCGCAGCCGCCCATTGCCAGAATTTTGCCGGGACGCGCGAGGCGCATTGGCAGCGGCTCAACGACTGGATAGATCGGACCTCATAAGGGCGTTTGGTCTTCGATGGCGGCAATCTCGCTCTCTATGGACTGCGCTGCGATCCAGTAACAGACAATTGCAAGCAGCAGGAATAGACCAAGCAGCAACAGCGCCTGTTGCAGCCCGGTTCCAGAGGCGGCGCGGCACAAAGCGCTTGGCACCTGCCCCTTCGCGCTCAGACAGATCCCGGCGTATCCAGACCCGAAGGCGCGCCCGGCCAGCCAGTCGCTCATCAAACCGAGAAAGACCGAGCCCAGCCCCAGCCCGAACACCGTCTGCCCGAAGGCATGGATCGCGGCAGCGGTTGCCCGCATGCGTGGTTCGACCAATCGCTGTGTTACCGTCATGATCGTCGGCAGGAAGGCGTATAGGCTGAAAGTGGCGGCAAACAGCAGTCCGGCCATTATCCGCCAATCATCCTGATAGATCGCCGCAAGGTAGAGCGGCAAAGCCAGCGCTGTTCCACCCAGGGGGAGCAAGCCATAGCGGCGGTGATGATAGGTTGCGAAACGGTCCGCAAGAATCCCGCCAGCCACGCCGCCTAATGCGGTCGCCATGCTGAACGTCAGCGCGAAAGTGAGTGCAGCCGTTTTGAGATCAAAGCCGAAGCGCCGGATCAGCAACGGAATTAGAAACAGGTTCAGCCCGAAGCCGACCAGAGCCACCAATCCGCCGCCGACGGTGAAGCTGACGAAGGATGGAGAATGCCCCACCCGGCGTAAAACTTCGCGCAGTGGCGGCGCCACGTCCCCGGCATTGCGGCGCACCGGTTCACGTATGGTCAGACAAAGCAAGGCGGCCAACAATAGTCCCGGTCCGCCCATGACGAGGAATGCCATCCGCCAGCCGTGGTTCTGGGCGATCCAGCCTCCGGCCAATGCACCCACCGCACCGCCTAACGAAACGCCAACGGCAATCAGCGAAAACACCGTCGCACGTTTGTCCGCTTCAAAACGATCAGCGATCATCGAGACGACCGGCGGCGTGAACCCCGCCTCGCCAATTCCCACCCCCATGCGTGCGAGCAGTAAGTGTGCATAGCTTGTCGCCGCGCCCGAAAGCATGGTCATCACCGACCACAGGGCTGTGGCCACCGCGACAATGCCAACCCGGTTCACCCGTTCGGCCAGCCGGGCAATGGGAATGCCAATGCCGCCATAGAACAGCGCGAAGGCAACCCCGCCCATCACCCCAAGCTGGAAATCGCTCAAACCAAACTCGCGGCGGATCGGTTCTCCCACAACCGAGATGATCATCCGGTCGATGAAATTGCCCATGTAAATTGCGCCGAAGAGCAGGATGAACCACCAGTCCCGGCCGGAAAAACGCTTCATGCTGTTGGTTCTCCCATGAAACTGTTAGCTCTAGCCAGGGAACATCAGTGCTGCCCTTCCCTTTGGCAGGTCACGCAGTGAAGGCCCTGTGGCGCTCAGACGCCAGAGAAGAGGATCATAACATGGCTGGTAGGCTTGACGGAAAAATCGCACTGATAACCGGTGCTGGGGGTGGCATCGGCGCGGCATCGGCGCGACGCCTCGCGGCTGATGGAGCGACTGTGGTCCTGGCGGATATTGATGGGGGCGCAGCCAAAGCCGCTGCTGAGAGCATTCCTGGTTCCGTCGCCATGACGGTGGACCTGACTGACGAGGCTTCGGTCAAGTCGCTGGCGGATGCTATCATCGCACAGTTCGGCCGGATCGACATACTGCACAACAATGCCGCAATCCAGAACGATGCCCAACGCCAGAAAGACCTCGACGTGGTCAACCTTGATGTCGCAGCGTGGGACATGGCGATGGCGGTCAATGTTCGCGGGGCCATGCTCATGAGCAAGCACGTGATCCCACATATGATCGCCCGGGGAGGCGGGTCTATCATCCATAGTGCTTCGGGCTTTGGCGTCCAGGGTGAAGCAACGCTGACTGCCTATGGCTCGTCGAAGGCGGCGCTGATCCATCTCAACCGGATGATCGCCACCCAGTATGGCAAGCAGAACGTGCGATCAAACTGCATGGTGATCGGCTTCGTGCTGACGCCGCTGGCGGTCGAATCGACGCCTGATGTGGTGAAGGAAATCTTGCTGTCGCATCACCTGACACCCCGGCTTGGCCAGCCAGAAGACATCGCCAACCTCGTTGCCTTTCTTGCCAGCGACGAAAGCAGCTTCATCACCGGCGCGGCAATCCCGATTGACGGCGGGGTTACTGCGCATCAGCCCAGCTACGCCGATTTCCAAAAGCTATTCGCCCAGATGGGCAGCGCCAAACTTTAGGCGGCATACTCCGCCAGCCGTGACATGGGGCGGACGGGATCAGTCGCCCCGTCCCACGTCGCATGCGCCTTCGCCATCAGCGCCAGCGAGCCGAGCATTGCATCGGACAGTTCCATCAGCTCGACATAGGCTCCACTCGTGTCGCGCGTATCAAACAGGCAGAAACGTTCACCAGACGGCATAAGTCCTGCAAAGGCCACTTCGTGACCGGCAGCCGACAGCCGCGCAAATCCGGTATCGAAATCGCAGCGCGGCATGACATGGTGCAGCCCCTCGCCCCGCTGTTCGAGAAAATCGCGGAACGGGGATGCACCAGCGTTGGTTTGTTCGAGCAGTTCTATCAGTACTCCACCGGAAAAGCCGAAGCCAACGCGCATCGAAACCTCGGTCGGCTGCCCGTAATAAAGCTGGTCGGGCAACACCGGCACATCGAACACGAAGAACGGCCCTGCCCCCAGATCGCGCGTCCAGTGCAGCAATGCTGCGTCCAGATCGCGGGTGACATGGCACAGTTCGATGATCGCGCCTTCAGGCTGCATCGGGCCATCCTTCCGCACTGGTCCGCTGCGCAAAGGCCTGCGAGCGCAAAGCAATCTGCCTTCGCCGTTCTGCCAAATCAACGCGCGAAATGTCCGACGGAATTGCGTTCAGCTTCATCAGACGCACCGCGCGGATCATTCTGTCCAGCGGCGGATCAGCGGGAACGCCCTGCCAGCGGGTCAGCATCCAGCCTTCGTGCAATCCGCAAGTGTCGATCCAGTTGGCTACGCCCGGATCAGAAACGGCGATCGCATAGGTCACGGTGCCATCGGCATTGGGCGTGACTTGCGCTGTGTTTAGGCTGGCCAGACGGTGCATCGGATCGGGGGCAATGGTCCAGGGATCGGTAATCTGGAAGCCGGTGTAATAGCTGCCCGCCGGATCGAGTGTGACCAGCAAAACTTCGTCGTCGGTGATGGTAAAACGGCCCCCTGCCAGATACCCCCAGTTGCCATCGCGGCCGTTCGGCCCGACCAGCCGATTCGGCTCAGGAAAGCCGAGAAAATCATCCTTGAACCCCCGCCAGAAACGGACCCACGCGGGCATATCGGACACCACCGAGGCGGCGATCTCGTGTTCAGAACGCGGCTGCCAGTCGTATGGCGGATCGATACGGTGAACTTCGACCTCGGCGGGCTGCTGGTACCAGTCGGCCTGGCTGTCGCGCGTATATATCTGGATGCGGCCAGATTCACTTTGCAAATGCAGCGCCCCGCCAGCATCCGGGCCGATGGTCACCATCACACGCCTATCAGCGTCGCAGTGCGGCAAGAGCTGCTGCAGGGTGAGCGCGCCGATGTTGCGGCCCAGCCCTGCATGGTGCTCCGGCTCCATCTCGATGACTACGCTGAATTGCGGCGGGTCAGCGGAAAAGCGGATGGCGATGGCATAGTTTCCTGCGCCATCGATCGGGATTTCGCGATTGAAATTGTCCGGATTGTCGACCGCCACGGCGGCCCCGCCGTAGCTGTGACCAAACCAGTGTCGTGGCGGGTTCGAGACGTTCCACACCACTTTGGGGTCAGCAGTATCGCCGTTGGCCTCGCGCATGGCCAGCGCCAGCACCCACTGATCGAGCGCCCGGTCAAGCGCCAGCGCGCCATCGGGCAAAGACGCAGCCGGATCACTGCGCATCTCGCGCCGCGCAGCCTCGCGCGCGGCCCGTACATCCTCGCGCTCAATCACGCGGAGCGCCAGTTTTTCAGTTGTCTGCTGATCGGGCGTGTAGAGCGGATTGCTCACGAAATGGTTCCGACCCGGCCACCCTCTGTGAAAATGGTGCTGCCGGTTGTATAGCTTGAGGCATCGCTCGCCAGCAGGATTGCCGCGCCGACGGCTTCGTCCGCTGCACCAAAGCGCTTGATCGCGTTGCGTTCGGCCAGTCCAAGCCCCTTGTGAATATCCGCTTCCAGCCCGTCAGGACTCATCGAGCCGACGCACAGACAGTTGATCCGGGTGTGCGGTGCCTGACTCTTGGCCAGTCCGCGCACCAGGAACAACAGTGCCGCCTTGCTCACGCCGTAAGCCACAGCGGGCGGGATCGGGGTGAAGCCGCCGCAGCTCTGCACCGAAATGATCGAACCCTTGCCGTGCGCCTGCATGTCGGCCTCGGTCAGTTCAGTCAGTCGCCAGGTTGCCATGACATTTACGTCCATCGCGATCTTCCACACCTCGTCAGTGTTCGCCCAGAGTCCGCCGTCGTGGGCATAGACCACGCCCGCAGCGGCATTGTTGAACACGATGTGGATCGGCCCGAAGGCAGCGCGTGCCTTGCTCACAAGGTTTTCGAGATCGGCTTTCTCCCCCGCATCCGCCACAACGGCAAGCGCGCGTCCGCCGCCCAGCTCATTGATCTCTGCGGCAATGCGATCCAGCCTGTCAGCAGTACGGGCAGAAATCACCACATTCGCGCCCAGTTCGGCATAGGCCTTTGCGACATGCTCACCCACACCGGGGCCAACCCCGGTAAGGATCGCGGTACGGCCATCAAGACGGAAACGATCGAGCACGCTCATGCAGATTATCCTGTTTCAGGCCACCCCAACAGATCGCCGAAGCGGCCATAGTAATCCGCCATACGCGATCGCACTTCGGTGTTGTCGATGCTGTATTCTTCCGGCGAATGCTTGTGTTTGCCCATGCGTTTGGCCGCCGGATTCTCGCTAAGGAAGCGGTTGATCCGCGCCTTGTGTTCCTCGGAGAAAGTCAGGCCGAAATTGTCGTATATCCGCTGCACGGCGCCCATCGGATCGGCGACGACATCCTTGTGTGCCAGATCGATGATGCGCCGCTCGATGGCGGGATCTTTGCGCGCGGCAAGCGCCCGGTTCATCCCCGCAATCCAGGTTTCCACCACGTCCCTGCCAATCGCCGCCTTGTCTTTGTCACCGCCAAACGCCGCCAGAAATCCGGCAATGAAACTGGAGAGCGAGGAAAACGTCAGCGCCGGATCGCGGTGTGTCCACACCAGCATGGCACCGGGATAGGCGTCTAGCAGCGCAGGCAGGTCAAACAGATGCTGCGGCGATTTCAGTGTCCAGCGGCCTTTGGGGCCCTTCCACTGGAAGTTTTTCAGCAATCGCTTGTGCGAGACATATTGGCCCGCCACTTCGTTTTCGCGCAGCCACCGGGCATAGTCCGGCACGCCCAGTTCAGCGGAAAAGTTGGTGCTGCCAAAGTGATATTGCATGCCGTGGTTGCATTCGCCCGGCTGGGTGCAATCGAAGCGCTGGATATCAAGCAGTTGCGGGGCATGCTCCAGCCAGACATCATACATCGCAGTGACTTGCGCGATGCGAGGGTCACTATCAAAGGTCGCGACTTCGGGCGGCGGCCAGGGGATGTACCATTCCCATTCTCGCGGTGCGCGCGCTGCGGGATCGAGGCAGAGCAAGTCATAGCTGATTGTCGTGCCGGTGCGCGGCAGGCCGATCACGATCAGCGGGTCGCCCACGTCTTGCGCAGCGATTTCGGGGTGTTGTCTATCATCCTCGACAAAGCGGAGTCGGGTTGCCAGCTGGCCGACAATGTTGTGCCTCGCCATTTGGCGAAGCTGATCGTTCGGCCCCATTGCCTCAACTGCTGCGACAAGCCTTTCAAAGCCCTCGCGCCACCCGGTATCCGGGCCAAAATCGGTAAGACCCGTGTGTTCGCGCACTGCTTGCTCCAAATTGCAAACAGTCAGCGCCGCGCTCATGACAGGTGCTGTTCCATGAGATCCAGCAGATCGGCATAATGCGGCTGGTGCGAGAGGCCACCGCCGGAAATCGAGATATTCTCGCCGGTTATGTAGCGACTTTCATCCGAAGCGAGAAAAGCAATCAGCGCGGCGATATCATCAGGGACGCCGAATTCGGGTGTCAGGATATGGCGCTTGATGATGTCGGCCAGACCCGGAACTGTCGCAGCAAGCGCCTCGGTCAGCACCACGCCGGGGGCAACCGAATTGCAGCGAATGTTCTGCCGCCCATGCTGAGTGGCGATATATTTGGTCATGGTGATGATCGCGCCCTTGGACGCGCCATAGGCGATCCGCGCCAGATCACCGGCAGTGCCGCTGTTCGATGCGGTGTTGATAATCGAGCCGCCGCCGCCCTTGATCATATGCGGGATGGCGTATTTACAGCCGAGCAGATAGCCGCGCAGATTGACATCGATGATCTCATCCCAGATTTCGATGGGAATGGTCACGGCATCGGTGTCGAGCGGGCTTTTCACCGGATCGGTCATCGCCGCATTGTTGTGCAGGATGTCGAGCCGCCCGAAGTGGCTGACGGTTTTTTCCACCATCGCTTCGACCGATGCCGGACTGGCCGCATCGAACTGCACAGCCAGCGCCGCATCGCCCAATGGTGCCGCCACCGCCTGCGCCGTTTCGACAAATAGATCGGCAACCGCCACTTTTGCGCCTTCGGAAACGAACCGCCGGACCACAGCCGAGCCAATCCCGCCGCCGCCGCCCGTGACGATGGCCACTTTGCCTGACAGTCTGCCCATTTGCTTCACCCTCCGGTAAACATCTTGTTGAATTCGACGAAGCCGACCAGCCGCTGCTTGCGATCAATTTGTACTTGCGGCTGCTTTTCCTGCCCTGGCCCGTCGGGTATGATCTGCAACGGCTCGCCCGCCAGCAGCCCGGCCAGCGCATTGTGGGTCACGTCGGCAGGATCATAGACGTCTGACACGTCAAAGCCCTCTGGCACCATGCGCAGCAGCGTTGGCGTGTGCATGATGGGGGCAGCAATGCCGATCACGTCGATCCCGCGATCGTGGTATTCTGCCCACAGCGATTCCGCGAAATTGATCTCGAAGGCCTTGGTCGCCGAATAGAGCACCAGATTGGGCTGGCCGCCGAGGCCTGCGCCCGATGCCATGATAATGATCCCCCCGTTCCCGCGTGCGAGAAAGCTTTTGCCGAAGCCATTGGCGGCATCGATTAGCGTTGAGATATTCATCCGCACCAGCCGGTGAGCGCCATCGGTGCTGTCTTCGAAGAAACTGGCGAAACCATCGGCACCGGCGTTGGAGATATAGAGTCCGACATCGAGCCCCGTCGCGGCTGAAACGATACCTATTCCAGCCCCTTCCTCAGTCAGGTCTTGCACAACGGTGCGAAATTCGATTCCGAATTCAGCCTTCAGCGCCTCACCCAGCGTTTCAAGTGCAACCTGGCGGCGCGAGACGAGGACCAGATTGATCCCCATCCCCGCCAGTTCCCGCGCATAACATTCGCCCGTGCCTTCAGATGCCCCGGCAATCACCGCCCAGGGACCGAATTTATCGCGGAACGCAGACGTTTCGAGCGGCAGGCGGGCGAGTTCACGCATGGTCAGGCGTCCTTTTTCATCGCCGCCACACGCGCCTTGGCCGCCTCAATCCCGCGGAAAAGCGCTGTGCAGTTGCCCGCACCGGCATAGAACAGCAGGAACAGCGGAATCTGCTCAAGCTGTTCATCGGTAAATTCGCCGTTGATCAGCGCGCCGGTCATCTGGATTTCGACCAGATCCTGCCTGCCCAGCATGGCTGTTGCACCCAGCACCATCAGCCGCTTTTCGCGGATAGTGAAGGCCTCGTTGCCCCACAGATTGGCAAACTGGTTGCCGACAATCTCCTGATTGAACGGCGAATCCTTGAACGGGGTGACCATGGCTGACGTGCCAGGGCCGTAGACCGCATCGAACACTTCAAGGCCTTTGGCCCAATTCTCTTCGTTCATTGCAACACTCCTGAAATTGCGACGTCAGCCTGCGAGCGGCTGACCAAGCGGGTATTCAAGCCCAGACGTCGACAGCGCATTTTCCCTGATCAATTCGACCATCGGCAAACGCGCGCCAAAGCGGGCGGCTTCGGCAATCGCGACTTCGAGATCCTTGAGCATCAGCATCTGGAAATATTCGCGCACTTTGGTTTCCGCCGGATCGCCTGCCGGATCGGGGCGCTTCACCATCGACAATGCCCCTTCCAGCCCGCCGCCCGCATTGGGATCACCCGCCAGCGCCATCGTCAGCTGATCAAGACTGACACCATAATTACGCGCGATCACCGCACCTTCATATCCAGCGCGCATGCAACCAAAATAGGTGGTGTTGCGAGCGATCTTGGCGGCCATACCGGTACCGGGGCCACCCATGTGGATCACCTGCTGCGCAAAACCATCGAAGATCGGCTTGGCTTTTGCCAGATCGGCATCGCTGCCGCCCGCCAAGCAGATCAAGCCGTTTTGCCCAGATTTCGGACCGTTGGTTACGCCGCAATCAAGCAGAGTAACACCGACATCGGTGCATAGTTTTTGCGAGGCTTCCAGATCGGCCATGGCAATAGTCGAGAGCAGGATAACCATCTGCCCCGGCTTGTTTGCCGCCAAAACACCGTCAGGTCCATTCAGCACGGCAATGGTCTGCGCACCGTTGAGCACTGCGATCAGCACGCAGTCCGACGCTGCCGCCAGATCGCGCGGTGTCGTCGACATTGCAGGCGCGCCCGGAACATTGGCGGCCGCTTCGGCGCGGACATCATAAATGGCCGAAAGTTGTCCTGAACGCTGCAGACATTGTGCGACGCCGCCGCCAATTCCGCCAAGGCCAATAACTCCACCAGTGTTCATCTTCATTTTCCCTTGTTCGGGCGCTTGCCCGGTCAATCAACCAAAACTGCGCGAATTCGCTGCTGGGCATCCACGTCCAGCCCAGCGGCTGCAAAGTAATTTGTTACGCTCGACCAGCTACGGGCCACTTCGTCCCACGCAGCCACCAGATAGTCTGCCCTCACGCCGATCAGCGCGTCGATCTGTCCCTGACTGGGCATGAAGCCGAAGCTGGCCATCATTCCCGGCTCCAATTCCCCGGCGAGGACAAGGTTATCGCCGAATATCGCCGAGCGCAGATAGTCTTCAACGATAACATCCCGCGATACCCCAGCCACTTCCAGCAGCAAGGCAATCGCCACGCCGGTGCGGTCCTTGCCTGCGGTGCAATTGAGCAGCATCGGCAGTTCGCCATTGAGCAGTGTCCCGGCGATCACAGGCCAGTGCGGGATCAGCGCGCCCACAATCTCGCGGTAGGTTTCCGCCATGGTCGCAATGGCAATTTCGGGTTCAGGGCCTTTGATCAGGCGTTCCCGGCCATCATTGCCGAAAACGCGCAGATCGGCATTCACGTCCAGCTCCAGCCAACGGCAATCGGGTCCGTGCCAATCGTGCGGCGCTTCCGCACGTTCGCCGACAGATCGCAAATCGACAATGGAGCGAAAGCCCATGCCTTGCAGCACTGCCAATTGATCGCAGCTGAAATTGCGCGGCCCCTCGCTGCGAAAAAGCACGCCTTCCCGAATGTGGCCGGCCCCGGCTGCAAGGCCACCAAGATCACGAAAGTTAAGGCTCGTTGCAGGCATGGTTTTCACCGCGCCGGATAGACGGGTATGGCCGAAGCCAATTGCGCGTAGAAATCATCGTCGAACCATACATGTTCGACATAATGGCCGAGCGTCCGGCGTTCGTCAGTGTAGGCATAGCGCATCAAATCTGCCAAGCCGCCGGACCATGCCACGGGATGTTCAACTGGATCGAGTGAGGCCATATGCGCCTCATAATCGGCCAGTTTGCCGGTAATGCGCATGGCTACATGATGGAAACACATCGCAAAGCTGCCATCCGCAGGAAGTGGCTCTGCATGGAGCGGCGCAGTGCCGTTCAAGGGCTCGATCAGCTCGATTTCGGTGCCGCCGACATTCGCTAGCGCAATCCTTAACTGGAAGGGATGCGAGGATACCAGCCCTTCCATGTCATTCGTGAAGACATGGAAGGCCGGCACATCGAATTCATCGCGCCACACAGCCAGCGCCCGATCAAGATCGTTCGTCACATAGGCAATCTGGCTGTGCCGGGCGTTGGGGCGGGGAAACATCGGTGCCCCTCAAGGAACCAGCAGGCTCGGCCCGCCGAACATCATCCTGGCGATGATCGGTGGCAGCGTTACGACGAGGAAGCAGGTAACCTGAAACATCACGATGAACGCGCCGAGCCGCTTGGCTTCATAGACCCAGCCTGAACCGCCAGCTGCTAGGCCGAGCTTGCGTTCGTGCCACCAAAGGCCATTTTCGTCCTTCCTGGCCAGCAGGATAACCACCCACGTCGCCCAGAGCGCAAGGATTACCGGCCAAATGATCGACATGCCCGCACCATTGGCTGCGGTCCATTGCGGGCCGATAACCGCATTGTAAGACCACCAACTTGCCGCGACGGCATTGCCCTCGGCATACAATTCATAGGCGGAATAGAGCGGGAAAACAGTAATGAACGCCCACCAGTTTACTGAGAGCGCAGGAAACTTGCGCGAAAGCCAAAGCGTCAGAATCAGAAGTGGGGTTATCGACAGCGAGAACCACCAGCCCCAGCTAAGCGGGATGAAGATCGGCTTGATTGGCGTGGTATAGGCCATTTCTCCCCAGAACGGCAGCCGGGCGAATGCTGGATTCCACGAGAGGTAGGCACCCCAGTCACCAAAGAACTCCTGCCAGAAGCTCGATGAAGCAGAAAGCAGCAGGAGCATCATCACAGGCAGACGCTTTGTCCGCAGCGCCCAGATGGCGCAAAGCACGAAGATTAGTGGCCACAGGTAAAAGCTGCCTGTCTCCATAACCCAGGTGTTTGCCGGTGGTGGCATTGCAGTCATGCTTGTCGGTTCCATCTCAATCCCCCCAAATTCATCTGATCTGCTCAGTTATTCGCAATCTTTCCGCCATCGATGATCAGCGTGTCGCCTGTGTGGTATCGCGACAGATCACTGGCGAGATAGACGACCGCGCCCCACAGATCGTCGGGCTGACCCGCGCGCCCAATGGGAGCCTTTGCAGCGACCATCTCGGCGATCATCTCGCCAACGGCGGGATCGGCCATGGTCATTTCGGTAATGATAAATCCCGGCGCGATCACATTACAGCGGATGCCGTGCGGCCCGAGTTCAGCTGCGATGCCCTTGGCAAGAGCGTTCAGCGCGCCCTTGGCAGCACCATAATGCGTCATCGTCGGAACGCCCTGAAAGATCGAGCCACTGCCGCACAGGATCATTGAACCGCCCGGATCACCGGCATTGGCACGCTCAACCATATGCCTGCCAACTTCGCGCAAGGTGAAGACCACGCCGTGCTGGTTGACGTTCATCAGGGCATGGTAGGTTTCAGCGTCCATCTCGATGAACGGCTTCTGGCTGGCGATCCCAGCATTGGCGACGACGGTATCGATCCTGCCCATCATCGCCAGCGCCTCTGCGACGCCTGAAACGATCGACGCCTCATCGGCTACATCGACCGATTGTGCATGAACTTTCACCCCGAAACCACGCAACTTTTCTGCCGCACGTTCATTCGCATCAGCACGGCGGCCCCAGATCACCAGATCGCTGCCCGCACGTGCCAGGCCTTCAGCAAAGCCAAAGCCAATCCCCGAGTTTGCTCCGGTCACAAGGGCAACCTTGCCAGTGAGATCAAATAAATTCTGGGCCATTATGGCGAGCGCATCCTCGAACTGTCTTGTGTTCTTGGTCGCTGGCTAACCCCGCACCCGATCAAGGCCGCATATCTTTTGGTAGGGCAAGGTTCGTTTTTCTGCCCGTCTAGGTGGCCCTTCGACGAGGAGAGAGTGGCATGGCTGCAGGCGGAGCGAAGGGTGAGGTGTTCGATATCACCGACATGCTTGCGCCCGTGTTGACCGAATTGCAGCAGGCTGCACTTGCCGGTGCGGCGCAAGCGCGCTTTGATTTCACGGCCTCAGCCATCCTGAGTGCAGCACAGGCACAGACCGGGCTCAGCGATTTCGGCGCGATGGATTTTGTCGAGCGGCTGGAACTGTGGTGCCAATGCGTCAAGGACGACAGCTTCCTCAGTCCGATCTCACATGCTGCGCTATGGACCATGTTTCTGCGCTATGCCTCTGATCGCCTGCGGGTTGAGGACATCTGCAAGCGCTATCCCGAAATTCTCGACATCGTGATCGACCGGCCGATTATCGTCGCCGGGCCGCCGCGATCTGGCACGACCCATCTGCTAGGCCTGCTATCTGCCGATCAGCGGCTGCGTTCGATGCCTTGGTGGGAGGCCACCGCGCCCGTCCCGACCGAGGCCGATGCGCCGAGCGCTGATGACCTCAGTCCGCGCTGGACCCGCGCCGCTGCCGGTTGGCAACAGCAGGACGCAATGATGCCGCTGTTCAAATACATGCACGAATTCTCGCCCGATCATGTCAGCGAGGATATTGAACTTCAGGCGCTGGATTTCTCGTCCTACTTGCTCGAATGGCTGGTGCTGGCTCCCAAATGGCAGGACTATTACCTCAGCCACGATCAGAGCGGCACCTATGCCTACCTCAAAAAGGGTCTGCAGGTGCTGACATTTCTGAAAGGTCCCAACCGCTGGGTAATCAAGTGCCCGCAGCACATGGAACAGCTTCCGGTGCTGTGTGCCACCTTTCCTGATGCGACTTATGTGATCACGCACCGTGATCCCGTCGCCTCGATCCGCTCGACGCTGTCGATGTGGCTCTATGCCTCGCGTATTCTGCGGACCAAGAGCGATCCCGAGGAGCCGAAGGGCTACTGGATTGACCGTTATCGCGTGCTGCTGCAGCGCTGCGTGCGCGATCATCATGTGCTGCCGCCGCAGCAGACAGTGGACGTTTATTTTCACCAGTGGATCAAGAACCCCGATGCCATCCTTGGCGAGGTCTATGCCAAGGCGGGCCTGCCTCTGGATGCCGAAACGCTGGCCATCCTGCACAAATATCACGCTGACCACGATCCCGGCATCAAGGGCCGCGTGGAGTTCAATCTGGAACGCGATTTCGGAATAACTGCCGATGATATTCGTAAGGACTTTGAATTCTATTTCAATCACTTTCCTGTTGAACGTGAAGTGAAATAATATCATTCTGGAGACTGCAAGTGACAACAATAAACGTAATCAATCGCGATGGCAGCCGCAAGGCCATCGAAGCCAACCCCGGCCAGTCGCTGATGGAACTGATCCGCGATTCGGGCTTCGATGAACTGCTGGCCTTATGCGGTGGCTGTTGTTCCTGCGCGACCTGCCATGTCATCATCGATGATGCCTCGGCGGCCAAGCTGCCCGCGATGAGCGAAGACGAGAATGATTTGCTCGACAGCTCCGATCATCGCGCGTCCAATAGCCGGCTATCCTGCCAGATTGCCGTGACGGCAGATATGGACGGCATGACTGTGACGATCGCCAAGGAAGACTGACCTTGCCTGCTGGCAAACCTGTCTGGGCCGAACTTCCGGTGCTGCCCGCCAGTGAACTGGTGCCGCTGGTCCAGGGTTGGGAAGCAGCGGGCGTAGAGGGCGTCTGGGCGCCGCAGATCTTCGGCGCACCGTTCACTACATTGGCAGCAGCGGCAGCTGTAACCAGCCGGATCAAGCTGGGCACCGGTATTGCATTGGCTTTCACTCGCAGCCCGCTGGAAACGGCATGCTCTGCGATTGATCTTGACCATATCAGCGACGGCCGCGTCGTGCTGGGGCTAGGCTCCAGCGCCGAAAGCCAGATCGAGGGCGGCTTCGGCATGCCATATGGCAAGCCACTCGCGCATATGCGCGAAATTGTGGGGCAGGTGCGCGAAATTATCGCGAAGGGCCACACTGGTGAACTGAAGAAGATTCCGGGCGAATATCATTCACTCGACCTATCGCATTTCCGGCTGGTCCGCTCGCCCCGGCGCAGCGCCATTCCGGTTTACCTGCCGGCAGTGTTCGAAAAAGCCTGTGCTCAGGCTGGTGCCATCGCCGATGGACTTTTGGGGCATCCGCTTTGGACCACCCGCTGGCTGCAAGACCGCGTGGGCCAGTCGATCAAGGCCGGGCTGGACAAGGCTGGCCGAAGCCGTAGCGATGTGGACATCAACCTGATGATCTTCACCGTGATCAATCCGAACCGGGCCGAAGCCATCGCCGATGCCCGCGCCAACATCGCCTTCTACACCCAGTCACCGCAATATTTGCGCTACTTCACCGCAATCGGCTTCGGCAGCGAGGCCAAGGCGATTCAGGCGGCCTTCGCGGCGCAGGACTATGACGCCATGGCCAGGGCTTGCCCCGATGACATGGTCAGCGCGATCACCATTCTCGGTTCGGTTGACGAGGTTCGGGCGCAAGTTGCCGAACGCGCGGTCCATGCCGATTCCATCACCCCGGTCGTGCCGCAATTCGGTATAGAGCCAAGCAAGGCGGCACTCTACCGCCAACGCATAGCGGAGCTGTTTTATGGCTGAAGCCTGGTGGGCGGTTGCCCGATCCGAGGAAGTAACCTCGGCGGGGCCGATCAATGTCGATATCGCAGATCAGCCGATAGTCTTGTGGCGTGACCACCAGGGTGCGGTGCGCGCGCTGGAAGACCGCTGCCCGCATCGCCGCACCCCGCTGTCGCTGGGCTGTGTGCTGGGCAACGGCATGATCCAGTGCGGTTATCACGGCTGGACCTACGATGGCGCTACCGGGCATCTCAAGGATATTCCGAATCTGAAAAGCGAGGTGAAATTCCCTCGTCTCTACCGGGCTATTCCTTTTGGAGTTGCGGAGAGTGGCGGGTTTGTCCGGGTTTGCCTTGATGCAGCGGCACCGGCTCCAGCCCCCGTTGCCGATAGGCTGCCCCTGTCCGGTACTGTCAACGTTGCTTTGGCACACGAACACTACATCGCTGCATTGTTCGATGATCCCTCTCTGGTTGTAAACATCCGGGGTGTGCGCTTTACACCCTACCTGCTCGCCGAACTGGCCGAGCAGAATGGCAAACTTGTCCTTGAACGCTCGTGCCAATGGGCTGGTTTGCACTGGCCTTCACCGTTCAGTTCGGATTTCCCGATCACGCTGCGAATTGCGACCGATCCGGTGACCGGGGAATGCGATCTGTTGCTGCGTGACGATAGCTTCCATCCGCTGCTGTCCGCAACACTCGCCCCGATTCCTGCCGCAAGAGGGGTTACGCAAGTTCGTTGGCGCGCTAAGCTGGAAAACAACAGACCCGGAATGCGGGCAAAATTGTTGGGTGCCGGTGCGCCACTGACCGTGCACAGTGCCATTGATGGCGCAGCATTGCGGGTATTGAAGCCCTCCGCATCAATCCATGCGGCGACGTTGCGGAATGAAATTGGTGATCGATCTGCAGCGATCAGCGCGGCCTTAGAAACAGGAGAAGACGATCATGCTTGACGTCAAAGATACTGTATCCACTGACAGTTATGTCGATCCGATCACCGCTGACCCGAGCGAATTCGCGGCCAAGGTCAACGCCTGGGTGCCGCACGATATTGTGCTGAAGGATGCCTGGTTCCCGCTGGCTCACAGTTTCGCTGTGGGCAAAAAGCCTGCGCGCCGGGCGATCTATTCGCAGCCCTATTTCCTGTGGCGCGAAGACGGCAAAGCGATTGCCGCTGAGCTTCACCCGTCCGAGGTGTTGACCGGCACCAAGAGCGCCTATTCCGATACTGAGGGCAGGTATCCCGTGGTCGAGAAATACGGCTATGTCTGGTGCTGGTTCGGCGATCCGGCCAATGCCGCGCCGGAACATATTCCCAGCCTGCCCTATCTGCCCGAAGATGGCGGCTTGCCTTTGCACATGTTGGGCACTGTGCGCTTCGATTGCACAGCCCCGCTGAGTTTGGAAAACCTGATCGACCTGACCCATGCCGATTTCCTCCACGCCGATGTGGTTGGCGATGAGAAGATGGACAAGGAGACGGTCGAGGTCTTCCACGATAGTGAGACCATCACCATGGTCCGCACCTGTGTGAACAAATCGGTCGCGCCGATCATGAAGATCTTTGGCGGGGTCAAGGCAGACGTCCAGCAGGTTCGCCAGGTGATCCGCATCTATCTGCGCAGCCATGCGGCGATCGCCTATGGCCGATTCAGCCCGGGCGACAATGTCCAGCTGTTCCACCCCTGCGTTCCCGAAACGCGCGACCGCACCCGGCTGGATTATGCGATGAACACGTCCAACGTGAAGAAAAGCAATCTTTTTCGCTACATGATGCCCAAGGCCAGCTACAAGGTTTCGCGGCAAGACAGCTATATGACCAGCCCGCAAAGCCCGCGCTACATGAACCCTGAAAAACGCAAGGATCTGCACTCGCCGCTCGATGAAGCGGGGCAGAAATACCGGGTGCTGATGCTGGCCCTCGCCGAAAGACAGGCGCAAGGTGATTTTGCCTATCGCGATAATGTCAGCGCCGATTGCAGCGAAATCATAGGCTATGACGGCAAATGAGCGGACTGACCAACGTGACCGGCGGTGAACGCCGCTGGTGGGGTGTGATGCCCGTTCTCCCGGCCCCCGTCATGGGAGCAATCGCAAGGCGCATGGAAGAAGTCGGCTTCGAAGGCTGCTTCTCGCTGCAGATTTACGGCGCGCCGTTTGTACTGGACTTGTGGCGGTTTCGCGCCGGTCACTTGAGAGTCTAACGCTCGATCAAGGAGACCGACGACAAGAAGAAACATACAGAGGAATTCAAGCGTGAGGCGGTGCGGATCGTGCCCAGCGCCTCGACGTGCCCTCGCAAAAATCGCCTTCAGGGAGGAAAATCCCCGAGAGCGAGCCATTGCCAGTCTGAGAGCCAGTGACGTAGGCCGCCACGTCCAGTCTCTCTAGGTCTGACACCCCGGAGCGCTGCTCCTCTCCCTTTACGGGAGAGGAGCGTGAAGCCTAGTCCTGGGTCTTGCTCGGCAGTTCTGCCACCGCAGTGCCAAAGGCAGATACTTCTCCGCGATGGGTCGTCGCTTTCTGCTCAACTTCGACGTACTTCTTGCCGTTCTCATCGAACTTGCGGATCACCTTGCCATCAATGAACAGCACGTCTCCATCGGGGTTATGGCGGCGGATCTGGCAGCCGGTCTTGTGCAGGAAGCCATCGTCACCGATCCAGTTGGTCATGTGATGCGTCAGCCATGAATTGCGCTCTGGTCCGTAATCGTAGGCACCCGGTGCGCCAACTTCGAGCGCGAAAGCTTCGTCCCAGTGAACGCGCTCGGGGCAATCAGGAACGTTGAAGCGATTCTTGATGGCGAGACCCGGATGGGCTTGCTGCATCTTCCACGCCAGCTTGTTCGCGCGGATATAAAGCCCGCCCCAGCCCTGCGCATAGCAGATGAAGCCGGTGACCGTCATCGGCCCCTTGACCATGCGCGGAAGTTCATCGCCGACAGCCACGTCTTCCCAATAGCGCGGGGTGCTGCCACGCAGATCCTCGGCGGCATAAAGATCAGAGTATTCCTGCAGCTGCTCTTCGGTGAAAGGCTCAACCCGCCCGCGCGCTTCGGTGTATTTGGTGCCGCGTTCGCGCGCCTCGTCACGGTCGGTGCGGAACACCCAGCTATCGGCGCTGGCGACTTCGTCACCGTGCTGGTTGAAGAAATCGACGTGGTAGATTTGCTGGAAGCTACGACCTGCGAACTTGGTCTGATGTTCGACCAGATCCTTCAGATAGGCTACCGTGGTGATCGTGTCATTGCGCATCACCGGTTTGTTCCACGTCCAGTCAGAACCGGCCCACATCGCGTGAACGCCCGAGAGCCCGCCGCAATAGCCCGAGATCAGGCGGCTGGTGGTGAACAGGAAGCTGGGCAGCGCGACAACGCCGCCATAGCGGGTTTTCGCAGCGTATTCAGGGTCGCACCACAGCGGATTATCGTCTCCGATGCCGTGGGAATAGTGACGGATTGCGTCGCGGGTGGCTTCATAGTTCCAAGGTTCGACGGTGTTCTCGATCTTCACGCCGATGCGCTTGCGCAGATCGTCGAGGCCGGCCTCGGTGATCTTGGGAAATTTGTTGGTCATCTCGTTCATTTCGGATTCTCCTAATAACCTGGTCAATTTTGCAACGTAGGCGCACTGTCCCTCCATGGGGACGCTGTCGCAGAAACAGCCGCGACCGGTGCGCTGGGGGTCTTATGCCGCTGCGGACGCTTTCTCATTTTCCTTGTCACGCAAAACCTTGCGGTTGACTTTGCCTGCGGGGGTCTTGGGCAGCTCGGACACGAATTCGACGATCCGCGGGAATTCATGCTGCGCCAGTTTAGCTCGGGTGAAATCTTGCAGCTCTTTGACATAGGTATCGCCTGGCTCGCGTGAGCTGACGACGAAAGCCTTCACTACCAGCCCGCGGGTGGCGTCTGGCGCGCCGATGACCGCGCACTCCTGCACGTCCGGGTGTTTGAGCATGGTATTTTCGATCTCCACCGCAGACATTGTCCAGCCCGCCGAGATAATCACGTCATCAGCGCGGCCGCAGTGGTAGAAATATCCGTCCTTGTCGATTTTCGCGAGGTCTTTGGTGGTTTCCCAGCGATCACGCCGCCACAGCATCAATTCTCCAATCTCATTGGCATCGCTGGGCGACCCATCAGGGCGCTGCACTTCGAGCCGCTGTCCCGGAACGGCTTTGCCGAGCGAGCCGGGCTTCACCTCGAAATCGTCTGCACCAGGAAAATTGACCAGCACCACGCCAATCTCGGTTGTGCCGTACATTGAGCAGACCGGCACCTTGAACGTGGCATCGATGAAATCGAGCGTTGCCGGATCGATGGGTTCGCCAGTGTAGCTCAGCTTCCGGATTTCGAAGGTGTAGTCGCTCGCTTTCCCGCTGTTTTTCATCATCCGGTAGTGGGTCGCGGCGGCAGACATGTTGGTGATCTTGTAGTCCGACATTGCCTTCATCAGCCGCTCAGCATCAAAGCGACCGGCAAAAGTGCCGGTGGTAATGCCGAGGCTCAGCGGTGCCAGCGTGCCGTGCCACAATCCATGGCCCCAGGCGGGCGAGGACGGGCAGAAGAATTCGTCGCCCGGACGCAGGCCAGTGCCATAGAGTCCGGCAAACATCAGGGTGACCAGCGCCTTGTGGGTGTGCTTCACTGCCTCGGGCAGTTCGCGCGTTGTACCGCTTGTATATTGGAAAACTGCAAGATCGCTTGCCTTTGACTTTGGCGCGTAGGTCACGGGGAAATGCGCGATCGTTTCAAGCAGGCCAGCGTCGGCAACGATCACGCGCGGGCCTGCCACGGACCGTGCGAGGTCTTCCTTTTCCGGGTTGGTGATAAGGATCACAGGATTGCAGTCGCCCACGCGCAGCTTGAGCGCATCGGGTCCGAACAGCGTGAACAATGGCACCGAAATGGCGCCAGTCTGCATTGCGCCAAACAGGCAGACGTAGAAGGGCAGCGAAGGTTCGAGCATGAAAGCGATGCGGTCGCCCTTCCGGATTCCCTGCGCATCAAGCCAGTGGGCAAATTGCGCCGCCCCGGCAGCGATGGTGTCAAAGCTCAGAACCTCGTCGGAACCATCACCGTGGGCGATCCGCACTGCTGCCCGGCCCGAACCGTCAGCATGTCGGTTGATCGCTTCGTGCGCGATGTTGAGGTGTTCGCGATTTCCGTCAAACAGCTCCCAAAGCGTAGCCATCGAGGCATGCTCCTGAGCATCAGCATAAGAGGTGAAATCGGTTAGGCTCGTCATCGACTCGCCGATAGAGGAAAACTGTTGCTATTGCAAATCACGAATGATATTCAATATAGTGAATTTCGAGCTCGATTGACCCAGGAGCTCCCCGCATGCATTTCATCAACAAGCCGGACCAGACATGACCCTCGCCGAGACCATCAGAGCCAGCAAGGCCCCCGCAATCAGCCGCGCCGCCGCGATCCTGCGTCTGCTCGGCAAGAGCGATACCCCGCTCGCTCTCGGCACAATCGCTCGCGACCTGAAGCTGGTACCCAGTACCTGCCTCTACGTCCTGCGCGCACTTACCGATGAAGAACTTGTCTCGTTTGACCCCGACACCAAGCGTTATGCTTTGGAGGCGGGGGTGCTCACCCTCGCTAGACAATGGCTGCGGCGCGATGCCTTCGCCGATCTGGTGCAGCCTGCGCTCGACCGGATCGCAGGAGAATTTGACGTAAGCGCGCTCGGTGTGCAGATCATGGGTCTCGACAAAATCGTTGCGGTTGCGGTCTCTCGGGCGGGAGGCAACCTGCGGGTCGCCTCGCAAGTTGGCAGCCGCTTTCCCGCCCTGATCAGCGCCACCGGCCGCTGCATCGCGGCGTTTGGCGGCTACACCGAAGCACAGCTGAGGGAGCGTTTCGACAAGCTCAACTGGGAGAATCCGCCTGGTTTCGACCTATGGCTTGAACAGGTTGCCGAAACCCGCAGGCAAGGCTTCGGCGTAGACGATGGCAATTACATCGGCGGTGTGACCGTACTCGCCGCCCCGGTGTGGAAAGCACGGGGCAAGCCAAGCCATGCGCTGGTCACCATCGGCATCGGTAGTGGGCTTAAACGTTCCGGGCTTTTGGATCTACAAAACGCATTGCGCACAGCTGCTGATGTTGTGACCCGTCAGCTTGGCGTTGATGTTCCTGCGTAATTCGCTTTAAGCGCTCTCCGGCGCGGCAACGTGCAAATGAAATGGGCCGCCCCGATGGAGCGGCCCTTTCCTGAATTGCTGCGCTGAGGAGAGCTTACACTTCAGTCCCTGCAACCTTCACAGGCGGCGCATCGGCATCGGTCTCATGCGTCTCAACCAGTCCGAGGCCGACGTGGCTGCGATTGCGGCTGTAGAGGAAATAGACCACCAAACCAATCGCCGCCCAGGCGAAGAACAGCTTGAGCGTATAGAAGCTTAGCTGGAAGAACAGGAACACGCAGCCAACCGTTGCCAAAGGTGCCACCACCCAAAGCAGCGGCGTGCGGAACGGGCGATTGCGGCCCTTGTCAGTTACCCGCAGCATCATCACACCGATAGTCACGGCAGCGAATGCGAACAATGTGCCCGAATTCGAAATATCAGCCAATTGCCCAACCGGGAACATTGCCGCGAACAAAGCGACGAAAATACCGGTCACCATGGTGATCACGTAAGGCGTCTTGTAGGTCGGATGTACTTTTGACAACGGCGCAGGGAGCAGACCATCGCGCGCCATAACAAAGGCGATGCGGGTCTGGCCGAACATCATCATCAGGATCACCGATGGCAGCGCAACACCGGCAGCAATCTGCAGTAGCTTTGACGCAAGCGGATGATTGATAGCCCGCATCACGTAAGCCAATGCGTCGTGCGAGGTTGCCAGTTCACCGCCAGGCTGCGCGCCGATTGAGCCGATAGCGCCCGCTGCAACCAGCAGATAAAACACAGTGCATATCGCCAGCGAGCCAAGCAGGCCGATGGGAATATTACGGTTCGGGTTCTTGGTTTCCTCAGCCGCCGTCGAAACCGCATCGAAACCAACGTAGGCAAAGAAGATGGAAGAAGCCGCAGCGGCAATTCCGACGGCAACCATATGGCCAGACGCTGGATCGGCAACTTCATGCTTCATGAAGCCATAAGGGTTAAACGGATGAAAATTCGCCCCGTTCATTGCTGGCCAGGCCAGAGCAATAAACAGCGTCAAAGCCGCTACCTTCACGCAAACCAGCACCGCATTCACGCGCGCGCTTTCGCTCGTGCCGCGATAGAGCAAGGCTGCCATAACCAGCGCGATAATGAAGGCGGGAACATTGAAAATACCCGGTTCCGGATCGAGCGGCCCGTGCGTCCAAGTATTGCCGATGCCAATACCCCAAAGATCTCGCATCAAGCCGACCATGTAGCCAGACCAGCCGACCGAAACCGCGCTGGCGGCAATCGCATATTCAAGGATCAGGGCCCAACCGACGATCCACGCCAGCAGCTCGCCAAAGGTTGCGTAAGAATAGGTGTAAGCTGACCCCGAAACCGGGATCATCGCGGCCATTTCGGCATAGCACAGCGCCGTCAAACCACAGACCGCGGCCGCCAGCACAAAGCTCCACATCATTGCGGGCCCAGCTTTGGTTGCAGCTTCTGCAGTCAAAACAAAAATGCCGGTTCCGATGATACCGCCGATGCCCATCATCGTCAGCTGGAACGCACCGAGCGAGCGGTGCAGTGAATTCTTTCTCGCCGTCGCCAAGATGGCGTCGAGTGATTTTACGCGACCAAACATAGATGTTTCCCGAACAAATTAACTATGGCGGAGAAGCTAGCGCCGCAGAACGCGATGGCAAGCGGTAAAAGCCGCCCTTCCCCAGTCTCGTTTCCGCCGCTAGAAGGCGCGCCATGTCTTCAACATTCCAGCTCGACACCGCCACCAGCCGGGCGAATCCCACGCCCGCGCCAATGAAGCGGCTCACCGTGCCGGCAATCAAGCGGCGCAAGTTTGATGGCGTGACCAAAGAACCACTGGTGATGCTCACTGCCTACACAGCGCGGCAGGCGCAGTTGCTCGATCCGCATTGCGATATGCTGCTGGTCGGGGATTCGCTTGGACAGGTGATCTATGGCTTGCCATCATCGCTCTCGGTTACGCTCGACATGATGTGCGCGCACGGGGCGGCTGTGGTGCGCGGATCCTATCACAGCGTGGTGATCGTCGACATGCCGTTCGGCAGCTATGAAGCCTCGCCGCAACAGGGTTTTGCCTCGGCGAGCCGGATTATGGCCGAAACTGGCTGTGCAGCGGTGAAACTTGAAGGCGGAGAAACGATGGCGGAAACCATCGCTTTCCTCACCCGGCGAGGCATTCCGGTAATGGCCCACGTCGGTCTCACCCCGCAGGCGGTCAACGTGCTTGGCGGCTATGGCGCGCGCGGAAAGACGCAGGAAGAACACGCCAAGATTGTTTCGGATGGCAAGGCTGTTGCTGCCGCAGGGGCTTTCGCGGTGGTGGTTGAAGGCGTGCTCGAACCGATTGCCATTGCGCTCACCCAGTCGCTCGAAATACCCACGATCGGCATCGGTGCTTCGGCGCAATGCGATGGGCAGGTGCTGGTCACCGACGACATGCTCGGCATGTTTGAACGCGTGCCCCGGTTCGTCAAACGCTACGAGGAAATCGCCGAGACAATCAGCGGAGCGGCAACCCGCTATGCCAGCGAGGTGCGCGCGCGAACTTTCCCGGGCCCCGAACAGACCTATCAACCCAAGTGACAGGATAGGCCGCAGTGCTCCGCTATTTCAAGGTTTCAATTATTTTCGCGGTGGTCTGCCTCGCGCTCGCTGCCTGGTATGGCTGGTCGCAGGGCGGCTCGCTGGTGGCTGCAGGCAGGTTGGTGTGGATCGTGTTCGTGCTGGCAATACTTGAGGTGTCGCTCAGCTTCGATAACGCCGTGGTCAATGCCAAGATCCTCAAGGATATGGATGAGCTTTGGCGCAAGCGCTTTCTCACCTGGGGCATGGTGTTCGCGGTTTACGGCATGTACGTCGCCTTCCCGCTGGCGATCGTTGCC